>JACRGO010000203.1 GCA_016212295.1 Nitrospinota bacterium | reverse complement strand
ACTGGAGCTCTGTCTCTGAATGACGGTTTTACTTGATTATCCTTTTTTGACACGATATTCTACTCCCATTCAATAGGCATTCATGAAGACGTCACCTTTCGCCAGTAGTAAGTGTTGCGTTAGCTACTGGCTAACGGGCATGAAATAAGAACCTGAAATTGAAATAATAAGAAAACACAGTGAACAAGCAAAAATTGTTCAAAAAATTGCTTTCCGGATCGAAAAATATCCGGTTTAAAGAAGCCCGGTCCTGTGCGGTAGCATTCGGTTTTAGGCTCGGCTGAATTGAAGGAAGGGCCAAACCGTATCAAATCAGGCAACTACTGAAACTTATAGAGAAGTATAACCTTCAAATGGAGGAAAAATAGTGAAAGATTATCATATTAACATTTTTTACAGCGAAGAAGACGAAGGCTATATAGCCGATATTCCTGATCTGAAATATTGTTCAGCATTTGGCTCCACCCCCAAGGCAGCGCTCGAAGAGGTTTTAAAAGCCAAAAAAACATGGCTGGAAACAGCAAATAAAAGCGGAAAAGCTATTCCAAAACCGACATTCCGCCCTTTAATTTACCAGGCAGCATAAGACACCTAACCGCCTGCTTAGCCAGACGCTTACCAGCAGGCTTTTTTTTGGTTCAATTGTCCGTGCGCTACAAAGTTTATATTTAAGCGCAAGCTCTGCGCGCGTTGGCTAGCAGTTCGTTCGCGCCGCCTCTCCAAGGCGGGGAATTTTTATGCGCATTCTATTTCGATATGGTTAATTGCAGGTCCGCCTCGCATCTGTCCACCTCCGCCTTTCAGGTAATTGCGCCACCTTCGGTCGTCCGCCATGCCAGCCCGGCGTTGGTATCCGTTGCCGTGTGGTTCCCACAGCGCGGCCATGCCGAGTTTTGCATATTCGTTATCAGGAAAAGCCGGGAAAAAGTGGCTGAATCAAATTCAGGTGTAGTATTATAGGCCATAATAATAAAAATTACCGGCTATTTTTTACTTGAGGAAAATACAAATGGCGGTCTCTGAAGAGCAACTACCCCGAATTCTCGTTTACATAGTGGAGGAGGCAGGGCTCAAGCCCTTCCAGGTCCAAAACACAGCGGCCCTGCTTCTGGATGGCGGGACCGTTCCGTTCATCGCCCGCTACCGGAAGGAGCAGACAGGGGAACTGGACGAGGTGCAAGTCCGGAACATCGAAGAACTCCTGGCCTATTTTCAGGAATTGCAGGAGCGCAAGGCCACTGTTTTGAAATCAGTTGAGGAGCAGGGGAAGCTCACCCCTGAACTAAAGGCCAGAGTGGAGGCGGTCCGCAAGAAAACGGAACTGGAGGACCTGTACCTACCGTTTAAACCCAAGCGCCGCACAAAGGCCACAATAGCCAGGGAGCGGGGCCTTGAGCCGCTGGCGGACCTCATGGCGGCCCAGGAATTAAGGTCCGGGACTCCTGAAGAGGCGGCCCTTCCCTACGTCAACCCGGAAAAGGAGGTCCCTGACGAGGCGGCCGCCTTGGAAGGGGCCTGCTACATCCTGGCGGAGCGGTTGAGCGAGGACGCCGACGTCCGGGCCTTTGCGAGGCGTCTGACCCAGGAAAAGGGGATTTTCCGGACCAAGGTGGCTTCAGGCAAGGAGGGAGAAGCCACGAAGTTCCAGATGTATTACGATTACAAGGAACCGGTCAGGGAAATCCCTTCCCATCGCATGCTCGCCATGCGCCGAGGGGAGAATGAGGAGGTCCTTGTCCTTTCCATAGACGCGCCGGAAGAGGAAATTCTGGATGGATTGAAGGGACGTCTGATTCTCGGGAAGAGCATTTTTGAATCGCTCCTGGAAAAGGTGGCGGAAGATTCCTACAAGAGACTCCTTGCCCCTTCCATCGCGGTGGAGGTGCGGCTGGACTCCAAAAAAAGCGCTGATGAAACCGCCATCAGGGTCTTTTCCGAAAATCTGAAGAATTTATTGCTGCAACCGCCCGCTGGAAGCAAGCGGACGCTTGGGATCGACCCCGGACTCCGCACCGGTTCCAAATTGGCCGCGGTTGATGAAACAGGGCGTTTCCTGGAGCACGTGACCATATACCCGCACACGGGCGGGGATGGACAAAAGGAAAAGGCGAAGAAGGAACTGCTGCGCCTGCTGGACCGGCATTCCATCGAGCTTATAGCCATAGGCAACGGGACAGCCGGGCGCGAGATGGAGCAATTCGCGCGCGAGACGCTGCGCGAGGCCGGGCGGCAGGTCTTGACGCTGATGGTGAACGAGGCAGGGGCCAGCGTCTATTCCGCCTCACCCATTGCAAGGGAGGAGTTCCCGGACCTGGATCTTACCGTGCGGGGCGCCATCTCAATCGCGCGGCGCTCGCAGGACCCGCTGGCGGAGCTTGTGAAGATCGATCCAAAGAGCATCGGCGTCGGGCAGTATCAGCACGACGTGAACCAGAATTTACTGAAAAAGGGCCTGGACTCCGTGGTGGAGTCGTGCGTTAATTACGTGGGCGTGGAGCTGAACACTGCGTCCTACGCCCTGCTGTCATACGTGGCCGGGGTCAGCGACGCCCTGGCAAAGGCAATTGTCCATTTCCGTGATGCTAACGGTCCCTTTCCCTCGCGCCAGGCACTGCTTAAGGTCCCCCGTTTCGGACCAAAGGCATACGAGCAGGCCGCCGGATTTCTCCGTATCCGCGCCGGGGAATTTCCCCTGGACAACACCGGGGTCCATCCGGAGAGATACGGTCTGGTGGAATCCATGGCCAGGGACTTGTCCGCGACCGTAGAGCAGCTTGCGGCTAATGCGTCCTTGTTGGAAACGATAGACCTCAAGCGTTATATAACGGACCAAGTGGGCCTCCCGACCCTTACCGACATAATAGAGGAACTGAAAAAGCCGGGCCGTGATCCCAGAAAGGAATTCCAGGCAGCGGTGTTCCGGGAGGACATCACCAAGATCGACGACCTCAAGGATGGGCTGATCTTGCAAGGTACAGTAACCAATGTCACCGCCTTCGGCGCCTTTGTGGACGTCGGCGTGCACCAGGACGGTCTGGTCCACATAAGCCATCTGGCGAACCGGTATGTGAAGGACCCGGCGGACGTGGTGAAGGTGGGGCAGGTGGTGAAGGTAAAGGTCCTTTCAGTGGACAAGGGAAGAAACCGCGTTTCCCTGTCAATAAAGGAGGCAGACCCGAAAGGCGGAGAGGGCGGGAAGAAGCCGGCGCCGGCGGCCCGGCCCCGGCCTGAAAAAAGCCCCAAGCCGGTTAGTGATAAGCTTAAGGACGTCAGCGCCTGGGAGAAGGCGGGGTTTAGGGTTAGGTAAGGAAGGGGGCAGGGGACAGGGAGCAAGATAAAGGATGCAGGATACATGATGCATGCGGCATTTGCAATCTGACAAATCACTTTGTTCCGAGAAGTAACGAGTGGCAAGTCGAGGAGTACAGATGATAAGCAGGAAAAATTTTCCCTTGGCGTCAGGAAAAAAATTCTTTTTTTGGAGGAGGGTTTATTAAAGATCGGGGTAATTTAGCGGGCTCTGTTGAGCTTGGGCTTTATTTTCTCCATGTGACAGGGAATTTGGCCGTTTGTTTCTGCTTTGGCATTAGAATTGCCCTATAGCAGGAAAGCATTAAATTTTTGAAAACCGCCAAAATAATCCAACCCCTAAAGAACAGGAGATAAAAATGCTGGCTAAAGTTCCCCAGGTATGCAAGGAAACCGCGGATATGGTCATTCTGGACGGCGATTGCGAAGAACTGGATTCGAATCTGCTTAAATACAGGACCGGAGTGGAAATGATCGATATGAAAAATTCCATCCTTGACGCTATTTTTAAAATCAATACTTATTTTAACGCATACAGATTCTTAAAAAGCGCCGGCCTTCCTTTTTATCAGCAAAAGGCAAACAAAAAGGCCGCTGAAATCTTTCAAACCATCAGGGCCTTGCTGGGCAGGATCAAAAAGATATCGGTTTTAACCGGGGACGGTTATTTGACAGGCGAGCAGGTGTTTCAAAATATCTGCGACAAAAGAAATTCCCAGCACATGCGGGCATTGGCCCTTATCCAAGGCGCCAAGGACAAGGAATATCCGTTTTTCAAGACCTTCTTGGAAGAGGCGTGTTCAAACGGGCTTCAGTGGTCTTGAAATGCTGGAGTTCGATATTTTATATTCGTATTTCGGGGCGTCTTGCCGCGCTCATGTCACTCTTTGCTTCATCGCCTTGGCGATGTCCATGTCCGCCTCTTTCTTTTTTATGGACTCCCTCTTGTCAAACTCCTTTTTCCCCGTGGCTATTCCCAATTCTACCTTCGCCATGCCGCCCTTGAAATAAATCTTCAGGGGAATGAGACTGAATCCCTTGATCTCTATCCTAGCAAAGAGCTTTTGGATTTCCTTTTTGTGCATCAGGAGTTTCCTGCGGCGCAAGGGGTCGTGGTTGAACTGCGAGGCCGGATCATAAGGGCTTATATGGCAGCTCACCAGGAACAACTCCTCGTTTCTTATTTCCGCGTAGCTGTCTCTGAGGTGGGCTTTCCCCATGCGCAGGGACTTGATCTCCGTGCCCTTCAGGACCATGCCCGCCTCCATGCGCTCATGAATATGGTAGTCATGATACGCCTTCCTGTTCTCCGTGATTATTTTTATTTTATCCGTCATTTCACGTATCTTCTTTTCGCAAGGCTGCCAACGTGGCAATGGATTTCGTAGGAGATGGACCCTAAATTCCCGGCCATTTCCGAGGCGGTGATTTCCTCTCCGTTTTCCGAGCCGATGAGAATAGCCTCCTCGCCGACGCGGCAATTATCAATGGCTGAAACATCAATTGAGGTGAAGTCCATGCAGATGGTCCCCACCTGCTGGACGCGCCTCCCGCGCACCAGGACTTGAATCCTGCCGGAAAGATTGCGAAAGAGTCCCCGTGCATATCCCACGGGCAGGGCGGCGATCCTGCTGTCCCTGCTGACCGTGAAATTTCCTCCGTATGAGACGGTGTCCCCTTTTTTGAGCTCACGGATGTGGACGATGCGGGTCGTCCATCGCATGGCAGGTTTGAGGTCCAGTCCAGGAAAGGGATAATCAAAGGGGGAGGAGCCGTAGAGGACTATTCCAGGGCGCACCATGTCATAATGGGCCTCTGGATAGGCGAAGATCCCGGCGCTGTTGCAAGCGTGGATCGTCGGGATGGCATGTCCCTCTTTTCTCACTTCCTGGACCAGGTTGTCAAACCGTTTCAATTGACGGAGGTTTTTTTTCTTGTCCTTTAGGAAGGCAAACGCGAAATGAGTGCACAGCCCTTCCACCTTGATGAACTTCAACTTGGAGCATTCCCTGAGCGAGGGCAAGACCTCCTTCAAAGGCATGCCCAAGCGTGACATCCCTGTATCGGCTTTAATGTGGACCTTTATCTTGCGCCTGGCTTTTTTCCCTGCTGCATTCAACCTTTGGATGCCTTCCATTGAGGAAACGAAGGGGACAAGGGAATGCACCGGGACCGCGTCTTCTTCTCCATGCAGCGCGCCGCCAAGGACCATGATCGGTTCCTTTACCCCCGCCTTTCTCAATGTAATCCCCTCCTGGACAAACGAAACGCCAAAGGCGTCCGCTGCTTCGTCCCGCGACGCGCCGAAACTGGACGATAACCGTTTCGCCGCCTGGACAAGGCCGTGTCCATAGCCGTCGGATTTTACCACGGCTAGGACCTTCACCGATGGCCCCACTCTTTTTTTTACTTTTCGGAAATTATGGGTAATGGCCGAAAGATCAATGGTAACGATTGATGGGGGGAAATAAGGCATTCGTTAATCAAGGACAAAGGATTTTTGTAACCGTTCACGGTTTCAGGTTCAGGGTTCCGGGTTTTATAAAACCCTGTACCCACGCAGATTTTTGTTGAGCGGCACTATAACCAAGGTGGAATGCCCTAAAAATCCCTTGCAATATTGCCGTGATTCACGCCCTT
>JACRGO010000206.1 GCA_016212295.1 Nitrospinota bacterium | reverse complement strand
TTATGGGACTGCTTCAAAATTGACAAGTTTATATTTACTGGTTTTCAATTTACCCATAGACCCTAAAATCCTAACTCATTGATTTTGTTGGGTTTTTTAAAATTGATTTGTTGTTTTTTAATTTATGCGTAGGCTCTATAACTTTAGTCACTTCTAACTTTACCTGGAATTTTTCCCTCGGCCGCTGACTTTATCCGCAGGTAGCGGTCCCAATATTCGTTAACAGCCTCATTATACTCCTGATCCTCCTGATTTTTCTGGTTTTCCTGGTTTTCCTGGTTTTCGCCGGCCTTCGCTTCCACGGTTTTCCCAAGGTATAACTTCGGAAGGAGAATGACAAGATTTTTTCCCATTTTTTCCTTGGCGGCCTCTATCTGTTCCTTGATGAGAAGCCGGGCATTATCGCTCATTGGGTCCATGCCGGCGGCCAGAAGCACAGGGAACCTTCCAAGATCATATCCTATATCCCTTGGGAGAAAAAGTTTTCCATTAACGCAATAAGGACTGTTGACCGCCCCGTTCTCAAAGGCCATGATCATTTCATTATCGTCCCTGACCTTGATAACCTGAATTGCCCTGTCCCCTTCCACGGGAAATTTTTTTGATGCTAAATAATGTTTAACGTCCTTTTCGAAAGTGGCTTGCTCAAGACTTTCATCGGCAAGCACGACATAGCTGTTCTCGCATGTCGGTATGAAAGGGCTTTCTTTCAGCAAGATTTTATTAAATGACTCGTCTGGTGTCAATTCCTTTTCCCTTGCGACATCGGGAATGGGCATAACCGGGAGGGAGGGGCTTTCTTCCTCCACTACTATCTGTTTTGTCGGGGCCTCCGCGCCCATTCCCTCCGCTGGTTCTTTTTTCGCGGGAGATATTTTCTTGGACCTTGACGGAGCTAAAGAGATTTTTTCGTAGACCAGGGAGGCGGAGACAAATAGCAGGGACCCTCCCAGGATAACCGCGCCTCCCATCCATAATACAAAGGCATATTCCTTATAATACGAAAGGAGCATTGGGGCCATGCCGGACATGGCTTTCAGTTCCCCTAAGGTCTCCATTGCCTCCTCAACGGCTTCTATCGCCAGGATGTTGGAGTGAATGGCCTCATCGCGCACATGGGACAGGGCCTTCATTTTTTTCGCGGTTTCATCGTCCTTGAGGTCCCCTTTTACGCCAAGGGCCATTTGGGCCTGCAGTTTGCGCTCTTTTTCGGCCAGGATTTCCTGGGCCTCGCTCAGTTCCCTGTCGCGGCAGGAAATGGAGTTTTTCAAATCTTTCTGAATGGATTGAATATTGGCTTGAATCGAGTCTATAAGGGGAAGGAGCGCGGCGATTTTTCCCGCCTTCTCCTTTCTTTTAGTGAATTCTTCTCCTAATGTGGCGACAGCGTTTCTAAGGGCATCGCCCCGGAAATGGTTGATCTGCCGATGCTCCCAAAAAGTTTTCTCTTCCTTGGATTTAAACGCCTTTTTTTCTGTTTTGGATTGGGCGGTTTTTTTATAATCGGCTTTATCTATTGTTGGAAGACCGGATATCTTCCGTAGTTTATTCAAACACTCCTCAAGGACGTTGAATGAGCTTTCAATGTCCTTGGCCCTTTCCACCGAGGTGGATTTTTTTTTCTTTTTTTCCTTCTCGTCCGTTTTTGGCTGCTCTTCCATGAAGTCAAGCCTAACAAGCCGGAATAAATATTCAGCCGCAATTTTTCACTTAGAAAATTTGTAACCATTCACGGGATGTCATGGAAAACGGCTTCACGCTCAATTGCCAAGGAAACCATATCCACCTTGGTCCCCCTTTGCTAAGGGGGAATACGGGAAACGCCCCTAAAATGGGCTCTGTTTAATTCCCCCTTAGCAAAGGGGGACCAAGGGGGATGTAAAAAATCGCTAATGAGGCTTTCTACGCTTTTTCATGACATCCCTGTGAACGGTTACGAAAATTTTTTCCTGCCTTAAATCTTAAATCTAAAATCACAAATTTAAAATTAATTACAACTCATCCAGTATGATTATCTCCACCCTTCTGTTCTCAGCGGCGCCGACTTGCGGCATATTGATGGCAATGGGTTTATATTCGCCATAGGCCGCGGCGGAAATCTTGCGGGGGTCCACGCCGCCCTTCTCCACCAGGTATCGCACGATATTGACGGCCCGGATAGCGGAAAGCTCCCAATTAGTTGGAAACCTGCCGCCGCGGTCGGCGACCGCGTCCGTATGCCCTTCCACTGAAATCCTATTGGGGACATATTTCAGGTCTCCGGCCAGCTTTTTTAACGCGGTCTCGGCTTCGGGCATGATATCCGCGCTGCCGGTCGCGAAGAGAGAAGAGCTTTCCATTTTCAGGGTGACCCCTTTTTTTCCCCTTTCCAGGTTAATAAACCCATATCCGGCTTCCTGGGAAAAGCTGGCCGTGAATTGCTTGAGAAGTTCCTCCGGGTCTATTTTTTCCTGTTTAACTTTTGACTCTTCATTGGCGACCTCGTTTATGGTCTGCGCCGCATTTTTTACGTTGGCCCTGCCCTTCTCAGTGCGGAATCCCTTCTGCACGGATTTAGCGAACATCTCAAGTTTTTTTGAATTGGTGTCCGAGATGACGAACATGATGATGAAAAAAACCAGGAGGAGGGTGATCATGTCCGCGTAAGTAAGCAGCCACCGCAAGCCCCCCCCGGCGTCATGCCCCCCCCCGCCGCCTCCGTCGCCGTGGTCATCATGGCCGCTACTAGCCGCGGCCTTTTTCCCTTTTCCCTTAGCGCTCATTGCAATCTCCTATTTTATTCCAAGAATTGATTTAACCTTGTCTTCCAGAACGCGCGGATTTTCGCCGGCATGCAGCAAGAGGATGGCCTTCACTATGGCCTTTTTGTATGCCAGTTCCTTGTCGCTTTTCATTTTAAGGGCCGATCCCAGCGGGAGGAATATGGAGTTAGCGAAAAGTATGCCGTACAGGGTGGCGATGAAAGCCACGGCCACCGCGTGTCCAAGGCCCTCGCTGCCCAGCTCTCCCATGTGCATCAACATATTGACAAGCCCCAGGACCGTTCCGATAATTCCCATGGTGGGCGCGTACCCTCCCAGCATATTAAAGACTTCCGCCCCGCTCTTGTGTCTTTTGGAAATATTTTGTATCTCATATTCCATAAGCTCCGATATGGCGTCCTCGCTCATTCCGTCAACGACTAATTTTATGCCGCTTCTCAGGAAGGGGTCCTTGATGGACTTCAGTTTCGATTCCAGCCCCTTGTATCCTTCCTTTCTGACTATATTGGTAAGATCCATCAATATCTTTATGAGCATTTTGGGGTCCGGGTCATTGCCGGCGGACATGGCCACCATGAACAGGCGGGGTGCTCTTTTTATTTCATCCCCGCCGACGGCCAATAAAACCGCCCCGAAACACCCCCCCGCGATAATTATAAACGCGGACAGATTCATATAGGCAATGACCTGCCCTCCTTCTAAAAAGATAGAAATAAGCATCGCGGTTAAACCGCTGACTATACCGAGGATTCTTCCTATTTCCATGAAATCTTAAACCCCTTTCTTCGTTAATTTTAATCGCTCCCTAAGCCTTTTCAGCACAAAGGAAATAATCTCTTCCCTGTCGTCTTCATTTATAGCGGCGAACTTCACCGCTACCAAATATTTTCCTTTCGCCCCGGCCTCGTCCGCTGCTTCGGACTTGATTATTATTCCAATAACGCCTATTGAAATGGGCGGGAGCTTGGGAAGAGTCATCATTATTTCAAGCAAGGCGCCGGACTTTAATCTTTCATCGCAGAAAAAGGCCATGCCGTTACCCGCGATATTCCCGCATACTCCTTCCCGCCAATCCCCTTTTTCCACATCGACTCCCGGCCCCTTCATAAGGCGAAGGAGTTGGTCCAGCTTCTTCTCCAATGAAACCAGCATTCTTATCTGATACACCCATACCTCGGCTATGTCCGGGTCCAGTTTATTAAGAATACTGCCATCCACTGGATCATGCGGAGACACCCGAACCGGCCGCGCCCCGGTTTCCACCCTGTCCACGGTTTTTTCCTTCAGATAGCTTTTTCTCTTTAATTGGTACTCATCCTTTTCGATGACAGTGAACTCCATGGGAAAGGAGATATCCAGCCTCACATGCTGCCTGTCGCCCTTTTTTTTCGTTTTTGGTTTTGCTGTTTCCATGCCCATCCTTTTTTTTATTCCGGATGCAACTATTCACCGCAAAGACGCAAAGAGCGCAAAGTGAATTTTGGAGAGAAAAAAATTTAAGAAATTCGCACGGGCGACCGGCCGGTCGCCCCAACGTCCATGATAAAAATCTCTTTTTTGTTTTTTCTTGCCAAGCTTTCCTTTGCGAACTTTGCGTCTTTGCGGTTAGCTGCATAGATACAAAAATTTTTTGATTATATAGGAATTTCAGCTATTGGCGGGGCCTTATGGATTACCTTGGCGCTTCTCCGAGCGCGGCCGTGATATCCAGGCGTTTACCCTGGCGGAGCAAGACCAGGGAAATCTTGTCCCCGGCCTCTTTTTCGGAAATGCTTCTAATCATTTGTTGAGCTTCCTCCACCGGCTTCCCGTCCATTTCCAGAATGATGTCGCCGCCCACGACCACTATGGTGTTCCCAACGCGAACGGTCCTTTGGCCACCGATGAGGCCCGCCTTGTCCGCCGGCCCCCCGGCCACCACTTGCACCACTATGGCCCCCTTCCTGGACTTGATTCCTAGAGAATCCGCTATTTCCGGGCTGAGGGTCTGCACTGTCACGCCAAGCCATGGATGGGATACATAGCCCTTGGAAATCAGTTGGGGCACGATCTTCTTGACCACGCTCACCGGGACCGCGAAACCTATTCCAACGTTCCCGCCGGAGGGGCTGAATATGGCGGTGTTGACCCCTATAAGTTCCCCGGCGGTGTTCAGGAGAGGTCCCCCGGAATTGCCGGGATTTATGGCGGCGTCGGTTTGAATGATATTTTCCATGGTCACCCCTTCCTCGGTCCTGAGGGTCCTTACCAGGGAACTTATGATTCCGGTGGTCAAGGTGCCTTGTAACCCGAAGGGGTTCCCAATGGCCAATACCTTTTGGCCGACTTCCAGATGAGCGGAGTCGCCGAAGGGAACAGGACTTAATTTGTCAGCCGGAGAATCTATGGAAATTACGGCGATATCGTTTTTAGGGTCCGTGCCAACCAAATTGGCCAGCCATTTGCTGCCATCTGAAAGGGTTACCTCCAGCCTCTGGGCGTTCCTGATCACGTGGTTGTTGGTGACTATATGCCCTTTTTTATCTATAACTATTCCGGACCCGGCCCCGCTGGTGGGAACGGGATTATAAAAATAGTCGTATCCTATGGCTGTGCTGGTGATATTGACAACCCCGCCGCTTCTTTCCTTGTAGACGGAGACATTGTTTTCCTCATCCGGCGTCACGGCTGACGCAGGAGCCAACGCGCCTTGCCCTAAAGCTAAAAGCGCCAGAAAAATTAAGGACAGTCCACGGAATCGGTTCAATAGTATAGGTGTTTCCATTTTTTTCGCTTATAAATCAACGAGACGCTAAATGCGGAAGAGGAAAAAACTGAACGTCCAACATCGAACATTGAACGTCCAACATTGAACGTCCAACGTCGAACATCGAACGCCCAACATCGAAGTAAGAAAAATTCATTTTACGTTTTAAATCCTTTCTTCCTTTTTCGACGTTCGACGTTCAATGTTGGATGTTCGATGTTCAATTCCTTAAAGTCCGCCCGAAGGGCGTTAAGTTCACAGTACATGTGTCATGTGCCATGAGCGCATGGCTCACCACCCATGGCTCATGACATACTTTCCTAAGGGCGTTAATTCAATTTAAATTTCGCAACTGATTTTTTCAATTCCTGCGCGAGGGCCTCCACCTCTTTACAGGTATTAGAGGACTGTTCGGCCTTTTTCTCCGCCTCCTCGCTGACTTTGGAAATAGTCGCGATGTTGTTCGTTATCTCTTCCGTGGCGGCGGATTGCTGCTCCACGGCAGTGGCGATCTGGGAAATCATGTCCGAGACCTTATTGACAGCGGAAACGATTTCCTCCAGGGAACTGCCTGCTTTTCTCGCGAGATCGGTCCCGTCCTGGACCTGGTCAGTTCCTTCGGCCATGGCGTTCACGGCGTTGTAAGTCTCTTTCTGGATTTCATTGATCATCTGCGCGATTTCCTTGGTGGCCGTGGTTGTCCTTTCCGCAAGCTTCCTGACTTCATCAGCGACCACGGCGAACCCTCTTCCCTGCTCGCCGGCGCGCGCCGCCTCGATAGCCGCGTTAAGGGCCAGCAGGTTGGTTTGGTCCGCTATATCGTCAATGACCTTGACGATGTCTCCTATTTTTTCCGAGGATTTTCCAAGTCCTTTCATGATTGCCGAGGAATTTTCAACCGTCCTGGAAATTTTTTCCATGCCCTCTATGGTTTTCCGGACGATTTCCCCTCCCTCCATTGCTACGCTGGTGGCGTTTTTGGCGGCCCCGGCCACGTTGCTGGCATTCTGCGCAACCTCGTTTACAGTGGCGGACATCTCTTCCATGGCGGCCGCGACCTGCCCGGTCTTATTAGATTGCTCCCTGGAGCCGTCTAATATCCGGTTGGAAGATTCAGCCAAATCCACTATGGAATTGGATACTTTCCCGGATGTCGAAACCACTTGGGTAAGGGCCTGGTTCATGTCGGCAACCATCTTATTGACGTTCTCAGCGAGCCGTCCTATCTCATCCCTGGACTCGAAATCAATCTTCTGTGTCAGATTACCGGTGGCGATTTCCTGGATAGCTCCCATCAAAAGGGTCACGGGCTCGGTTGCCCTTCTCCGGACGAGCCAGCCTATGAGCAGGAAGGTGGCCACGGTGACTAAAAACGCGATAATTATGGAGTTCCGGCGGGTCTTGGAGATTTTCTCTTGCACTTCCAGGATGGGAGTGGAAATTCTCAAGACCCCCCTGATCCCATGTTCCGATCCGTGGCATTGGTGGCACTGCTCAAGATTTTCAATAGGGGTAAATTGGGTCAGGAGTTCCTCGCCTCCAATGTTTTCAAAATAATAAACTTTTTTCTTGGTCCTGTTGGCCTCAAGGAATTTTGCCTGGTCGAACGGCACTTTTTCGCGATGTTCCTCTTTTCCGCGCGGAGCGAATGCCTCGGCCTCCAAATGATGGTTTACTTCCTTAATGGTATGGTCGTCACTGAATGCCTCGTCCCCGTTCAGGCGCAAAATTTGAATGAATTTGGCCTCTTTCTTGTCTATGGACGCCAGGTCTTCGTACCACTGTTTTACCTCAAGGGCGTGGCCGTTAAGCATCATGCTTTGCAGACTTTTTATGATGCTCACCGCCATCAAGTCGGATTTCCTTCTGCCCTCCCCCATTATGTTTTCCTCGCCGGTTCTCAAATTAATGAGCAAAAGGATTCCAAATCCGGCGATCAATGAAATAACCGTGGGGACGAGAATTTTCCTGGCCAGGGATTCCGCCCCAGCCTCTTTCTTTTGCAGGGAAAGGAGAAGGGCGACTTTTCCCGAAGCGTCTTTCTTTTTTCCCATGGCGTTGAAAAGCCACCATAATCCGCCGAGGCCCAGCCAAAAAATGATTAAAAAGACGGAATTAAAACCAGCGTCCCTATCCGCTTTCCAGAGGGGGACGGTTATGCTCAGGGCGCCAAGAGCGTCCCCGAGTTTTTTCCCTGGGTGGCATTTAGGGTCAACGCAACTGTCCGCCGTCGCCTTATCAGCCAATGCCTTGCGAAAGACTTTTTGGTTTCCTTTTCCTTCAATGATTTCGAAGGAGTCCTTTCCTCTTTCTATCTCTTCCAGGGCCATGTTTTCAAAGGAATCCTTGGCCGCGTTCTTGGGATTGACCGGACGGCGGGAGGTAAGGCGGACATTGAAGTCGCCCGACTCGCTGGCTATGGAAGTGGTTTCCCGCGTGACCTGGGCCGGCAGAAGGGTCAGGGACCCTTCCTTATGCCTGAACGCGGCCCACTTCCTGTCCGCCAGTATCTGGGTGGCGATATACTTAGCGGAATCCTTGGTGTGTTCCACGAGCTGCTTCTTGACAAGATCCTGAAACCATAAAAAACCGATTGCGAGGACAATCAGGAGGACAAGTCCTCCCCTGAAGCATGATTTTTTTTCCATTTTCTATCTCCACAGGGGGATTAGGCGGATTAGAAAGTATAGGACAGGAACATAAAAAAATCAAACCTTATATTATTACGTTCAGAAATTTGCGTTTTCCGCGCAAATTTTAAACCGCTTCCTGGAGCGCGACATGGCCGCAACCAAAATAAATTTCTTTTTGCATTCAACGCTGATTTTATTTAAAGCGGAAAACGCAAATTTCTGAACGTAATAATATGAAGATTGGATAACAATCAATGGTTATGGTAAGCTGATTGCCATAAATCAAGGATATTATTTTAGATTTGTGATTTTAGATTTTGTACCCGTTTGCGGCGTGGCCATGAAAAACCAGGGAGAGCTTCATTCGCTGGTTTTTACATCCCCCTTGGTCCCCCTTTGATAAGGGGGAATCCAGTAGCGCCTATAAAAGGGTATCTGTTTTAATTCCCCCTTAACAAGGGGGACCAAGGGGGATGTAACTCCCTCTGCAATTGAGCTTGGCGGCGTTTTCCATGACACTACGCGAACGGTTTTACGGAAAAAGTTATTAAAATGAAAAATTCAGGTTTCATTATGTCTTCTAAAATAAGGATTATTTTCTTTTCTTGCGTTTTTTGCTCTTTTTTCCTTCAGGTTTCTTGCGCCTCTAAACAGTACGATGCCGACCCACCGACGAAAATTTCCCGCAAGAAAAGCCCCTCGACATCCGGCCAATCACCGATTCAGGTTCAAGTCCTGACAAGGAAGGTTTCCAGAAACGTCCCGGAAAAATTCCGTGACGGCCTTAACCATCCCTTTTCCTTTTCCGAAAGCGAGATGTGCGCGATCCTTCAGTCCATATATTATTCCGAGTGGGACAGGTTTGGAATCTTCGGGAAACCAAAGCCCGTATTCTCCGAAAACGTGAGCCGCCAACTGGCCGTGGATTTATCAAACACCTTTAAAAAGGCAAAAATTGTGGAAGCGGTTCATTTCAATGTCGTGGAAGGAAATTCGAAGACCATGGGATTTGCCTTTATAGCGGGGGAAACCATGTATTGGGATTTCAACTGGATAAACGGTCTTTCCTATGATTACAAGGATCCATATAAACGCTCGTGGGAAAAGGATGAAAATCAATTGCCCAACTGGAGGCTTGAACCGCAAAAAGGCCAAAAGCTGTTCACTGAAGCCGGAATTATATCGAAATACCAGCAAGGGGATTTCTTGATGGTCAGGTTAAGTTATTATAAGGTGGCAGGGCTCAAGGGAGGAGGCGGCGAACCCGGCCAGGAAACCGGCCCGGAAGGAAAAACCCAGGAAAATGAAAAAGGCAGCGTACTGGAAAGGTATCAGGACCTGAAAAAAATGAAAAAGGACCGGCTTATCTCCGAAAACGATTACCAACGCAAGGCCAAGGCATTGATGGCTGAAAAAAGGTCCCTGTCCGTTCCGGATGAATTGAAGCTATTGAACCTGTTCAGAATGGACGGCCTGATAACCGAAGACGAATTCGAGAGTAATAAAAAAAGCCTGCTTGAAAGATTATAAAAAGCATAGTCATTGGCCATTGGTCATTGGCCATTGGTCATTGAGGCGTTTTCCTGTTTACCAATGACAAATGACCATTGACCAATGACTTCACTTGTTGAGGAGGAAAGATAATGGAAGAAAAAAAAGCGGACGCGGAGTTGGACCTCCGAAGCGAGGTTTGCCCCATGACTTTTGTAAAGACAAAAATGAAATTGGAAGAATTGGCGCCAGGACAAACGCTGGAAGTGACTTTGCCCGCCGGGGAGTCCATGCGGAGCGTTCCGATCAGCGTGAAGGAGGAAGGCCATAAAATAATTAAAGTCCGGAAAGAAGACGAAAAAACTTTTCGTTTGACCATAGAGAAGGCTTGAACGTTTTATTCCGAATCTTAGATGTAAAATATCCAGGAGGGAAAAACTTGAACATCGAACATTGAACGTCGAACTTCCAACATCGAAGTGTGTTAAATCCTTTATTCCTTTTTCGACGTTCGATGTTGGACGTTCAATGTTCGATGTTAAGGTCTTTAAAGTCCCCCGAAGGGCATTAAGTTCCCTCCCGCCATCTATTCACCTCGAAGCGTTGGCTGTAAATCAGCAATCCGGAATTCCCGTCACTATCCTCTTCCTTGAAAAAACCCTAATGTTTTTTTTCTCCCCCACCGATAATTAATACAGATCATTAAACAGGTCCTTTTGAAATTTTTGAAAAAAGGAGGTGAGGAAAGAAGAGGGAAGGGCGGCGCAAGCCGCGAAAATGAACAAAAGGGTCCAAATTTTTCCATAACAATGGGCAAGGAAGCCCGACAGACTCTTTAAAGGGTCTTAATTCAAGGAGGATACATCATGGGTTTACAGATAAATACTAATATTACCGCAATGTTCGCCAGCAGGAACCTGGCGAAAGTCAATTCCAACCTGGAAAAATCCCTTAAAAAACTCTCATCCGGTTTAAGAATAACCGAAGCAGCGGAAGACGCAGCCGGATTGGCGATCGCCAGTTCCTTAAAGACCGATATCAACGGTTTCATGCAGGCCCAAAGGAACATAAACGACGGCGTGAACATGATTCAGGTGGCTGACGGCGCCTTGAAGATCGACATGGACATCCTGAGCCGTATGAAGGACCTGGCCATGCAGAGCTCAAACGCGTCAGTAGGAAGCGTTGAACGGACAACCATCAATAACGAGTTCTCATCGCTTAGAAGTGAAATTCAGCGTCTCTCGGACATAGGTGAGTTCAACGGGCAGTTCCTCTTGAACGGCGCCCTGGCCTCTTCCGCCGCCACCTCTGTTGTGCTGCAAGTCGGCTTGACCGCAGCCTCCACTTCCCAGCTTTCACTGAACTCCCAAGCGAACATCGGGGACCTGGATGCAGCCGGATTGGGCCTCAGCAACTTGTCGGTTACGACCTCATCCGGGGCAACCACCTCCCTGGCGGTCCTTGACTCCGCCATAAATAAGGTGGTCGCCAACAGAGGTAATTTGGGCGCGGTCCAGAACAGGCTCCGGTTCGCCTTCGACCATCTTGGCATCACGTCGGAAAACTATTCAGCAGCGCGGTCCCAGATCGAGGACGTCGACTTCGCAACGGAAATGGCGAACTTCACCAAGAACCAGATCCTGACACAGGCCGCCACCGCGATGCTTGCCCAGGCAAACATCCTGCCACAGGCCGTTTTACAACTACTCGGTTAATTTATCCTTGATTTATGCCTGGCGTGGAAGGGTTTTCCCTTCTCCACGGGCAAAATCAAAAAAAGGAGGTAATAGCAATGATTCCTCAAAGCGTGGCCCTAAGGGACGCGATCAAGCCGGAATTAAGTCAACAGGCTGGTCAAGCCAGGGCTGTTTTCAAACAAGACGCGGACCGAGTGGAAGTGGCTAAAAAGGCAAACCAAGGGAACAGGAAGGAAAGCCCCATGTCCCTGGAAAAAGCCGTGGATAAGTCCAACGATATGGCGAAAGTGATGAACAGCCAACTCCGGTTTCAGGTTGATGACAAGTCCGGGCAAGTGATCGTGCAGGTCATTAATAAGGAAACCAAGGAGGTCATTCGCCAGATCCCGTCCGAAGAAATGGTGAAACTGGCTTCTCGAGCTGATGAGTTAAGAGGTTTGATCTTTAATGAAAACGGATGAATATCCGCAGCAATTAATGCCCCGGGGAAATTTTCCCCGGGGCTTTTTTGTTTTGTAACTACTCAGGTGGATAGTCTGTAGGTATTTAGGTGGATAGGGAGGAAGAAACATGCGAGATCACACAAAGCTCAGAAAAGGTGTTGGGATCCTTGATTCGTTCTTTGCGCAGTCCTAATAGACTACAGTCTAAACAACCTGAGTAGTTACTTTGTTTTTAGAGACGTCAACTTTTACTTTCCAGGGATTTGGGGTATATTAATCGTGTCCGTAAAAAAACCGGGATTCGTGTCCGTAAAAAATCGTTATTCGTGTCCGTGAGGCGTGTCCGTAAAAGGAAATAACGAACAACGGCCACGGATAACGGCCACGGATAACGGCCACGGACAACGGCCACGGATAACGGACAACGGCCACGGATAACGGACAACGATCTTTTATGCAAAAATCAACAGGCTTGAAATGGGGTCCGGAAGAGCTGGAGGAGGCCCTGAAAAAAGAACGGATCATGGTAGTGGACGATGAAGAGGTCATAACCAACGTCCTTTCCAGATTTTTCCCAGGACAAAGGCTCTCCATTTTTGGGGACCCGATGGAGGCCCTGGCGTCTTTCAAGGAGATGGCCGGGAAAAGGGACCCCTATACAATTGTCTTAACTGACATTTTCATGCCGGTGATGGACGGATTGACCTTGCTTCGAAAGATCAAGGAGATCGAAAAAGCGGAAAAACTCCGGACCCGGGTAGTTGTCATGTCCGGGTTCGGAGACAGGGAAAAGGTAAAGGGGGCCTTGGACCTGGGGGCCGCTGGTTTTATAGATAAGCCCTTTCTCAAGAAAACCCTCATGGACTGCCTTTGCCGGATTCTGCAAACCACGAAAACAAATATCTGAATTCGTTTTTTAACCGCTGAGTTCGCGAAGGACGCGGAGAAAAGAACTTACCGCCCTTCTGGCGGACTTATTAGTCATTGGCCACTGGCCATTAGGGCGTCTTCCTGCTTATCAATGACCAATGACCAATGACCAATGACTATTGACCAATGACTACTGTCTGATGCCGCTATTATGCGACTGTTTGATTTATAAACAAAAAATGAAAATTCCCATGCGGTACAATTGATGAAACACGCCAGGAAACTTAAATTATTTTTTTTCATCCTGGGGCTAGCCATATTGATCTATCTTGTCAAAAAGATCGGGGCCGGGCATGTGATGGACCAAATTTACAAAATGGGGTGGCGCCTTCCGCTTATTCTCCTGTTTCCGGCGGGCATGCAGCAGGCGCTCTTCGTCTATGGCTGGAAGTTCGCGTTTTCCGGAAAATCTTCTCCGTTTCAAAACCTATTTCAAATTCACCTGCTGGGGGAGGCATTCAACTATATAATACCCGGAGGACAAATGGGGGGGGAGCCATTGAAGGCCCTTTCCCTGCGTAAGGATTTAGGAGGCGTCCAGGCCCTGGGCTCCGTTATCGCGGCCAGGACCATCAAGACCATTTCCCTGGCCTTCTTTGTCATGGCAGGGATGTTATTGACCATCAACAACGAGCACTTCTCCTTGGAGTTCAAAAGGGGCGTCATGTCCGCCATCACATTATTTTTTCTTTTATGCGTGTTCCTGCTCCTTGCGCAACACAGGGGCCTTTTCGGGCCGATGATGAGATTCGTGGAAAGAAGGCTCTTCGCCATCCCGGCCAGGCACAAGGAAAAGATAGTCCATTTTGACGACCTGGACCTGGGGCTTAGGGAGTTTTACTCCAGCCGGAAATTCAAATTTTTCCTGTCTCTTATCTTTTTCACCATTGGGTGGATGGTGGGATTCCTGGAGATCTATTTGATTCTTCTTTTCCTGGGGGTGGAGAAGGCGACGCTTTCCGTCGCCCTTATCATAGAGGTCCTTTCCCTTATCATAAACACAGCCCTTTTCTTTATTCCCGGCGGGGTAGGCACACAGGAAGGGGGCAAGATTTTTATATTTAATCTATTATCCATAGACCCGGCCACCGGACTGGCCCTGGGGCTTGTCCGCCGCCTGCGGGAGTTGACATGGGTGGCCTTCGGCCTCCTGGTCTTCGCCTGCCGTCCAGCGCCTGGAGAAAAATCTACTTATGGAACAACACCCCATTAAAATACTTATAGCGGATGACAGCCGGACGGTGAGATCCATGTACCGCCATATCTTTTCCGGCGGCCAATACGAACTTTTTCTCAAGGTGAACGGCCTGGAGGCGCTGGAGTCCGTTTCCGGCATAGACCCGGACATCGTCCTCCTTGACGTTGAAATGCCGGTCATGGACGGCATTACCGCGTGCAGGGAAATCAAGAAAAAGATGGACTCGCGTTTCGTCCCCATCCTTGTCGTGACAACGCTGAAGGGCCAGGAGAACATCTCCAGGATTTTTGAAGCCGGCGCCAATGATTACGTGAATAAGCCCTTCAATCAGGAGGAACTTATCGCGAGGGTAAGCGTTAACGTGAAGATCAAACGCATGGTTTCCGAACAAAAGCGTCTTGAGCTTAAATTATTGGAGGCGAACAGGGACCTGGACCGGAAGGTAAAGGAAAGGACAAGGACCATTGAAGAGACCCAGGAGGCGCTTCTAATCGGACTCGCCAAGCTGGCGGAGTATCGCGACCCGGAAACCGGCGCTCACATAGAGAGGACCCGCGCCCTGTGCATGGCCCTGGCCATCGCGGCGTCCCTGGATGAGCGTTTTTCGGAGCAGGTGACCTCTGATTTCATAGGAAACCTTTACAGGTCCGCCCCTTTGCACGATATAGGGAAGGTGGGAGTGCCGGACCATATCCTGAACAAGCCTGGGAAGCTTACGAACGAGGAATTCGAGGAGATGAAGGCCCATTCCGCCGGCGGAGGAAAGGCCATTGAGGAGGCCGAAAAGTCCTTGAAGGGAAGCTCCTTTTTGGAAACGGCAAGGAATATCGCCTTCCACCACCATGAGAAATGGAACGGCGGCGGTTATCCGTCCGGATTGGTGAGGGATGAAATACCCCTGGAGGCCAGGATCATGGCCATAGCGGATGTTTATGACGCCTTGACCAACAAGAGGGTCTATAAGCCCCCCTTCTCCCACGAGGAGGCCATTTCCATGATCCAGGCGGAATCCGGCAAACAGCTTGATCCCCGCCTGGTGGAAATATTTATGAGGATTGAAAAAGACGTAAAGGAAATCGTGGGAATGGGAGAAGGACGAAAATAAGAGCCTGGCAAAAGATATTTTAAATTTCAGGCTGCGGATTTTTCCCTCTCCACCAACATGGCCCCTCCCTGTCCTCCTCCGATGCAGAGAGTGGCGACGCCTCTCGCGGCGTTTTCGCGTTTAAGGACATGCAGAAGGTGAAGGACGATGCGCGCCCCGCTTGCCCCAACTGGATGCCCTAAGCTGATCCCGCCGCCGTCAACGTTCAGCCGCGCCGGGTCGATCCCGCCCAAGGCCCTATCCAGCCCCAACTCCTCGCGGCAGTATGCCTCGTCCTTCCATGCCTCAAGGCAGGCCAATATCTGGGCCGCGAATGCCTCGTTGATCTCCCAAAAATCAATGTCCTCCATCCTGGTCCCGTTTTTCCGCAGGATGGAAGCGGCGGCGTGGACAGGTCCCAATCCCATTTGGGAGGGATCGACCCCGGCCCAGCGGCAATCAACGATCCTCCCCAGGGCCGGCAGGCCGTATTTTCTCACGGCGTCCTCGCTCGCCAGGACCAGCATGGCGGCGCCGTCCGTGACCTGCGCGCTGTTTCCGGCGGTGACCTTGCCGACGCCGCGATCGAACACCGGCTTCAGCCTGGCCAGTTTTCCCATGTCCGTTTCCCGGCGCAGCCCTTCGTCCCGATCAAAAAAATTTCCCTTGCCGTCGTAAATGGTCTCGATTTCCGCAAGACGTCCCTTGTCCTGGGCCTCCGCCAGCCTGCGATGGCTTTCCAGTGAATAGGAATCCATGGCCTCCCTGCTGATTTGAAAGCGATGGGCCAGAATTTCAGCGGTCTGGCCCATGGAGAGGCCGACAGTTGGATCAGTCAGGCCGCGCAGGAGGGCTATCACAGGTTTAAGATGGCCGGGGCGGAGGCTGAGCAAAATTTTCACGCGGGCCTTCCAATCCATGGCCGCGGCCCAATCCGCGAGCCAATTCACCATTGCAGGACCCAGCAGCAGGGGCGCGTGGCTCATGGCCTCGGTCCCTCCGGCAAGGACCAGTTCCGAACGGCCGGCCGCGATATTCCACCAGGCGCAGTCCAGGGCCTGCATCCCGGAGGCGCAGTTTCTTTGCACGGTCCAGGCCGGGAC
Organism: Nitrospinota bacterium; assembly: GCA_016212295.1. Classification (GTDB taxonomy): domain Bacteria; phylum Nitrospinota; class Nitrospinia; order JACRGO01; family JACRGO01; genus JACRGO01. The sequence continues at coordinate 19,048 of JACRGO010000206.1, read as the reverse complement.
CTTTTTCCCGCAGCCAAGACGCAACGCCACGATGCGGGCGATGTTGGCCTCGTCAGGCCCCGGGATCATGCACCCCAGGATAACCTCATCCAGTTCCGTCGGGAGAAAGGGCAGGCGGGCGAGCAAGGCCCTGCCCGCGAGGAAGGCAAGATCGGACGCGGCAAACGGTCCAGGCCTGCCCGCGGCCTTCAGAAACGGCGTGCGGCCGCCGTCAACTATATAGACGTTTCGTTTGGTGGTTTCCATTTTTAACTTATAGTGACTAAAGTTAGAAGTGACTAAAGTGAACTAAAGTTACCGTTCACGGTTAGCAGTTCACGAAGTTTACGGTTAATGAATCATAAATCATGCTTTTTGCTTTCACCAACCGTTAACTGTAAACCGGGAACTGTGAACCATTATAAAATTCCAACTTTAGTCACTTTAGCTCACTTCTAACTTTAGCTCACTTGCATCTTATCCCTCTTCCACTTGTCCCTTGGAAAATCGTCCACGCGGACGACCTCCCTTCGCGCCGCAACCGAGGCATGGACTATCGCGGCCTCTTCTTCATTTATCACGCCCGCCTGAAGGGCGGCGTCAATCCCTTTTTCCAGGCTCTCCGCTTTCAAAAGCCCGTCCTTTATGGCTTGCTGGATTTTTTTCTCCACCGGCTCAGAGGCCAGGGTTTTAGCTAGGGCGTCCTCGAGTCTGCCCAAAGGCTCTTCCAGGCTTGACGGAAGGAAAATGCCGCAAGTCAGGCGGTCCCTTGCGGTCCCCGGACTAAGAAGCAGGTCCGCCACCTCGCGTCCCAACCTGTCGCTTGGCGGAAAAAAAGAGCGGCCAAGCGGGAACGTCAATAAACGCAAAACCATCGCCAGGTAGCGGTTAGGGAAATTTTTGAACAGTCCGTAAAAACTTTCCTGGATGGCGTGGAGGGAGTCATCGCAGGCCCAGCGCAAGAAGGGAAGGTCCTCGGCGGGAGACCCCTGGTCCTCGAAGCGCTTCAACACGGCTGACATCAGATAAAGATTGCTGAAGATATCGGCCAGACGTCCCGACAATTTCTCTTTCCTCTTCAAGGCCCCGCCCAATACGAGAAGGGAGAGGTCGGCGGCCAGGGCAAAGGCCGCGCTCATCCTGGCCAACCGTTTATAATAAGGCCGCGTGGATGACGAGCCCGGCGCTACCGTGCAATGGGAACCGGTGACGCCGAGCCACAATGACCTCACGGCGTTGCCGGCCACCAGGCCGATATGTGAAATGATGGCCTTGTCGAAATCACTTTTGCCGCGCTCCTTGTCCGGGTCCTCCATTGTCTTCAGTTCCCTTTGCAGATAGGGATGGCAGCGAAGGGCGCCCTGGCCGAAGACGATCATGCTCCGCGTAAGGGTATTTGACCCTTCCACAGTGATGCTTATCGGCAGTGACTGGTAAACGCGGGCCAGGAGATTGCGAGGACCCATGCAGATGGCTGAGCCTCCCTGTATATCCATCGCGTCATTCAGTATCTTCCGGGCGCGTTCCGTGAGGTTGAATTTGACCATCGCGGAGATGACCGAGGGTTTTTCCTTGCGGTCCACCGCGCAGGCTGTGAGGAGTCTGGCCGCGTCCATGAGATAGACGTTGCCCCCAATCCTGGCAAGGGCATCCTCCACTCCCTCGAAGCGGCCTATGGACATTTTGAATTGCCTGCGGACCCTCGCGTAGGCGCCGATGACGCGCCCGGCGAGTTTTCCTGAGCCGACGCTCAAGGCCGGGAGGGATATCGAGCGGCCCACGGCAAGGCACTCCATCAGCATCCGCCAGCCCTGTCCTGCCCGCGCAGGTCCGCCTATTATGCGGTCAATTGGAATGAATACGTCCTTGCCCCACGTGGGTCCCACCTGGAAGGCGGAGTTGAGGGGGAAATGCCGTGTGCCGATGGAAATCCCGGATATATTGGTGGGAACCAGGGCCAGGGTTATGCCTATTTCTTCCTTTTGTTCGAGGAGATGAGATGGGTCGAGAAGCTTGAAGGCCAGTCCCAGCACTGTGGCGGACGGCGCAAGGGTTATGTAGCGTTTTTCCCAATTAAGGCGGATGCCCAGAATGTCCTTCTGGTCCTCGAAGCCGCTGCGGCACACTATTCCGGTATCGGGCATGGACGCGGCGTCGCTCCCTGCTTCTGGTCCGGTTAGCGCGAAGCACGGGACCTCCACTCCCTTGGCGAGACGGGGCAAATAATAATTTTTTTGCTCATCGGTCCCGTAATGGAGTATGAGTTCCGCCGGCCCCAGGGAGTTGGGGACCATTGCAGTGACAGCCGCGCTGATGCTGCGGCTGGCTATTTTCATGACCACGCCGGAGTGGGCCAGGGCGGAGAACTCCAGCCCGCCGTATTTTTTCGGGATGATCATCCCGAAGAACCCCTTTTGCTTGAGGAAGTCCCATACCTCCAGGGGGAGGTCCTGGAGTTCCTCAGTGATGCGCCAATCATCCAGCATGCCGCAAAGCTCCTCCACCGGACCGTTGATAAAGTCCTCTTCCTCCCTGGAGAGTCCGGGCTTCGGCGCTGAACGAAGTTTTTTCCAGTCGGGCCTTCCGCTGAAGAGCTCGCCGTCCCACCAGACCGTTCCCGCTTCCAACGCCTCACGCTCGGTGGAGGACATGCTAGGCATTGAGCTACGGAAAAAGGAAAACATATAGTCCGTGAGGAAGCGGCGCCTTATTAAAGGGGTATTCAGGAAGATGGCCGCGAGGAGAAAAACCGTCCAGCAAAAAATCAGACAGGCCGCGGGCGCGCCTGAAATCTTAGTTAAAATCAGAAGCGCGGCTGCCACTGCCCCGGTGGACGCCGCCAGCGTGGCGCGAATATATGCCAGGAATCCGATAAGAAAAATTAAAAGTACACATATAGGAATTTTCATTTTTTTCCGTTCAAATTAAAATTTTTTAATACTTCAGCCTTTTGAAAAAAGGCCGCCTGAACCGAGAATTAACGCGAATTTCACAGAGCTATAAGCAAACATTAAAACAATGTTCCTTTAATCTTCTCCATCGTCAGCCTTGAAAATTCGAGCGTCTCCTTGACCGACGCCCCCCTGTCCCGCATTGAATAAAACGTCGTTTCACCAAGAAGCGCATATTTCCATTCCGCTTCCATCCTATCCTCTGGATTTAGCTCGTTAATCTTCCTGAGCCTGTCTAATGCTCCAAGCTCCTTTTGTTTCACATTCGGATCATTAACATCCTTCTGGGCCTTGGTCTCCACAAGATAAACATCCGGTCCCGCCTTTACAATAAAATCAGGATAGTATGCAGAGAGCATCCCGTCCGTGCGGATATAGGCCAGATGGGCGAAATGGTGCTGGTGTTCGTTTATTTTCAGGAAACTGTCCACGCCGGAATCGCTGTCGCAATACAGGATAAAATTCTTCTCCAGTTCACCCTTATTCGAGGGATACGGCAATCGTTCATAGATGGCCTTGGCCACGGGAAGTGAAAAGTTTTCCCGCATCTTCAGTTCTTCGACCTCCGAGAAGAATTTTTTGATAACAATGGCATCTTCGATCTTAATATTATTCTGCATGTCGTAAATTGTCCTGCTCACTTCTTTAATAAGATGCTCCGTTATCCCGGCCTTGGACAGCAGGAGAACCCTCCAATTATTGTCGACAAAGGGATCAAACGGTTGATTGAAAAGGCGGTTTTTTATGAAGTCATCTATTGTCTTTGCCAGCGCGACATTATTTATCTGCATAACGGGATAATCTTTTATCGAGATAGTTGGACGGTTCCTGTTTCTTCCGGAGCAGCCTGGCCCTGTTTTCATTCTTGCTGTCCTGATACTCCGGCTCCCTCCACATGAGGCGCAGCCCCCGGCCTATGATTTGCTCCAGGAGAATAGGCGCCTGAGTTGAACGCAGCGGGACGATCACGCAGATATTGCTTACATCAAAACCTTCCCGCAGCATCAAAACCGAGACGACAATCTTCGGCCTTTCATGCTTGTCCATATTAAAAAGGCGCTGCTTTACCCTCTGCCATTCCTTGGCCGGGATGGAGTCCTTGCGGCCGGAGTCTATCTGGACAACATCTTCCTCGCTCATTCCCTCGCTGTTTACCAGAAAATCCACAACATGGGGCGACACGGCCGTGTCCTCGCAAATAACCAGCATTTTCGGGTATTTATCACTTACGCCCGCCTTGCCCCTTGTCAGTTCAATAAACTGCTGCTCCAATATTCTCAATTTTTGCAAACCTGCCCGGAGCATGAGTTTCTGGCCGTCTGAAAGACCTATGACATTATTTCCGTCGCGGACCGCCTTGAAGTCAAGCGCCATCGTTGCTATTTCCTTGCGCTTGTCTAGAGCGATGGTCTTGACCAAGCCATTGTGGATGGCGGTTTTAAGATCGAAGTCAACAACTATATGCGGGAAATAATGCTTGGTCCGCTTCTGACCGCTTCCAGCCACGCCATAAGGGGTGGCGGAGAAGTCTATCTGCAGAAACCTGCTCCCCTTTCCTTCCGCGATCCTGTTCAGGGACTTTTGCCACTCAACCTCCGACACAATCCCGGCCTTTTTGGTCTCATGGATATGGTGCGCCTCGTCATTAAAAACCACAAGGTTTTCAAGGGCAGCCAGATACTCAATCTCTCCGCCCGCCAGGTATTTATTGTCCAGGACTTCCAGGGAATGCCCCGCCGATGTCCCGGGCGTAACGGGGAGCAGCTCCCTGACAGTCGCGGAAGGGTCTTCCAGGGGAGAAACCTCGCGAATCCCGTCCTCATCCTCACCCGTCAGGAGGTGCCAGTTGGTGATGGCTATCATCCCGTCCCCCGTGGCCATCTTCAGGCAATATTTCGGGTGGCTGAACTTGTCCTTCTTCAGATAGACGATATCCATCTCAGCGGCAATGGACGTATCGCCGGACGATTCCATATATGAATACATATCGGATACCGAATCTGTCTTTGCTATTTCGTGAAGATAGATGGTATTGAGGATCGCCTGCTTCTGCCCGGCGTGGAAATTCATGCTTCTTGCGTCACAAAAGACGTCATTGAACCAGAACCTCTATGGAAAGCTCGCGCGCGAATTTTAAAGGAATGTCCCTGGTGCCTATGTTCAAGGAAGTAGCCATTTTATTTAGCCATCAACTTTTTCCGCGTTTATTATTGTTTCCTTAACGTTATAAAGGAAAACATCGGCTATAGTCAGTTTGTCATCATTGAATATGGCGTAATTATCCCCTTCCCCAACAGAGCTTTTATATACCACGCCATCGAAACCACAATGCTTTATGAATTCGCAAAGATATTGTGTGGGCAGATATTCCAAGTGTGCGTCACGCGGGAGAATCGGCTTGGTAAGTTCTTCTCCAAGCTTGCATAAATACTCTATCTCTATGTATGGATTAACATCGTCTGCGATCAATTTAAACGGCGATATTGTTTTCCTGGGGTTTCTCAGGTCCGCAAGAATCAGCCTTTTATTTATGAGTATCTCGGCAACAGAGATGCTATCTCCTTTGTGCGGTCTAATCTCTGCTATCGCTGTTAAGGGATCAGATGCGGTATACAGATATGGAATGCCTATGGGGTTTGCCCGTCCGCCGCTGACTGCTCTCTCTGGCGGTTTCTTCATTTCATCGACTGAAAACATCCTTTCCTCGTTGTTGCATCTTGCTCGATACATCAATTCAGGTGATTCGCCTATAGGAAGATTCATATAACTAAACAGATTTCTGAGGTGTTCAAGGTCCGGCGCCTGCTGCGGGAAATACCTGTTTTTATGTTTTAGTTCTTCCCTGAAAATATTCCATCTGTCAATTCGTATAGAGTCGGGGTAAATCCTTGGCTGATAACTTTTCCCTTTATAGCTCGTGCCCGGATAAATAAAACCTAACAGATCATAGCATTTATCGTCATTCATGGTTTCAAAGAGATGCCAATCCCTTTTTAAAAGATCAACAAGAGAATCTCCCCCTTGAGTTGTTTCCGAATACAGATCAATAACCTGTTGAAAAATGTCTGACAAACCAAGCGGGTCAATTAAAGCCACAGCAATACTGCCACAGAAGCTGCAATTGCCGGTCTCTTTTGACTCTTTCTGGATATGCTCTTCAAGGTGGCGATCTGAAAAACAATTGCCGCAACAAAGCATCTTATACTCTCTTCATAAAATCGGCCATCAGCTCAATATGATGAATCATTGATAGTTTTTTTACATAACCCAATCCAGGGAAATGGCCGCGCTTATGTAGTTCCAAAAATTCATTTACTGCCGAGGACTTGAATATCATACTTCCGGAATCTTCAACTTCAACTTTCAATTTTTCAAGGGCCTCAAAAAATTTACCGGCAGGGTCCGTCGGAGTATTCGTCCTGTCGGATACAAAATGCCGCATAAACATGTCTCCTTCTTTATCCGTATAGGTAAGATGAATTGCAACGGCATACGCAGGTCCACCGGTTTCCATATAATCATCGCCTACAATCAAGAAATCTCCAAATCCATCCATTCCTTCGTCATCATAGGTTATGTGAAGATCGGAAAAATGTTCGGATGGCGGATAATCGGCATTTTTTTGTTTCTCAAAACCATCGCGTATTAAAATTCGATTACACCCTTTAAAATGCTTTTGATAAAGCTTGCCGGAAAGCCTGTCAATAAATATATGCTTTTTTACGTTATCTTTATCAGTAGCTTCTTTCAAATCTTTGCCATTTGGAAATCCATGGTGAATCAAAGCTAATGAGAAATCCTTATATTCATCAACAAAATCCTTGATATCAATTAAATTGCTGTTGGCATCCACAATATAGCCGAGCATTAAATGGGTATAACCCTTTAAGCTGTCATTGATTAAATCTTTAAAAAGTGATGTTGGATTATTTTTTAAATCACCAAATTTTGGATTCACAACCAGTATAAATTTTGCCTCTTGTTTTGTAAGTTCATCAATAGAACGTTTTAAGGGTGATAAATTATCCTTTACCGGTTCAATAATGGGAAGAAATTTATTCTCCGCCATCAAAGCCGCTCGCTCTCTTATTGTCACTAATTCGTACTGCTTGCCTCTGAAATATGGATAATACATGGTTCCTCCAGGACTATCTTATAAAGGATTTGCATCTGGCGTTCAGCATTTCCCTTAGCTTAATTGTCTCTTTAATGCTTAAACCGGAGTTTATTGAGTAAGCCCGCAAATATTCAGGTGAGTCGGCAATAAAATCTTTCAACTGCCGGCACTTCCCCCTTTTCTTCAACACTCGGACCATACTATCATGGGCCTTTTCTGGCGAAAACCTGGCAAACATTTCACGACATGCGCTGTATATCCGAGTATTCGGCACATCAGGAATATAGCCGTATTGCTCTTTTATTATGGATGTGTACTCTGCCTTGCGGAGAGACTCAAAAATAACGGAGGGCGTTACTGAATGTTTTCCGGTTGACGCTTCACGAACCGTTGATATTGTATTTCGATCCGTGAGGCGCATTATTCCGACTGATTCAGGAACGCACGCTTTGACCTTCATAATCTGGCAAGGAGATGTGATTACATGTATAAAATCAAAAACTTGGCTATAAGCATCAATTTGCCGCTTTAAACGGTCCATGGAATCCAATTCTGATTTTATTTCATAGACATTTGAAGTGCCGTTGAGCACAACAGAATCCGCCTTGCAATCCGCTACACGGAATTCCGTCAACATAAAAGCCGTGTTGAGCGAATGTCTGCCAAGTAAAATTTTATTCGCAATGGCATTTTTATAGATGTATTCGCCGCGGTAATTCTTGAAAAGATGGTTGTAAACTATCTGGAGAAAATCGCTCAGTGTTATATTCTCATCGATAATTTCATGAAGCCCGGAAACAAAAAGAATTTCTTTGAAAAAAGCGGAATGCCCTTTTCGTGCCAACTCATTCATAACGGATGAAGAAAAAAACCGCGACAACCCTGAATTGTATTTGCTGTTAATAATTAAGTTCTTCATTATTAAAACCTCCATCACCACAACGCTCTCAAATCCGAACACATCCACGGCTTTGACGCATATTTTACGTTTGCCCTTGACCTTCGGGACCAGGATTCTCGTCTCTTTCACGACACGGAACGGGTCATAAAGGTGTTCACACGCGCCGTTTCCGCATAATCACCTTGACCTCATATTCATCCTCGATAATTTCAAGGGGAGGATTTCCGTTTTCCTTAAGCCAGCGTTCGCATTTGATAATCCCCTGGCCGGCGCGTTCAACCATGCCTGCTTCAAAGAAATATTGGGCAAGAACCGGGTTCCGGTGATATTTCAGACCGAGCTTCATGTTCTCCAAAGTCAGGGTATTGGGCAATCCTCCAGGACTCTTGATCTCAATCCGGTCGCTGAATATCCAGACAGCGATATCGGTTCCAAAAATCGTATAATCTCTATGAATAAGCGCGTTAGCCAATAGTTCACGAAAGGCCGGTTCAGGATAATCAAAGTAATCGGTGCGCTTGATACTCTTTACTTCAAAGGCGTGGGTATTATATATATAAAAAAAGCTGACAGCATCACGGTAATTCTCAAAAATATTTCTTTCAAAGAATTTCAGATTTTCCTTTTCGTCCGCTATGTCGTTCCCGGCGACTTTAACGCACATGATGTCGGACTGAGGCAGAAATCTCTTTACTCGTCCTTTGCCGAAAAGCAAGAGTCCGGCGATTGTCGGCTGGTATTCACCGCCAACCTCCATAATTAAATCAAGATTTAAATAAAGATTCATAGCCTCTGTTTCAGAGAGTTTATCTATATCAATGGTTGGCCTGTTTATCCTGATAAACTCTCTGATTCCGAAATCATCCAGGTCCTTTAATTTGGCATAAGAGGCCGGTAAAAGCTCATAGTGCAGATTGCCGGAGGCCTGAAGCAATCGCTGTAATTCATCCCGTTCCTTTACCTCCCGTACCGTGCTGCCGTATCTTTTGTAGTATCTGTTGGTTTTTGCAGGCGCATCCTTGAGGTAATATGGTTTATTGCAGCCCCTTTCGACCTCTATAACGCCTATTTTCCTTTCCTCGACTGTAACTTCATAATAAATCGGATCAATAATGGGTCGAACTAAATCAGAACATAAGTTCATTATCCGTTCTTCGTTATCAGAGCGTGTCAGCCCGGCTACACCCCCTTTGTCGTCAATACCCAGAAAAATATATCCCCCCTTAAGATTAGAAAGGGCGACAATTTCACGGGCAAGCGCTTTACTATCAATAGAGTCCTCCTTGAACTCAACATAGGAGTTTTCGCCGCTTGCAAGCAGCTTTAAAATTTCCTGTTCATTCAGCATCCAAGACCTCCACCACAACGCTCTCAAATCCGAACACATCCACGGCTTTGACGCATATTTTACGTTTGCCCTTGACCTTCGGGGCCAGGATTCTCGTCTCTTTCACGACACGGAACGGGTCATCATCGTTTTCCGTGTTCCCCCGGTAGTCCTGCCACTTGCTGCGGAAGGTCTCGCCGTCGTAGTCCGGGTCAACGCTCCAGTATTCTATCAGGGCCAGCGGCTCCCGCGCCATGACGCCCTGGAGCTTTTCCCTGTTTTCCGTATCCAGGGGAAGGGCGTCCGGAGAGAGGAGGACGTAGTTGTCCAACTCAATGCTTATTTCATCAATATCGGACGAATAGTTGGTTATGGCGGGCTTGCCGATGTCCGACATGATCCAGCGGCGGCCAAGCCTTTCGGCAACCGCGCCGGTTGTGCCGGAACCCATGAAGAAGTCAGCGACAATGGAATTTTCGTTGGAGGAGGCTTTGATTATACGTTCGAGAAGGGCTTCGGGTTTTTGGGTTGTATATCCCAATTTTTCACCAGACCATCCTCTAATCATGCTAATATCATCCCACCAAGTCCCAAGCTGGACCCCTTTTGATTCGTCTAAATATTTCTTCTGCATTGGGACAGTTCCTGGATTTGTCTGAACTACTAAATTTGTGTCTATCAATTCTTGCATACGTTTTAAGTACCGTGGGTTTTTGTTCGATTTGTAAGGGCGACCGACCGGTCGCCCCTACGGCAGGCAATATGATCTTTGTGCGGTAATCTGCCTTGCTGTCAAAGGGAGGGTCAATGTAAATCAGGTCAATCTTCTCGCGCATGGAGGGAAGGCCCGTAGCCGGGTCTCCGGCAAGGAGGGCCTGCATCACGAGAAGATTGTCGCCGTAAACAAGCCGGTTGTGCCACTCCTTCTCGTTAAGCTCCTTTTTCCCCTCGGCGACAATTTTGGGGAGTGAATCTATGAGTGATTCAGGCATATCAATAGGTTCTAAAATATCAGGACCGCAACGACTAATAAAAGTGAAAGGATTATACCAAAGCGGCCAGGAAGTGACAATATATGGGAATGCGAGGGGCAAAATATTTTTTGCCTCATACTAGGCTTGATTATCAGGAATACGTTGCCGGCCTACAGTGCCCGGCAACTTGAAACCGAAAACCGTCAACCACCAACCTCAATGCCAAACCTCAAAAACATTTGCAGCCGACCTGACGGCGACATACTGATTATAAATATTGCCTGCTGCGGGAGCGCTGAAGATAACCGAGCCGGACAGAAGGCTGGAAACGTGGCCGGCGTCGTAAGTCGTGAAAACGTCAGGCCATAAATAGTAGTTTGTATAGGGATAATTACGAATCCATGCCGTGTGGGCCGAGCCGGAACAGTCCGTATAAACTCCGATGCCAAGATAATTTGTTTCGCTCTGCAACGCATTCAAAAGGCCGGTCGCGTCAGCGCTGACCCTATTGGCGTCAGGGGAATCAAAGAGCACGTAAAGCAATGTGTCTGGAGCCGCGCTGACCGGGTCCGGGCCGCAGAGAAGCATGGTGTGCGGGCTGTCCTGGGGGCTGTGGCATGAGGTAAGATCAGTCCCGGTCCCGCCGGCAAGGCAGGTAACCCCTGCCATGCTTGTTGAGAAATAGACCCCGGAGATGGTCTTTCCATCGATACTCAGCGTGCCATTGGCAAGAGTCGCGGTTTGTGGAGTTGTGGTTCCGTTTCGTTTGAAATAAATATAGGATGAGGCCGCGCCGGTTGACGAAGACTTCTTGTAAGTCGCCATGACCCGCGTTGGCTTGCCGGACTTCACCTGGACGCTTTTCTTTCCGCTCCTGGGAGACACGATGGTATATCCCGTCAAATCCCCGAATTTCACCTGATACGTCTTGGGGGAAAGCGAAAGGGTTACCTTGCCTGTGCCTTTCAGGACGCCGTCCACATAGATAGGGGCGTCGATCTGTTTCTTGTCGCTGTCCTGCGTGGCGGCAATGAGAGTCCCCTTGGCCGCAGCAGCTTCGGGCGGAAGCGCCAGAGTGAAAAGCGGCAAAAGCAGTAACAGGAAAAACAACGTTTCTTTTTTCATGAAATGCCCCCTGAAAAATTGTGAAAAATAAATGATCACCGTCCATTCACCTGAACAGGAACATTGCTGTTTGTGATTGTCCCATTTCCCAACTGGCCATAGCCATTATATCCCCATGCCCATGCAGTGCCGTCTTTCTTCAGGGCTATTGCATGGTATGTTCCACACGCGATAGCGGTAACATTTGTAAGCCCGCTTACCTGAACAGGGGTATTTCTATCCGTAGTCGTTCCATCTCCTAACTGTCCGTGGGCATTATAGCCCCATGCCCATGCAGTGCCGTCATTTTTCAGGGCTGCTGTATGATAATATCCTCTACCCGCGATAGCGGTAGCATTCATGAGCCCGCTTACCTGAACAGGTATATTGCTGCTTGTATTTGTCCCGTTTCCTATCTGGCCATGGTCATTAGCTCCCCATACCCATACAGTGCCGTCATTCTTCAGGGCTATTGTATGAAAAACTCCACACTCTATAGCTGAAACATTTGTAAGCCCGCTCACCTGGACAGGGGTGGCGCTGCTTACATTAGTCCCATCACCTAGCTGGCCATAGCTATTATTTCCCCATGCCCATACAGTGCCGTCATTTCTCAGGGCTATTGTATGAAAGTCTCCGCCCGCGATAGCCGTAACATTTGTAAGTCCGCTCACCTGGACAGGGGTATTGCTGTTTGTACTAGTCCCATCACCTAGCTGGCCGGATAAATTATTTCCCCATGCCCATGCAGTGCCGTCATTCCTCAGGGCTATTGTATGATAATCTCCTCCCGCGATAGCCGTGACATTCGCAAGCCCGTTCACCTGGACAGGTATATTGCGGCTTGTATTAGTCCCATCACCGAGTTGGCCATAGCTGTTATCTCCCCATGTCCATACAGCGCCGCCGCTCCTCAGGGCTATTGTATGATAAACCCCGCTCTCTATAGCGGAAACACTTGTAATCCCGCTCACCTGGACAGGGGTCTTTCTATTTGTATTTGTCCCATCCGCAAGCTGGCCATAGCTGTTATCTCCCCATGCCCATACAGCGCCGCCGCTCCTCAGGGCTATTGTATGGGCCCATCCAGCCGCGATTTTTGTGGCTGTGAATGAGGACGCGCCGGTTGACGAAGACTTCTTGTAGGTCGCCTTGAGCGATGTCTTCTTCCCGGACTTTACCTGGACGCTTTTCTTTCCGCTCCTGGGAGACACAATGGCATACCCGGTCATTTCTCCGAATTTCACCAGATAAGTCTTTGGAGCAAGCGAAAGGGTCACCTTGCCGGTTCCTTTCAGGACCCCGTCCACATAGATAGGGGCGTCGATCTGCTTCTTGCCGCTATCCTGCGTGACAACAGCGAGCGTCCCCTTGGCGGCGGCAGCTTCGCGCGGTAGCGCCAGCGTGAAAAACGGCGAAAGCAATAACAGGAAAAACAATATCCTTTTTTTCATGAAAGCCCTCCTGAAAAATTGTGAAAGGTTAAGCGAAAATTCGACGTATTGATATGAAGCGGGGTGCGGCTTTTTTCAAATTGTTACAAAATCGGCCACAGGGATAGTGCGTTTTACCGCAAAACTCTTTTTGTGCAGTTTTATGCGCTCGATTTCGTGAAGCGTTTCGGCCTCCAAATAACTTTCTCCACAATGCGAACAGGTTACGGCAGGTATGTTTTCTATAACCAGTATTTCTTCCCCTTTGCCATACGTCCTTGCAACCTTGTGTTTTCGCGCACCATCTTTTCCGCAAATATCACATCGCATATATTTTTTCCTCTCATAGCGCGGCATGGCCGCAATCAAAATAAATTTCGATGTATTCAAACGTTCGATGATATTATTACGTTCAGAAATTTCTGAACGTAATAATATAAATTATGGCGCATACACCGTGATTATAACCAATTTGCCCGTTGTGCTCAATTTGGCAATAACCTCAACTTCATTGCCATCGATTGCGTGTCCGGTTATTCGGTATTTCCACTCTGAAGTTGCCTTGTCTTTCTGGCGTTCCACTATTTTCCCGGTAAGTATGCCGCTTTCAACATCGTAAATTGAAAAGCAATCGTTGTTCATTTCTTCTTCCCCGTGAATCGTCATCACATATTTCCGTTCTCGAACTTTAGCCCTCATTTCATTCAGCACCCGGTCGAACATGAAAATTTCCTTCATCGCTGAACTACATCATCGGCAAATAACAATTACAAAGCAAGGTCTGCCACCGATCCCACTAACGGTGGTGTTTCAAACTAACCGCAAAGGCTACGAACCATCGGGGGCAGCCAGCTTGCCGAGAAGCATGCCTGCTGCGTCATGCCAATTCAGTTTCGTGGCAAGATCCATTAGGCCCTGAAGGGGGCGAAAGAAAATCGCCCAATTTAGGCTTAGTTTACCCTCGCCCTCTCCTCTTTTCCCGCCTCCACGCCTTACTCCCCGGCTGGTTCACCTGGCTCTTTCTTTCCGTTATTGCCATGGACTGATCCGTTCCTTATCATCTCCAACTGGATCTGGCGCTCGTCACTATAGATAACGCCGGTTTTGTCCCAGGGGAGCCTCCTGTAAATGGCCAGATCATCTCCGAAGAAGGGATACTTGATGATTTCAAAATAGGGGGAATAATCAAAGTCGCTGGGAATGAAAAGGCTGCTGTTGCGGTTGAACCAGCGGAATTCCCCTCCCTCCACGCTTTGCACGAAGGGGAGCACCGGGAACTGTACAGCGGCGAATGCCTCAGCCAGCATGGTGGAGCAGATGGTGCGGGTGGAGTCGCCGATCTTTTTCTCAAACAGGCTGGAGCGCCACCGTCTCGGAAGCACGCCATAAGGGAACAGGAACCGGGCCAGGTCCAGCAATTGGCGGGTATTGTAACCCATTCCCACGCATTTGACTGCGTGTTCGACGATCTTTTGCGAGTCGTGAGGCGTGAGGCCCCTGGGCCGGCAGATGCGTAAATTGTGGTATTGGTATTTGGTGATCGGGGAAATAATGGTCCCTTTTCCCACAAGGGCCTCAATCAACAGTTGCACGTCCGGGTCGCCCATATAATAATGCCGCACTATCTTCCGGATCCCATGGTTTTCGATATCGTTGAGCCGTCCTATGTAAAGGGCCGCATGGGTCCAGCGGCTCAGGGTGATGGTCTTGATAACGTCGCTGATGCGGCTGCGTCCCTCGACAAGCAGCACGTCGCAAGGGCGGAGCTCGAACCGGGTCTGCTCGAAGTCGCAGAATGGCGTGCTGGGAAGGTCCTTGTCCCAGATAAGGAGTTCGATGAGCTTATCAACCAGCCAGTTTTTTATTTTTTCGCCGATCCACATGAATACTGACTCACCTATCTGATATTTCACCGCAAAGCTTTGCAATGAATAAAAAATTTCGTAATACTTTAGCTTTTTGAAAAAATAAAAAATTTTCACCGCAGAGGACGCCAAGATCGCGGAGAAAAACAGAAAATTGAACCACAAAGGCACAGAGGTCGCCAAGGTAAATATTTTTTTGTTTTCCGCAGTGAAGACGCGGAAAACAAAAAGTTCTGGCCTCTCGGCATAGGTCTTTAATGGTCCTACCACTCTTCTTCTTTTCTCTGTGGCCTCTGTGGTAAAAAAAATTTTTAGGTGTTTGTTTTCGCGGTTTTTCAAACAGCTAAAATGTTACAAAATTTCAAGTATTTTTGGATAGCCTCTCCAAGGCAGTTCTCTCCATTATCTCCCTGGGGGCTTTTTCTCCGGTCCACAACTCGAACTGGTCCACCGCCTGGTTGACGAAGAGTTCGAGTCCCCTGATAACGCGGCAGCCCGCCCCGGCGGCCTCTTTAAGCAATCTTGTTTCAAGCGGATTATAAACCGCGTCAAAAACTATAGACCCGGGCCTGAAAAACTCTTTTGGAAATGGGGTCTCTTCGATGTTCGGGTGCATGCCGATAGGGGAGCAGTTGACCAGTATATCGTAGCGGATGTCCTCCCACTCCTCCCTGGAGCAGGTTTTCCCGCCGAGTTCTTCCGCCAGCCGGCCCGCCCTGGCTTCGTCTACATCGCAAATGATTATTTTGGCCCCTTTATTGGCGGTCCCGAATCCTATGGCCCTGGCCACCCCGCCAGCGCCTATCATGAAAACGGTCTTTCCCTGGAGGGAGGCCAAATCCTCCATGGCCTTCACCGCGCCGGAGGAATCGGTGTTGTATCCCACAAGTTTTCCGCTACGGGCGTCGATGGTGTTGACCGCCCCGATCCTGGCCGCCAGGGGGTCCACTTCATCAAGGAGAGGGATTATGTCCTGCTTGAAAGGCATGGTGACGCTCATTCCCTTGAACATGCCTTTGAATTTTTCGATAAACGGTCTCAGGTCCTTCACGAGAAAGGGGAGATAAACGCGGTTCATCCCCATCTTTATATAGGACCTGTTATGGATCAGGTATCCCATGCTTTCCTTCACGGGATTTCCGATCAACCCGAAGATCTCGACGTCCTCTTTCAGTTGGTTGACCCTGTAGACGTCCCGCAACACGGAAGCGGGGATTTGGCCTGGGGCGCTCTCTTCACCAGGACCAAGGGAGCCGAAGGTGAGCTCGCCTCCGAACAACGGGGAAAGGACGCGGCTTATCTCTCCATTCTCTCCCATGCAAAAGGCGGCGAGTCTTTCTCCCTCTTTTTTATTTTTGAGGAGATCGAGGATTTTTAAATTGTCGTCAATGGATTGGGCAAAGACGGCTATCTTTATAATGGCCCCGGGGAAAGAGGCGAGCATCCTGTTCTTGAGCGGTTCCAGGCTGGCAGGGGTCCTCTCGAAATCATGGCTGGAAAGGATGACGCGGCCCGGAGAACCAGCGGCCTCGAAAATTCTTTGCCTGGAATCTTCCGGCGCGTCGAACTCGATATCCACGTAATCCGCGCCGAGCTTCAAGGCGGCCAACAGCATTCCCAATCGTTTTTCCTCGGACCCGCCTTCATGCTCCGGCGCCTTGCCGAATTCTCCCCGGTCCTTGAGGGTCCTGCAAGTCACAATCACCGGTTTGGGTTTTCCGTGAAGAAGTTTCGGTAAGTCAGGGGAGGGAATATAGTCGATGCGAAGTTCGATGACGTCGGCCACCAAGGAAGCCGCCGCCATTTTATGGACCGCCTCTTCATTGGTCCTTGCTATTATCGGGACGCAGATCATTTACCGTCCGGCTCCTTCTCTTTTTCTGGTTCCTTTTCCGGTCCCTTCTCTTTGTCCTTTGTTTTTCCCTTCTCCAACGCCTTTGCCAGTTCCTTCACCTTCTCTTGTTCCTTTTCCAGCGCCTTCTCCTTGTCTTTCTCCTTCTCCTTGCCCTGTTCTTTTTCCCGTTCCTTTACCAGTTCCTGTATAAATTCTTTTTCAGAAACCGTTTTTTTGGGCTCCTCCGGCTTTTTAGTCTCATTCCCAGCCGCGTCTGTCTTTTTAACCTCTTTTTTGCCTCCAGCGCTATCTCCCAGTTTCTCTTCGGCGTCTTTCTTCTTCACAGCGCTCTTTTTCTTTTTACTCTTTTTCTTGTCCTCTTCCCTTGATTTTTTATTGTCTTCGATTCCAGCCTTGGCCAGGGCGTGCCCTGGACTCATGGTAAGGACGGTTTTAAAATTCTTGTCCGCTTCATCGTATTGTTTAAGTTTTTGCTGGGCAAGGGCCAGGCCGTAAACGGGTCCTGCCCAGTCAGAATGCAGTTTAATGACCTTTTGAAAGTCCTCGGCCGCCTCCTTGAATTTCGAGGTGAAGTAATAGGACCATGCCAGTTTCTCGCGGGCGTTGGTTAGGACCTTGGCGTTGCTGTCAAATACATCCAGGTCAGATATAGGCGCGGTTTCCTTCCCGGCGTCCAAAACGGTTTTCAGCCTTTGAGCGGCCTCCTCGCAGTTCTTCTCCCTGAATCTCACGAAGCCCAGCCCCTGGAGGGCTTGGGGATTGCCGGGGGCATGCTCCAGCGAGGAAAGGAAGGCAGTTGCGGCCTTGGCCGTGTTTTTTTCCTTATAGTAACGCCAGCCAAGCTGATTGGACAGTTCCCACCAACTGGAATTTTGAAGGACCAATTGCTGGAATTCCTCGTCCGCCATATAATCCGGCTCCAGCTCTAAAAGGCGTTGAAATTCAGTCTTGGCCCTTTCCTTGTCTTTTGATTTATAGACAGCCCATGCCAGGCCCTTTATGGCCTTGGGGTCGTTGGGAAGGAGGGACAAAGCGGTATCGAATTGTTCGGAGGCCTTCTCGAATTTACCCCTGCTGCTATATGTCCAGCCAAGGGCAAGGGAGAGTTCGTGGTCTTTATGTATGTATTTTTCCGCCATTTCCAGGAACATCTCGGCGGTCGCGTATTTTTTATCATGATAATAAGTCAACCCCAACCCCTTCAGGGATTCCGGGTCGTTTTGTTTAAGCCTAAGGGCCTCCTGAAAATATTCCCTGGCTTCCTCCATTTTTCCAAGGCCCTGGTAACTTGATCCGAGGCCTTGGAAAACCGCCCATCTTTCGTCTTCCGGCACGTTGTAAAGGGCTGGGCCCTTTGTTACTATCTCGAATGACGCCACTGCGTCAAGATATTCGCCCTTCTCCAGACTTGCCCGCGCGGCCTTCAGGTTCGGGTCCCTTTGATTGACGGTTTCCCTGATCCATTTTTTGGCTTTTTCGCTGCCTGGCTCCAGGTATAAAGCCTTGCGGAAGGAGGCTTCAGCTTCATTGAAGGAATTCATTTTGATAAAACATTCTCCCATTCCTATGTACGGCTCCGCCCAGAAGGGGAATTCCCCGGATATCTGGGAATAGAACCGTATCGCTACTTTATACCGCTCCTTTTCCTGGTATTGCCTGGCCAATTCCAGTCTTTTTTCTCCAATGGACAGGATTTGCTTTATGCCTTCCACCGCGACCGGGGAATCGGTTTTCAATTGCAGGGCAGCTTGAAAGTTATGGTGGGCCGCGCCATAATTCTTTTCCTCCATTCCCTTTTGTCCTAGTAGGAGAAATGGATAGTGCCACCGGGGAAATTTGAGAGGCAGCTCTTCCAGCTTGTAATAAGGGCGCATATGCTCCATGGCCGTGGTGTCCTGGCCAAGCTCTATGTAACAGGAAGCAAGCCCTTCCCTGGCCTCCTGGGATTGAGGGGCGATTGACAGCCATTTTTGATATTCATTCACGGACCGCGTGAATTCCCCCATCTGGTAATGGCACCACGCCAGGCCCTTGTACACTTCCGGCTCCGCCGGATAATGCCTGCCGTAATCCATGAACGCCTCTTCCGCCCTCGGATATTCCCCCATGCGGTAGTAACTCCAGCCCAACATTCGCAGGGCGGTCGGGTCGGCGGGGTCACGTGCCAACGCCTCCTGGAATTGCCCTATGGCCGCGGGGTAGTCTCCCTGTAAATACTCCTTGGTCCCCACCGCCATGCCAGGGAGGTTTACTCCTGAGACGCACGCGGCCAGAAAAACGGCCGCTATAAAAATTATTGGAGTTATTTTTTTCATGGGATACTTAATTGAAAAATAAAGTTTTTTTAACCATTTGCCGGGCCAGGCAAATATGGAGTAATACTATATCATTAATTTTATTAATGCCCGTTAGCCAGTAGCTAACGCAACACTTACTACTGGCGAAAGGTGACGTCTTCATGAATGCCTATTGAATGGGAGTAGAATATCGTGTCAAAAAAGGATAATCAAGTAAAACCGTCATTCAGAGACAGAGCTCCAGT
>JACRGO010000204.1 GCA_016212295.1 Nitrospinota bacterium | reverse complement strand
TATTCATTAATACCCTATTGAAAGGGCGCCGTCACTTATAAATTCCCCTCTTGAGAGGGGCGGCCGAAGGCCGGGGTGTGTTAAGAATTTCTTCGGCTATTTGCATGCAAGCCTTAATGTTTTTTTCAAGACAGCTTCTTAATGTTTAAAATGTCTTCTTTGTGATACTTTGTGGCATATTTGAACTTAGCGCCCTTAGGTCGGACTTTAAGGAATTGACATCCCCCCAGCCCCCTTTTTTAAGGGGGAATACCTCAAAAATTCCCCCCTGGCAAGGGGGGATCAAGGGGGGTGTGCTTCATATATCTATTTGATTTTAAAAGATTAAAAATGGAAATTCCTATACTATAAAATTATTAAGCCCACATTAACTTTTTGCAATATATGAAAACCATACTGATAACCGGCGGGGCGGGTTTCATCGGGAGCAACCTGACCCGCTATTTATACGATAAATATCCCGACTATAAATTGATCGTGCTCGACTCTCTTACGTACGCGGGCAACGCGGAAAATTTCACCCGTGAGATGAAGGATGACCCTCGATTTTCCTTTTGGTACGGGGACGTGAGAAACGGCGATCTGGTCCAGGAACTGGTGGCCAAATCAGATGTGGTCCTTCACTTGGCCGCGGAATCGCACGTGGCGCGTTCCATCTTTGACAACAAAATCTTTTTTGAGACGGACGTGCTAGGCACGCAGGTGGTGGCCAACGCCGTCCTGAAGAACATCAGGAAGGTCGAACGCTTCATCCATTTCTCCAGCTCGGAGGTATACGGGACCGCGGCGAGAAACCCAATGGACGAGGACCATCCGCTTAATCCCATGAGCCCTTACGCCGGGGCCAAGGCCGGGGCTGACAGGCTGGTATACTCCTATTACCACACGTATAAAATTCCGGCGGCAATCGTCCGGCCCTTCAATAATTACGGCCCTAACCAGCACCTGGAGAAGGCCATACCAAGGTTCATAACGAGCGCGATCCTGGGGGAGCCGCTAACGGTCCACGGCCTTGGGGAAAGCGAGAGGGACTGGGTGTTCGTTAGGGACATTTGCGAGGCCATGGATATATTGTCGCATTGCGATTTTAAAAAGATAGAGGGAGAGACCATCAATCTTGGGACAGGCAGAAGCATCAGCATCAATTCCGTGGCGGAAATGGTACTTAAGCTTTTGAACAAACCCGGCCATCTGATCAAGCGCGTGGGGGACAGGCCAGGCCAGGTGAAGAAACACATTTCCTCCACCCAAAAGGCCAGGGAACTCCTAGGATGGGAGGCCAGGACCACCTTCGAGGAAGGCTTGAAGCATACCATCGAATGGTATAAAGGCAACAAGCCTTGGTGGGAAAAACTTATCTGGATGAAGACGATTCCCATTGTGGCAACGAATGGCGAGGTGGAATACCATTGATCGAAAAAATCATAATAAACGAAAACGTGAACATCGAACACCGAACATCGAACGTCCAAAATCGAAATGAGCCATGCGAGGTGCGTCATGCGCTCATGTCCCATGACGCATGACCCATTCCTCGAAAGCCCCTCATATAGTCAAAGCCCAGGCGCCCACCCGTATTGACTTGGCCGGCGGGACCCTGGATTTATGGCCCCTCCACTGTTTTTTCCCAGGCTCGGTTACCGTGAACGCCGCCATCGACCTTTATGCGCGTGTAACCATTGAAAGGCGGCAGGACGCGGAAATTCATCTCCATTCCAATGACTCTGGAATGCATGTTGCCGCCTCCGGTCTTAGCGATTTAAATGAAAAAAAGGGGCTGGATCTGCTACGTGAATTGGTCCGGTTTTACTCCCCTGAGTGCGGATTCAATCTGACCACGGACTGCGCCGCACCTATGGGATCCGGGATCGCCGGGTCATCCGCCCTCAATATCGCGCTGAACGGGGCGTTGAACGCCTTCACCGGTTCCCGGTATTCCAAGGAAAAAATGGTGGAAATAGCAAAAAATCTCGAGGCTAATGTAATCGGCATTCCAACAGGGGTACAGGATTATTATCCAGCCCTATATGGTGGACTTAACGCGATTAAATTCCTGCCCCAGGGAACAAAGCGGGAAAATTTAAATCCTTATCTCGCAGAATTCATATCCCGATCAATCCTTTGTTACACGGGCAAGTCACGTTTCTCAGGGGCCAATAACTGGGAAATCCTAAAGCGGGCCGTGGAAGGGGATAAAGCCATACGCAAAGGACTGGAAGGCATCAAGGACGCAGCCTTGAAGCTAAGGGAAGCGATCCTCGGCCGCGACAGGAAAGGCATAGCGGAGGCAATCTCCGAGGAGTGGAAATGGCGAAAAGGGTTGTCCAGGGGTGTTTCCCATCCGGCGATTGAGAAATTAATTCGCGCCGCCGCGCGAAAGGGGAAAATCGCGGCGAAAATTTGCGGGGCGGGCGGCGGCGGCTGCCTTTATGCTTTTGTGCTGGAAGGGGATCCGATGGAAATAGAAACGGCCTTAAAAGTAAATGGCGGAAAGATACTGCCGTTTGCCTTTGTGAAAAAGGGCCTTTCCGTTTTATTTTAAATCAGGACCGGCGTTTTGCTTTGTTACATTTATCTTCGTCTCCGGCAAGAACAATAATGGAGTCATCCCCTGGGTAT
The DNA here is from genome assembly GCA_016212295.1 of Nitrospinota bacterium. GTDB lineage: Bacteria > Nitrospinota > Nitrospinia > JACRGO01 > JACRGO01 > JACRGO01. Next base: position 8,479 of record JACRGO010000204.1, on the reverse strand, counting down.
CTCACTTCCTGGATATCCAATAAACTGACAAGTTTTTTAACCGTGTCCCGTATGCAGGTTGCGCTTTCGATTATGGTTTTGGTATGCGTGCTTTCACCTGAGGTGCTCGCAATTGAGTGGTTGGCAAAGACGATTGCTTGAAGGGGATTGAAAATTTCATGCTGGAGCGTTGCGCCTACCGCGCGCACGAATCTTAATTTTTCATTTTTTTCCTTTAGCCTTAATAGCTCCCGTTTGTTCTTAGGTTTCTTTACTAACAACGCGGAATGCAAATCCTCCTCGACATCCGCCAAATCCTTGCCCTGTTGGTCTGTTTCCTTTGTAGGATAATAGATTTTTTCCATTCGTTTTTCCTCCAGGTTTGTAACTATTCAGTGTGTTTTTATTTTTGTTTTTCTTAAAACTGAATTTTTATAGTTAAAGGGAGCCTGCGGTCTTTTTACATCCCCCTGGCCCCCTTTTCCAAGGGGGAATTAGGCGAACATACCGCGATGGACGGCACAATCCATTCATTCCCCCTTAACAAAGGGGGATTAAGGGGGATGTAAAGATGCATTTAACGGCGACTATCGGGGTTATATAATAGTTCGCTGAATAGTTCCCAAGTTTTTTGTTTACGGCGATGTTGATTTAGAAAAGCAATAAGCATGCCAGTTTTAGCATATTTGAAACTTTTTTTAAAAACCTTTATTTTACCGGGGGTTAGGAGTAGTTTTAAATAGTTGGAGGATAAGGCGCTCAAAAATTTTTTAAAAAAAATGGGTATTCATGTCCCTACTACTTCCTAAATTCCTCGTAAGTGTCGAAAAAATAAGGTTTTTGTATAGGGACATTTTTGTCCCTAAAATTCATTTCTTTTGATTGGGGTTCCGCCCCTCCGCCTAAAAGGACGGAAGGACAGAATCACAGGTTAATAATTGAATCCCGAATAGACGCCTTAGAAATCTTTTAAATCGTCGTCCAGCGGGATTACTTCATTTGGTTTTGTTACTTTTGGAGCAGCCAACTTTCTTTGCGGAGGCTTCCTCGCTCCGGTCGGTCGTGGCGCGATCATCTTCACTGCGGGGTGAAGCGTTTTTGGGCCATTTCCTCCGTTGAAAGCAACTATGTTTCTGTTGCCATTGCCGCTCGTGCCGGAGATCAGGTCCCGCAAGGCTTGGACCATGCTTTTGAGTTGATCGGCCTGCGCGGAGAGTTCCTCGCTGGCGGCGGCGGACTCCTCGGCGGTGGCGGCGTTTTGCTGGGTCACTTGATCCATATTGGCAACCGCCTGGCTTACTTGCGTCACGCCTTCGGATTGTTCTCTCGATGCGATGCTGATTTCGCCGAGATGGGTGGCCACTTTTTGGATTTCTTCCACCACTTTCTTGAGTGTTTCACCCGCGCTTTCGGCGATCTTTTTCCCGCCTTCGGCCTTGGAGACACTCTCCGCGATGAGGTCCGCCGTGTCTTTCGCGGCGGTGGCGCTTCTCTGCGCGAGGTTGCGGACTTCCTCGGCGACGACAGCGAAGCCCTTGCCAGCTTCACCTGCCCGCGCGGCTTCGACCGCGGCATTCAGCGCGAGCAAGTTCGTCTGGAAGGCGATCTCTTCGATCGTCTTGATGATCTTGCCCATTTGGCTCGTCGAGGCGTTGATGTCGGTCATGGCCGCGATTGTTTTTTTCATCGCTTCCATCCCTTCCTCGGCGCCACGGCGGCATTCCTGCGCCAACTCGTTGGCGTTTTTCGCGCCTTCCGCGCTCTTTTTCGTCATCGACGCCATTTCCTCGAGCGACGCGGAAGTCTCCTCGAGCGAGGAGGCTTGGTCGTTGGCTCCCGCGGCCAGACTTTGCGCGGCTTGCGAAACCTGACTCGAGGCGGTGGCCACTTGATCGGCGCCTTCGTTCATGTTGCCGGTTATTTCGTTAATCGGCTTGGCGATGGAACGGGTGATCAAGGCCCCGATGAAAACGGAGAGAATGATTCCGGCGAGAAGCAGGACCCACTCCATGGTGATCAAAGTCGCGGTGTGCCTTTTCGCCTCTTCAATATCCGTTGCCATCAACTCTTTTTGACTTGCCTGCATGGCGTCGAGCTGCTCCTTGATGGCAAATGCCGCGGGCGCCGCTTTGGTCCCGAGCCAGAAGTTCGCCAGATTCCATTCGGCGCTTCCCCGGATATCGAACATCCTTGCCGGCAGAGGGCCGAAGGCCTCGCGTTCCTTGCTGAACGCCTCGAACGCCGCTTGTTGTTCCGGTGACAGAAGATGAGCGTTGGCCTTCAAATCATCGAAGCGTCTGGTGTTCTTCTCCCAAAGCTTTTCAAATCCCGCGCGGAACTTTTTGTCGCCGGTGAGGAGATAATCCCGGATGTCCGCCAGCGCCAAGCCGGTGGTCCCGCGCACATCCGCCATCATGCCGAGCAGCGCCTTCCGTTTATCGGTCGCTTCCAGCGTAAGCTCGCTATCGATCATCGTGGTGATATTGCCGATGAGAATCTCCGCCTTGGGCGCGGCCTCGGTCAGCAGGATCTTGAGCGCGGGGGTATTCTCCACTGCTTGCGCGATATCCTCGATCTCTTTTTGAAATTTTTTGAAATCGCCCAGCTTTTCCGTGATGACGCGGAGACCCTCAACATTTTTTTGGTTGGTCCAACTGAGTGAAAGCGTCTTCATCGTTGCCAGAGAAGGTTCGATTTCCCCGGACCAGGCTTGCGCCCGCTCGTTTTTGAATTTGTCTTCGCCCAGGATAATCCATCCCCGCAACGCCGCCAGCGAGTGGTTGATCCCGTTGAGGATTTCCAGGCTCGCTTGAGTTGTCGGCACGCGAAGCTCCATGGTCCGATTGGTCACCGTGGCGGTCTCATGCACTTGCCAGATCGAGGTCAAGACAGAAACCACCAAGACCAGGGTTATCACGGCGAATCCCAGTCCTAACTTGACTTTCAATCCCATCTTTTTAAACATTTGTCCGCTCCTTTTCTTTTGTGATTGTTGAAGTTTTTTCGACCAAAATCAGCTCCTCCGTGGAGAGAACCCGGTCGATGTCGAGCAGGATTTTCACCTTGCCCTTGATTTTGCCCATACCGAGGATGAAATCGGTGCTGATCTTGCCGCCGAAATTGGGAGCGGGTTCGATATCCTTCCCGGCGATGTCGATCACCTCGGAGACGGTGTCGACGACCGTTCCCATCAACATGCCGTTCACATCGACGACGATGACGCAGGTCTCCTTGGTGTAGTCCGCCGCCGGCATGCCGAATTTCAACCGGAGATCGACCACGGGAATCACCTTGCCGCGCAGATTGATGACTCCTTTCACGAAATCCGGCGTCTGCGGCACGGGCGTGATATCGAGCACGCCGATAATCTCCCGCACCTTCAGAATTTCGAGACCATACTCTTCGCCGCGGAGGACGAAGGTAAGATACTTGCCCTCCTTCGCCTCGGCATCCTTGGCCTGAATCTCGGCTACTTCGTCTTTTACTTTTTGTGTCACGATGGCCCTCCTTTTTTTAGCTGGAAGCGTATATTATACCACCGGTATAAGCATAGGGTACAGCCGTGGGCTTTAACAAGAAAAAGAAAGGGGCAAGGAAGCTACTGTCCTCTCTTTCGTCGCCCCCTTTCGTTTTAAAAGATTGAATTGCGTGTGGGATTATTTGGATCCGCCTTCCAGAAGCGCCTCCAGCCCGAGGAGTCCATCCCGCAAGGAGTCAAAAATTCTGAACTTATGCAAATTTTCCCGGACTCTACCGAGAGGCTGAAATCCTCGCGCTTTTCCGTCAACAATCCCCAGCCTCTTCGCGATTTCAAATATGACAGGAGTCATCCCGCAAAGTCCGATTTTTTCCACCTGGGGCATTTCCATCAGATTACTCAGGTCGCCGAAAAAAGTAGAAGTGAGCGTAGTGAATGGAGAAAGGTCAAACAGGAAAATGGCCACGGGGTCGGCCTTCTCTTTGAGAGTATCTTCCAGTTCGATGACCTGGTCCCTGAAATGTTTCAGACTTTCCAGTTGCGATCCGATGATGCCGGGGCGGACCAAAATGACCTGCTTGTTGAATATGAAAATTCTTTTTTTCGATTTCATGGTTTTGTCCTTGAAAAATTAGTTTTGTTGAAAATCAGAGTGATTTTATTGCCCTTTTCGTTGAAATTGAAAATAGCATTTGGAGTCGTCGAGATGATCAAAAGTCCGCGTCCGCGCCGTGATCCTCTTGGCGGAGGTCCGGTAGGGATGGCCGGAGTGAAGCCCGCTCCTTCGTCCGCGACCGAAACCACGAGGTGGCTGGAAATCACAAACCACTCGATCGTGATTTTTTTGGCGGTGGCATTCCCGTTGCCGTGTTCTTGCGCGTTGAGGAGCGCTTCGAGAATCGCCTGCTCCGTCGCGTCTTTCAGGAAGTTGTCCGGATCGTCCGGATAAAAAGGAGTGATGACATCCTTCTTGAATTCGTCCAAAAACTTCCCGACGCAGGCATCGTCGGTGGCGATGATTATTTTCACCTGATCGCCTCCTCGCACTCCGCCAAAGTCTCGCGGAGATAGACGCCGTCCTCCTCACTGCCAAAGCGCTGGACGAGACTCCGCATGTACGTGGATGGCCGGATGAAAAAAACCTTTTCGACCTCCGCGCCGATGTACCCCAGAACCGCTCCTCCGGCAAGCGAGGAGAGTTTGAATTCGCCGACGGTATCCACGACGAGAAAGTTTCCGCGTCCTTTTTCCTCGGCCTCTTTGATCACGAGCGAGCCGAAGCGGTTCACCTCCTCCTGCATCCGAATGTCTCGGGTGACGTGGAAAACGATGAACCGATCCTTGATTTCGACCGTTGCCAGCGAAAAATTCGCGAGTTCCGCGATGAAGTCGGCGTGGCTGGAGATGGACTTTTCCTTCGAAAGCGTTTCCAGGTCCTCGGCCACGAGGATCATCCCGCGATTCACCAGTTTACCGATACTCACGTCAAACGCGATATTTCCCTTGCGGACGAGGTCGAGGAAATTTTCGAACTCGTGGCAAAATTTGCTGAAAACTCCTAGGCCGGCAAACTCGTCGACCAAAAATGCCGAACTGCCCTTGAGGCTGTGGATCCACCGGAAAATGGCATTGATGGTTTCAGCGCTGATTTTTTCGGCGTCAATTTCTTTCATCCAATCGTTTAATTCCTCGGCCTTGTCTTCCGCTTCCGCGAGGAATTCTCGCACCATTCCTGTCAGCATTTCGCGCCCTCCTTTTTTTCAAAGATCAATAAAGTGATGTCGTCTCCGATCGGCGCGCCGCCGGCGAAGTTTCGGACATCGTTGATGATTCTTGTTTTCAATTCCGCGAGCGGGAACGTTCCGTTTTCGCGGATGCATTCAAGCAGCCGCTCGGCGCCGTAAATCTCGCCGCTCGAATTTTCCGCCTCGATAATCCCATCGGTGTGGATTATCAGCCGGTCGCCCGGGGAGAAACGGTGATTTTGATTCGGATAATTCACCTTCGCCAACTGGCCGAGAGGAGAGCCGCCTTCCCCCGTCTCTCTCGCCACTCCCTCTTGAATCAGGACGGGAAAGGGCTGTCCCGCGTTGGAGATGATGACTTGATCCGGATGAAAAATCAGGTAGCTTGCCACGATATTTCTGCCGCTCGGCAGACCGATCTTGCGGATGTCCTCGTGCACATCCACCAGAAATTCGCTGGGATAATCACGAGGCGAACGGAGACGATCGACCACGCTCAATATTCGCATCGAGATCATCGCCGCGGAGACACCGTGCCCGCAGACATCGGCGAGAAAGAGTCCGGCGGAGGCCGCATTCATTTTCTTCGGATAAATAAAATCTCCGGTGACTACCTCGTTCGCCGGCGGCCCGCTAAAAATCTCCACCTCGTAGCCGACTTCGGCGAAAATCTTTTTGATCTCTTTTTCATCAACGAAAAATTGCTTTTGGATGGATGCCGCCAGCTCCAAATCATTTTTCATTTTTGTGGCCATCTCGCGATCAGACGCAACCTTTTGCAGTTCTTGGCCCCGCTTCCATGCGTCCACTTTCGAGGCATGGAGCTCGAGGCTCCGGGCAATGGCGACATCCAAGTCGGTCTCCCAGCGGTCTTTTTCGACGCGCAAGACCCCGCCTTCGACCAGCTTGGCAAATTCCAACGCCTCGTCGTCGTCGAACGCGGTGAAAATGATTTTGCCGGGAAAAAAACCGTCCGCTTCAAGCTCGGAAATTCGCTCCAAAAATTTCACCCCGTCCATCGGCTGCATACGCATGTCCGAGATGATCAAGTCGGGGATGAAACCTCCGGGTTTTCGAAGCGCTTCCAGCGCCTCTGGACCGCTTTCCGCGACGACAACCTCGCACCCTTGCCGGCGGAGCCGCGCTCCAAACGATTTGAGAATTCGCTCATCGTCGTCGACGAGCAGGATTTTTCCGCCTTTCATTTTTCCTCCTCTCTGTGACAGCCGCCGCATTCTTCACTAGTATGGCGAGGGATGATGATTGTGAACTTGGTAAACAGGCCTTCCACGCTTTCGGCGATGATTTTGCCGCCTACCCAATCCATTTCCTGTTTCGCGATCCAGAGCCCGAGTCCTGTGCCTTCGCCGCTTTTTTTGGTAGTGCATTCCGGATTGAAAATGCTCGGCAAAATGTCCTCCGCGATGCCCAGCCCATCGTCCTCGATCTCAACCGCAAGATGGTCCGCGCCGGCGTAAGTGGATAGCTTGAGACGACCTTGGTTTTTTAGAGCATCCAAGGCATTGTCGACAATGTTGACGAAAACACGGCTTAGGTTGGCGCAAGTCCATGTCTGGACATCCTCGTCAAAGTTGCGGACGATTTCCACGCCTTTCGTTTTTCGTGCTATCAAATGCAAAACTTCTTCAAGCTCCTCATTCAAATCAACTTCTGCCGATACCTTTTTTCTGCCGCGAAACATCTTCATCATGGATCGGATGACCAGGAGCGCTTCCTTGATGTTGTCTTTGACGCCTTTAACCAACTGTTTAGGTTCGCCATCTAAATCCTCCAAGACAGTGGCAAGGTCGACATCCGCGGCGCTCAAGGGCTGGCGCATTTCATGGGCGATGCTGGCCGCCATCAGACTGAGCGAAACAAAAGAGCGGGCTTGCGCCAAATTTTTTTCAGCCCGCTCGCGCCTGGCGATCTCTTTTTTTAGCGCGGCGTTGATTTCCTCCAGCTCCTTCATCCTTTTTTCCACCGCCGCGGTGGTTTGCCGTAAACGCGCTACCGCGATTTTTTGAAACTCCGTTTTGAACTTGCAAAAAAGTTCCGGGAGAAATTTTCCCAAGAGAGTAATGTCCAAAGCGAGGGTCTGGCAATCCGGACCTGCTTCCACCGAGGCCGAACGAGCCGATCTGTCGAGGGCGGACATCTCGCCGAAAAGGTCGCCTCGCCGGCTGAATTCCGCCACTGTTTTACCCTCCTTGTTGACTACGACCTTTCCCTTGAGCAGGAAGAAGACGCGGAAATCTTGCTCGGCTTCCTGGATAATCCGCTCATCCTCCCGCCACTCTTTTATCTGGGAATATTCTTGGCAAAACCGGGCGATCTCCCGCATATCCTCTTTACTGAAGACCCGAAAAAAATCCATGGATTTAAGTGTCTTAAGCATTTCCATACTTATCCGCCATTTGCTTTTTTGATCTTTTCAAAATCACCTTCGTTGAGGTGGGTATTGATCAAATAATTACACTTTCCATGCCTGTTTCGAAGGAAAGGGTAAATTAACGCGCAAGATATTGAAAACTATAAAGAAATTTTTTAAGGAAAAATTTTCTTGCCGGGAATAGGTTTTAGAGACAAAAGGACTTTTCAAAAATTGACCACTTTTACTCAAAACCTGCCTTGGAAATGGTCAAAATTTGAAAAGGCGCACAACAGGAAAGGCGGGCTTCCCATAACTTATTGAACAGTTACGGCTGAGATCAATATCAGAGGGAAAAAACTTGAGGAAGGATGGCGTGGATTGTCAATAATTGAATAGTATCGGAATTTCCATTTTTAATCTTTTAAAATCAAATATATATATGAATTACACCCCCCTTGATCCCCCCTTGCCAGGGGGAATTTTTGAGATATTCCCCCTTAAAAAAGGGGGCTAGGGGGATGTCAATTCCTTAAAGTCCGCCCAAAGGGCGTTAATTTAAAAGTTTTTTTAAAGTATTGCGGCTTATTCCCAACTTAGCGGCCGTTTTTTTTATGTTGTATCCTTCTTTTTTCAGGGCCTCTCTGCAGTAATTCCGGGACACAATATCCAAAGGCAGGATTTCATCATCTGGTTTGCCCTCGGGACTTTCTCCCTTAATATTCATCTCCTGAGGGAATTCTAATAACTGGCCTTGAGAAACAGCGTAGGAACGTTGAATAATGTTTTTTAGTTCCCGGACGTTGCCTCACTGCCATTAAGTTAAGGGAAAAAGCCTTTGTTTTCAATTAGTTAGGCGGTCTAGATTTTACATTAACTATATGGTAATATGTATTTATTATGTAT
>JACRGO010000019.1 GCA_016212295.1 Nitrospinota bacterium | reverse complement strand
GGCAGGATATTTGAGGCAAAGGCTTCGGGGGTCATGTTTCGCGGTTTTGAATATATTCTTAAAGGGCACTTCCCGGAGGACGCCCTTGTCTATACCCCCCGGATTTGCGGGATATGTTCCATCTCTCATTCCGTGGCGTCCTCAAATGCCCTCGCGGCGATATCCGAGGATTTTACCCCTTCGAGAAGCGGTCAATACGCAAAAAACATAAGCCATGCCACGGAAAACTCCATGAGCCATATCACGCAGTTTTATCTCTATTTCGCGCCTGACCTGTTAAATAAAAAATACGCCGGGCTTGAATATTATCCTGCCCTGGAAAAACGGCTGGCAGGGTTAAAAGGGGAATCTGTAAAAACCATAATAAGTGAAAGGAAGAGGTTTCTGGAGATACTCGGCCTGATATGCGGGAAATGGCCCCACACCCTTGCTATACAGCCTGGCGGCATCACAAAAGCGCTCACAACTTCCGATATCCTTCGCATAAAAAGCGTCCTTAAACATTTTACGGCTGTAATGGAAACGGTTCTGCTCGGAATGCCTGTCAAGGATTATCTTAAAATAAAGTCCATAAATGATTTTGACTCTGCTTTCATGGAAGATAGCATTAACAGATCGGATCTTGCCCTGTTTTATTTTTTTGCAAAAGAGGCAGGGTTTCTTGGTATGGGAAAAGGGCCGGGTAAATTTATTGCCGCATGCGCATATCCACTGACTGAGGGGCAGCTATTCATGCCGGCAGGTTACCGGGACAATGGAGTGTCTCCGCTCGATGCAGGGAAAATAACTGAATCAATTAAATATTCGTTTTTTGATTCGGAAAACCCGGTTTCTGCTCCTGAGAGAGATGCCTCAGAGCCGAAATGGGGCAAACCGAAGGCCTATAGCTGGGGCAAGGCGCCTCGCTATAACGGGGAAGTTGTTGAAGTCGGCGCTTTAGGCAGACAGCTTATATGCGGGGATAACCTTATAACGGAATTATTTTCAAAGCATGGCTCGACTGTCTTCACAAGGGTCTTTGCGCGCCTGCATGAGGCAGTTAAGCTGCTGGATATTATGGATAAATGGGCGGATGAATTAAGTCCGGACGAGAATTATTATGCTAAAAACACCCTTAAACAAAATGCGGAAGGCATTGGTCTTACAGAGGCGGCAAGGGGTATGCTGGGACACTGGATAAGTGTTGAAAATAGAAAGATAAAGAACTACCAGGTAATAACGCCTACCGGATGGAATGCCTCTCCGCTGGATGAGAGGGAAACCCCTGGCGCCCTGGAAAAATCCCTTTTAGGTTTGCCGGTGGAAGATGAGAGCAACCCGGTTGAGATTGAACATGTGATACGCTCTTATGACCCATGTCTTGTCTGTGCCGTGCATTAAAAAAAGGCAGGGGACAGGTTTCAGGAGCCAGAGGACAGAGGACAGAAGGCGGAATATGAAAAAAATTCCTTTGGAATGTAGGGATAATTTACAAAAAATTGAAAATGCTCCCAACGGCGCCTAAGCCATAAATACTATGGACCCCCAACCCACATACGATGAACTTTCGGCAAAGGTAAAGGAATTTGAAATACAAGAAGAGGTTTTCCGCACAGTAATAAAACAAGTGGAAAATCTCTACAGCGAACTTGCCTCTACGCATTCAGATATTGAAAGGAAAAATCTTCAACTGGAGCAGGAGATTGCCGCGCGCAAGCGCATAGAGGCTGAATTACAGAAGGCAAAAGAGGCAGCGGACGCCGCCAACCGCGCGAAAAGCGATTTTCTCGCCAACATGAGCCACGAGATCCGCACGCCGATGAACGCCATCATCGGCATGTCACATCTGGCCTTGCAAACCGGCCTGAACGCCAGGCAGCGCAATTACATAGAGAAAGTGGATTCCGCTGCCAGGAGCCTGCTCGGCATCATAAACGACATACTTGATTCCTCCAAGATTGAAGCGGGCAAAATGCAGCTTGAGCGCACTGCCTTCTATTTGGAAGATGTCATGGAACACTTGGCTGATCTTTCCGTTATCAAGGCGCAGGATAAAGGGCTGGAACTGCTGTTCGATATGGGCGCCGATGTGCCGACCGCGCTCGTCGGCGATCCCCTCCGGCTGGGCCAGGTATTGATTAACCTGGTCAACAACGCCATCAAGTTCACCGAGAAAGGCGAAATTACCGTGGGCGTCCACAAGAGCGCCGACGGGCCGGAAGGCGTGCATTTGCGCTTTGATGTGGCAGACACCGGCATCGGCCTTACCGGGGAGCAGGGCAGCAAGCTGTTCAGCGCCTTCTCCCAGGCCGATGCTTCGACCACCCGGAAATACGGCGGCACCGGCCTGGGCTTGGCCATCAGCAAATGCCTGGTGGAAATGATGGGCGGCGAGATTTGCGTGGAGAGCGAACCCGGCGTCGGCAGCAAGTTCCATTTCACCGCGAAATTCGGTTTACAGCCCGGGCAGAGTCACTTCGTTACTCCCTCGGAGGAGGTGTCTGGATTGCGCGTTATGGTGGTGGACGATAATGCCAGCGCGCGTGAAATCCTGGTGTCGATGCTGGCGTCGCTAAAGTTCGACGCGACCGCCGTAAGCAGCGGAGCGGAAGCTATCGGCGAACTGGAGCAGGGCCAGATAGAAGGCAAACCTTATGGTCTGGCGCTGATGGACTGGATGATGCCGGGCATGGATGGCATTGAAACCATCAAGCACATCCGCGCCGATGCCAAGCTGGCGCATACTCCATCAGTCATCATGGTGACCGCTTACAGCCGGGATGAATTGCTGCAGCGGGCGCATGACACTCAAATCGAAGGAGTGTTGGTCAAACCAGTGAGTCCGTCCACCTTGATCGGCGGCATACTCAACGCCTTTGGCAAGGAGGCATTGCGGCGCCCGCGCAAAAAGGAACGGCAGGATGCTTATCTTGCCGCGGAAAAAACCATGCGCGGCGCGTATCTGTTGCTGGTGGAAGACAACGCTGTCAATCAGGAACTGGCGTTGGAAATTCTCGTGGCCGCTGGTATTCGAGTTGATGTCGCCAACAATGGCGCGGAGGCCGTGGAGAAGGTAGCGCGGGCCGATTACGACGGCGTGCTGATGGACTGCCAGATGCCTGTGATGGACGGCTTCGATGCCACACGCAAGATTCGTGAAGACAAGCGTTTTGCCCATCTTCCGATTCTCGCCATGACAGCCAACGCAATGGCAGGCGACAAAGAGAAGTGCATCGAATGCGGCATGAATGACCACATCGGAAAACCGATTGACGCCGGCCAGCTCTTCATCGCGCTGGGACGTTGGATTAAACCCAAGGCGGCCGCCGCTGAATCAAGCGCTGAATCAAACATTGCGATAGCGGAGAAAGACGATGATGTGCCCGATATCCCCGGCATGGAAATAGACAAGGCATTGCGGTGCCTCGGCGGCAACGTTAAGCTATTGCGCAGGCAGATCAACCGTTTCAACGAAACCCAAGCGGATGTCATGTCGCGCATTAAAACAGCCATTGAAAACAACGAAACGGAAACAGCCGCGCGCGCGGCGCATACGGTGAAGGGGCAGGCGGGCACTATTGGCGCCCTGAAAATGGCCGAGCGCGCCGCCATGGTCGAGGGCATGTTGAATCGTGGCGAGGTCGATGGCTTGGCTCCGGCGTTGGATGCGATGGAGCAGGAGTTGGCTGTCCTGCTGGAGCGGATTGTCGCGGTGATGGGAAGCCGCCAAGTCGCGGAAGACGCGCCGGCAGCTTTGCCTCGCCGAAGCTCTGCCATGTAAATAGTCCTTTTCCCCGGAATTTGTCGTATCGCATCCGCTCCTTGTTCTTTTCAAAATATCCGCTCTCTCGCTCCTTTACCGCCTTTTCTTCTTTCGTAATCGCCGAAAGGCCATTGATGGCCGCCATAACCTCTTCCACCTTGCCGTTGCCCAATTCATTTTTCCTGTCCCCAGCCCATGCCTTCAGCGCTTCCTTGCTGTTGCCTATCAGCGCCCTGCCCGCATTCCAGTAATGCTCCCTTGCATGATAAAGATCGACTATCTGGGTGGCCCCGTAAAACTGTTCGCCCGCTATGTTCCACATCCACGGAGCGCCGGCGCCTATGACGCAGACCTGTCCCGAGTTATCCATGCCCCGCCGCGATAGCCGTTGTCTTCATTGAGCAATTGCTCAGGCATGCTCCTGCCCATGCCGCGCATCGACTAGCGGATGCGCATCTCAACGGATTCTAAATCCATGCGTTCGTCTTCCTTTTTGTCCTTGAAACATATATCCACAATCCTGTCTACTTCCCGATGTATTTCTTCATGAAGTGACGATGCAATTTTTTTTCAGCTCTGAAAGCTCATCCTCATCCTTGATATCGGGGACAGGGCGCAGATTGCAGATTCGCTCGTTTACAACCACCAACTCATCGCAAAGCTCCACAAACCTCCTGTAATTGGCGGTCTCCGCCATATATTTAGATATCTCAGGCCCTAGTTTCAGGTTCCTGGCATGGCTCTTCCCCTTGATCGTGGCATTCCACAAATATTGCGGCCCATGGCCTGAGTGCTCTTCCTTCGCGCACGCGCAATTACTTTTTCCGCACTTGCGGTAATTGACCGAAATGATGCCTCTTCTCAAATCTCCAAGCTCTTCTATCTTGCGGCGCAGGCCCTTCCTTTTACGCTCCAACTGCTCCATCGTCTCTTTCATGGCTTTCCTCCCATAATCTGATTGCTTATTAAGCAATCAGATTATGGGGCAAAAAAAGCCCTATGTTGATCTATGCCTACTTTTTTGTCGCAGACCCTGTAAAAGGAAAATCATTGACTCCAAAAAGCCCTTCTGCTATGTTTATATTATTACGTTCAGAATTTTGCGCTGTCCGCGCAAATTTTTTGAGCCAGTCGCATAGCGCGACATGGCCGCAACAAAAAAAATTTCCTTTAAACGCTCAACGCCGATTTTATTTCAAGCGGAAACGTAAATTCCTGCACGTAATAATATCATCGAACGTTTGAATACATCGAAATTTATTTTGGTTGCGGCCATGCCGCGCTATGTGGTTTTGGGAAGCAATTATGTCCCTTTAATGGAGGGCGGGTAAAAAATGGCTAAAAAAAAGATAATGGTGGTTGATGATGACCCTGATATGATTTATACAGTCAAGCATGGACTTGAACATCTTACAAGTGATTATGAATTTCTGGAAGTGGGTTCTGGATCAGATTGCATTAAACTATTAGAGAAAGGAGAAAAGCCTGACTTAATTCTTCTTGATATAATGATGCCTGGAATGAATGGCTGGGAAGTTGCCACAAAATTAAAATCAAATCCATTATGGAAAAAAATACCTTTTGTTTTTCTTACAGCAAAAACAGATGATATGAGCAAAGGCATGGGGAGTTTGGCTTCAGAAGATTATATCTGTAAACCTTTTGATATATCAGAGTTAAAGAAAAGGATTGAAAAAATAATAGAGATTGGGATCACGCCTTGAGCGCTATGTCGAAGATAGAGCAAATCAATGGGCTGTATTAATCACAGCCTATCACAATGGGTTTTGCCCATTGATTTTGAGAAGGGATTTCCGCGTCGAACCGCTCTGCATTTTTTCAGGAGAAAGAAATCATGGACAGGAGACTTTTTATCACAACCATCGCCGGGTTTACCGTAGGCGTAATGACATTCGGAATCAGTTGCGCGTCCAAGGAAGAAGAAAATAAGGACAGCGGCAGAAAAAGAGAGGAAGCCGCTGGGGAAGGGGCTGCTAAAAAAATTAAGGCGGCGTCAGGGGTGGTTACAAAGACGATAAGGGACGAGAATATCTCCGGGGCGGTTACAAGGACGCAGAGCGCCTCCGGCGCCGTGACCACGGCCAAGTAAAGAACAGACGCTTTTTACCGCGGAGGCGCAAAGGACGCGGAGAAAGGAAAACATAATAGAACTGTGAATATTTTAAAAAATCTCCGCGTCTCCGTGCCACAAATTTATAAAACTTTGTTTTTTTAACACAGTTTTTCATCTAACTCGTTGAAAAATAAATTAGAAATACGAATAACGAAATCCGAAACAATATTAAAATTCAAAGGTCCAAATTTCAAAATCCAGGCCCCGTGTTTAGGGATATTGGAATTTGGTTATTCGGATTTGTTTCGTATTTCGATATTCGTTATTCGAATTTTGGTTGCGGCCAAAGGCCGCGCCATGTCTCCGCGGTTCATTTTCGGGTAATCATTGAATCTAGCAAATCCTGGGCAATTGTTCCCCAACCGGCATATCAACTATTCGCCTGCCGCCGATTTTCGTCAGCATGTCAACCATTCCCGGATTTTTATAACCCGCTTCCCCTATCCTGGCTGTCTCCTTGCCTAAGGGGTGCGCCCTCATGGCCCTTAAAACCGCCTCTTCCCCTTCCGGCGCCACAACGGCCACAAGCTTCCCCTCGTTTGCCACGTAAAGGGGATCAATGCCCAGGATTTCGCAGGCCCCAAGGACGGCCGGATTGACCGGCAAGCTGTCCTCCATGATATGAATTCCCACTTTTGACGCCTCCGCGAATTCGTTCAGCGTGGCGGCCAGGCCTCCACGCGTCGGGTCCCGCATGGCGCGGACATGCCTTCCACCGGCCTTGATGATCTCTTCCACCAATCCGTTCAAGGGGGCCGTGTCGCTTTTTATTGTGGTTTCAAAGGAAAGCCCTTCACGCAGCGAGAGAATGGCCATGCCGTGGTCGCCTATGCTCCCGCTCAAAAGGACCGCGTCTCCAGGCTTGAGTTTTTCCGAGGAAAGCTCTAAATCATGCTCCATGAATCCAATCCCTGTAGTGTTGATGAAGACCTTGTCCCCCTTGCCCCTGTTCACTACCTTGACGTCGCCGGTGACTATAAGCACATTGGCCCTCTTGGCCGCCTCTTGCATGGACTTGACGATGGCTCTTAATTCCTCAATGGAGAACCCCTCTTCGATGATAAAACCAGCGCTGAGGAAAAAGGGGCGGGCGCCGCACATGCACACGTCGTTTACCGTTCCATTCACTGCCAACTCCCCTATGTTCCCCCCAGGAAAAAAGATTGGGTCCACCACGTATGTGTCAGTGCTGAACGAGAGGCGCTTGCCGCCGCAGTTCAATACCGCCTGGTCATTCAGCTTATTGAGATAGGGGTTATTGAAAAAGGGGAGGAAAAGCTGGTGTATGAGCTCGTGTGATTTTTTCCCGCCGCTGCCGTGGGCCAGTTGAATGGTGTCGTCAGTCATCCGCCGCTGCCGCCGCGAGTCCATCGAAAATTTCCAGGGTCTTTATAGCCTCTTCTTCGTTGATGATGCTGAGCGCGAAACCGGCGTGGACGATGGTGTACTGGCCTATTTGGATTTCCGGCACATATTCCAGGCAGGCGGTTTTGACGGTCCCTCCGAAGTCGACCCGGCCCATTTTCATGCCGCCTTCCTCGTAAATGCTAATAACTTTTCCAGGTACCGCTAGGCACATAAAAGTCTCCTTGCCCGGACGAGCCGCGGCCAAAATACGAATACCAAATATCGAAATACGAAATAAATCCGAATAACCAAATTCCAATGCTCCAAATCACGGGGCCTGAAATTTGAACCTTTGAATTTTGATATTGTTTAGGATTTCGTTATTCGGATTTAGAATTTATTTTTCAAACGATTTAAGTAAATCCGTGCAGATTCGCGTCTTCCGCATCACCAGTGCTCTATTCCATTACCTGAAAAAAATTAGCATATACCAGATGGGTAATGCAAATATTCAAAACATTGTATGTATCCGCGCGTTTTCAATGGGGGAAAAGGTTTCTCTTTCTTACGTCAAATTAATGACTGGTCTTTACCTCTTATCCCTGCAATCCGGCAATTTTTTCCGTTGCCCTATATCGGAAGATTATTGTAAAAGTCCTTAAAAATCAATATATTACATGAAAAAAATATAAAATAATCATCTCTTTCCCTTTTTCAGGAAAGCCTGTATTCTTTTTGGTTTAAATATTGCAGAGAAAGTATTTGGATTTTTAAATTCTCGTTAGGAGGCAAAAATAATGGACTTCATGACATCTCTACAGATCAGTTCATCAGGCATGTCGGCCCAAAGAAAAAGAATCGAAACCATTTCCACCAACCTGGCTAACATCAATACCACCCGGACAGCGGAAGGGGGGCCATACAGGCGCCAATCGGTTGTTTTTTCCGCCACCCACGTGAAGGACAGTTTTGGCCGGGAATTAGAGACCGCGATGAAGGACGACGTCCGGGAGGTCAGCGTCACGGATGTCGTAGAAGACCACGAAGAGCCTAAGATGGTGTACAATCCAGAACACCCTGACGCAAATGAGAGCGGATATGTGGCCATGCCGAATGTAAATCTAATGGAAGAAATGGTGGACATGATCTCCGCCTCCCGCGCCTATGAGGCGAACGTGGCTTCCATAAGCGCGACAAAGAGCATGATTACAAAGGCCATTTCAATTGGAAGCAAATAATTCAGTCTAAAGCATAGCCGCGGCATGGCCGCTCCAAGAAGCGGGTGAAAAATTTGCGCGGAAAACGCAAATTTCTGAACGTTAATATAAGGAGAAAAAAACTTGGAAGGCATTTCAAAATTTTTTTCAAACTTCTCGGTATGGTTTTCGGAACTTAATACCATAAGAAAAGCGCTGATCCTTTCAGGGATAGGGTTGTTCCTGGCTGGATTGCTGGCCATGTCGTTTTGGGTGCAGAAACCCGAATATCAAGTCCTTTTTTCCAAACTGACCCAGGAAGACGCCAATCAAATAATTGAAAAACTCAAGGGCGAGCACGTCCCCTACCAATTGGAACAGGCCGGCGGCACGATCATGGTCCCTTCCAACCAGGTCCATGAGTTAAGGCTGAAGCTGGCAGGGGAGGGGATACCCAGCGGCGGCGGCGTCGGGTTTGAAATTTTTGACCGCGCGTCCCTGGGCATGACCGAATTCGTCCAAAACCTGAATTTCAAGAGGGCGCTGGAAGGAGAGCTTGCAAGGACCATCTCACAGTTGGAGGAAATCGAAAGCGTAAGGGTGCATATCGCGACCCCTAAAAAATCCCTTTTCACGGAAAAGGACCAAAAGCCCACCGCGTCCGTGGTGCTGAAAATTAAATCCAACAGGAAATTGAAGGACAGCCAGGTTGACGGCATCGCCAATCTCGTGGCCAGCAGCGTGGAGGAGTTGGAGGCGGAGAAAGTGAGCATAATAGACATGCACGGAAACATACTTTCCAGCGGACGGGACGAGGGCGGGTTGACCTCACTCACAAGGACTCAGGTCGAATACCAGCGCGGTATTGAGAAGAACCTGGAAGACAGGGCTAAATCCATGCTGGAAAGCATGTTAGGCGCTGGAAAAGCCGTTGTAAGGGTCTCTGCCAAGATAAACTTCGAGCAAGTGGAAAAGAACGAGGAACTGTTTGATCCTGAAAGCCAGGTGGCCAGAAGCGAACAAAGGTCGGAGGAGTCAAATGTCGGAAGCTCCATCCCCAGTGGAATGCCGGGCACTGTTTCCAATGTGCCTGGAGCCACAGGCGCCCAGCAGACCGCCCCGGCCCCGGCCATGACCCCGCCGACTTCCAATAAGACCCAGGAAACCATCAATTACGAACTGAATAAAACAATTAAAAAGGTGGTGCAGCAGGTCGGGGACGTTAAAAAGCTTTCCGTGGCCGTGATCGTGGATGGGATTTACGCGGAAGAAGGAGAAGGCGAAAAGAAGACCAGGAAGTACCAACCCAGGAGCGAGGAGGAAATGAAGAGGCTGCGGGTGATCGTCGAGAGGGCCATAGGCATTGACGACGCCAGAGGGGACACCATAGAAGTCGCCAACGCCCCGTTCGATACCTCCTCGGAGGATGAGGCCAGGAAGGCGTTGGAGGAAGAAGCGAAAAAGGAGCTATGGTATAATTTAGGAAGGTACGGAGTTACCGCTTTATTGATCCTTCTCCTGGTCCTGTTCGTGGTCAGGCCCCTTATGAACTGGGTTTCCACCATAGGGGACAACCTGGAGGCGCTTCGCCCTGCTCCGCTTGTCGAAGAGGAAGAGGTGGAGGAGGGGAGGCCCAAGCTGGAATTGGCCCCGATCCCGGAAGCCATGGAATACAGGAAAATGGTCTCGGAATACGCGGCGCAGGACCCTCAGCACACGGCTGAACTGGTCAGGAAATGGTTGAAGGAAAAACGGTGATTTTTGTTTTTAATGGAATGAAGGAGGAATAAACAATGGCGAAACATACTGGTCCGGAAAAGGCGGCCATACTTCTAATGGCGCTGGGCGAGGAAGCCGCTTCCGCGGTCTTGAATAAACTTGACGACAAGGAGATCCAGACCCTGGGTAACTATATGACCTACCTGGGCAATATTCCCTCGGAGGACCTGGACCAGGTCAGCAAGGAATTTTATGAACAACTGCAATCCGGCGGCATCGGGATGGCCGTTGCCGGAAAGGACTTTATAAAAAATACCCTGCTCCGCGCAATGGACCCCTTGAAGGTAGCCGAAATCATGGACAATATCGCGATGCCCGGCGAGGAAACGGGAGGCGGACTGGAAACCATACGCCTGCTTGACCCAAAGACCATCGTGAACTTCCTGAAAAACGAACATCCGCAAACAGCCGCCATTATTCTTGCCCATTTGGATCCCGGCCAGTCCGGCGAGGTATTAAAAGAGATGCCGGAAAAAATCAGGACAGAGGTGGTCTACCGCATGGCGACCCTTGAAAGAATCATCCCCGGCGTTATCAAGGACCTGGATGAGGCGCTGCAGCAGGAGTTCTCCGCCACGGGCGCGGGCGAAGGCAGCAAGATAGGCGGCGTGCAATCAGTGGCCGAGATGCTCAACCAGATCGACCACGCGACGGAAAGCAAGATCCTGGCCGACATCGAGGAATCCGACCCTGAATTGGCCGACAGCATCAGGCAACTCATGTTCGTGTTTGCCGACCTTATCAAGGTCGACGACCGCGGCATGCAGGCCATTCTGAAGGAAGTGGAATCCGAGGATCTGCTCCTTTCCATGAAGACGTGCGCCGACGCGCTTAGGGAAAAGATATTCAAAAACATGTCCGAGCGCGCCGCGATGATGATCAAGGAAGACCTGGAGTCCATGGGGCCGGTCCGCTTGTCCGACGTGGAAAAGTCCCAGCAGAAAATCCTCAAGGTGGCTAAGAAGCTGGAAGACGAGGGCAAGATAGTCATTGGTGGAGGCGGAGAAGAACTTGTCTAATTATAAAGTCGAAAAATTCTTTCTTCCTGATTTTACCGTTGACGAGGCTGGAGGAGGAAAGTTATTTCCCCGCATGGACCAGGACCATCGCGGGAATCATGAAAGGAACGCTATATCCGTCCAGGACGCGGACGGCATGGAAGAGGAGGTCTCCTCCTTTGAGGAGAACTTCACGGACCAAAAGGAAAAAAATAAAAAAGACGCCTTCAGTTTTCAAACCGAATTCACATCAGAAAATGACATCAAGACCCACCTGAAAAACGCGGAAAAACAGGCGGCGGAAATGATAGATAATGCCAGAAGCGAGGTGGACCGCATCCAGCAGGAGGCTTATCAAAAGGGATACGAGGACGGGAAAGAGGCCGGATATAAAGAAAGCAGGGAGGAAGGGAAGCAAAAACTCCTTCCGTGCATTGAAGCCTTTGAAAAAACCTTGACGGAAATGGCTGCTTGCCGCAAGTTGATATATAAGAATTGCGAGGCCGAGTTGATGGAGCTTTTCAACGCCCTCAGCCTAAAGGTGATCCATAGGGAGCTTGGCGGGAGCAACGAATTTCTCCAGGACGTTATCCGTGAAGCGATGAAGGAGGTCGCCCAGCAGGAAAGCATAACCGTCAGGTTGAACCCGGAAGACGTTGAATACGCGGAAAGCTTCAAGGCGGACGTGATATCCGAATTCGGTACCGTGAGGAATATTGTTTTAAAGAAGGACAATTCCGTAACCAGGGGCGGTTGTGTGATTGAAACAAACTTCGGGGAAATCGACAGCCGCGTGGAAACCAAACTCCGGGAAATAGAGAAGGAACTTTTAGGGGAAAAGCCTGAAAAGGAGGCGTATAAGACCCCTGAGGTTTGAAGTGAGCTAAAGTTAAGGAAGGCAAGGCACAGGGGCATAAAGGCACAGAGGCACAAAGCCTTGAATCTTCCGCCTTCCCATCTTTGTGCCTTTGTGCCTTGCCTTCCTTAACTTTAGTCACTTCTTCACGCTTTATATTGCCGCCATGGAAAATTCAGCCCCCGCGCAAGACGGTTTTTCAGGTTTGGCGCGGTATAAAAAGGTGATCAAGGACACACAGGCCTATGTGCTTGCCGGAAAGGTCTTGAAAATCGTGGGCCTTACAATGGAAGGGGACGGCCCGCCTCTCCAGGTCGGACACCAATGTTCCATCTATTCCCCAGGGAAAAAAGAACCCTTCAACGCGGAAGCCGTGGGTTTCCGGGAGAACCGGCTTCTCGTTATGCCGTTCGGCGACCTCAAGGGCGTGTCTCCTGGCAGCAGGATCGTGGCCAGGGAAAAGGAGGCCAGGATCAACGTGCACCCGGCGATGCTGGGCAGGGTCCTGGACGGCCTTGGACGGCCAATGGACGGCAAAGGCCCCATCCCAAGGGGCGAGTCATACAGCCTGTATAACGAACCTCCTGACCCCTTTAAAAAAAGAAGGATTACCGATTCACTTGACATAGGAATTCGCGCTATAAACGGTCTGCTCACCTTGGGCAAGGGACAGCGCGTCGGGATCATGGCAGGCTCAGGAGTGGGCAAATCCGTCCTTTTGGGAATGATGGCCAGAAACACCGCGGCGGACGTCAACGTCCTAGCCCTCATCGGGGAGCGCGGCAGGGAAGTGAGGGAATTCATAGAGGAAAGCCTCGGAGAAGAAGGGCTGAAAAGGTCGGTGGTGGTGGTGGCCACATCGGACCAACCTGCCCTGGTCCGCTTGAGAGGGGCGTATACGGCCACTACCATAGCGGAATTTTTCAGGGCCAGGGGAAAGGACGTTTTGTTCATGATGGACTCCATCACCCGCTTCGCCCTGGCGCAAAGAGAGATCGGACTTGCCGTGGGCGAGCCGCCCACCACTCGTGGCTTTACCCCTTCCACTTTCGCGCTGCTCCCAAAACTTCTGGAAAGGGCCGGAACGGACGAAGGGAAAGGCTCCATCACCGGACTCTACGCCGTGTTGGTTGAAGGGGACGATTTCAATGAACCCATAGCCGACGCTGTCCGTTCCATTCTCGACGGCCACATACTGCTCTCCAGAGCGCTGGCGGCCCATAACCATTATCCAGCCATCGACGTATTGGGCAGCGTCAGCAGGGTCATGGAGGACGTGGCGTCAGCGAAACAGAAAGGCATGGCCAACCAGTTGCTGGACATCATGGCCGCGTATAAGGAGGCGGAAGACCTGATCAATATCGGCGCCTATGTAAAAGGCAGCAGCCCCAAGATCGACAAGGCTATTTCGGTCCTGGAAAAATTCAACGCCTTTTTAAGACAGGGGATCAAGGAAAAAGTGAATTTCAACACGACCCTTGAGCAAATGGAGAAGATATTATAATGTTCCGGTTCAGGTTGGACACAATTTTGAGATACCGGCGGCAAATGGAAGACCATGAAAAGAGGGAACTTGGAAAGGTCCGCTCCGTCCTGGCCGTTGAGACCAACAAGAAGCTTGAATATTTGCAAAACTCCGCCCAATCCGGTTCGCTCCTCGACCAGAAAAAGGAGAGCGGAAGCTTTACGGCGGATGATTTTTTCTTTTATGCCAATTTTATTGAAGGAATGAAACAGAGGGCGGCGAGGCAGGATTTAAAGATTAAAAAAATTGAAGAGGTGGTTGACAGGCAGCGGGAAAAGGTGGTGGGGGCCATGAAAAAACGTAAAATATTCAGCATATTGAAGTCCCATAGATATCAAGAGTACCTTGTCGAGGAAAACAGGGCGGAACAGAGCTTCATTGACGAAACCGTCTCCACTCGATGGAAGCCTGGAGAAAAATAAATGAGGGCCTTAAAACTTCCAGCCATTTTTTTGGATTTTAGAAACATAGAAATGGCTTTTATCTTTTTAATAGCCCTGAAGCTTTGTTTCAGCGGGATGCTTCTCCTGGACTATTTCCAGGCCGGCGCTAACGCGTCCATCTCCATTCCGGACACTCCCGCGGTTTACGCTGAAACCAAGGCCGAGTCCGCTGATACTCCGGCTTCGGACCAATCCTCCTCTCCTTCTCCAGCAATCAATATGGAAATATTGGAAACCATGAAGAAGAGAGGCGAGGAACTTGACGCAAGGAGCGCGGCCCTGGATGAAAGGGAGAAGCAACTGAACATGCTGCAGTTGACCATAGACGGGAAACTGCAAAAAATGAACGACGTTCAAAAGAAAATCGAGCAGCTACTAACCGCGAGGGAAGACCTGATCGACCGGAGCATAAAACATCTGGTAAAGGTTTATTCCTCCATGAAGCCGGGCGAAGCGGCCTCCTTGATAGAAAAGCTGGACGAAGACATTTCCATCCAGATTCTTTCAAAGATGAAGGGGAAGAGCGCGGCCAAGATTCTGGAAAAAATGAGCACCGAGGCCGGCTCCAAGCTTAGCGACAAGATAGCCAAGAGGAAATAACTGGCTTCAGCGAACTTTATCCACCGCCGGTTTATAAAGATATAAGAATCGGTTTGATAGACTCAAGGCGCGATTGATAGGGGAGACGCGCGTTTTTTTACGGTGTGCATAGCCAAAATGACTTGATGTTTTTGTTCTTTATTTTGAAAAAATACCTTCAAATTTTCTCTCTACATGCTTCTCATATTTTATAACTCTGGAATTGAGATTGACTTTTGTGAATAAATTACATTAGAATGAATATTCTTAAATTTCAGGAAAAAATCTTTATAAGGTTGTTAAAATCATGAAATCTTATGTGGCCAAGAAAGAATCAGTTGAAAGAAAATGGGTTGTAATAGACGCCTCGGACCAGGTTTTAGGGAGGATCGCCGTTAGGGTTTCTGGCATGCTTAGAGGGAAGCATAGACCAACCTATACGCCACACGTTGACACCGGGGACTTTGTCATTGTCACCAATGTTCAAAAAGTCCGGTTGACGGGCGACAAGGAAGAAGGAAAGATTTATTATCGGCATACGGGCTTCACAGGCGGGCTGAAATCGGCCACAGCCAGGGAGCTCAAGCAAAAGGACCCGACAATGCTTCTGAAAAACGCGGTGCAGGGCATGCTTCCCAAAAACCGCCTTGGCAGAAAAATGCTTACGAAATTAAAAGTTTTTGCAGGGCCAGAGCACCCGCATGGGGCTCAACAACCTGAAACAATCAGCCTTAACTGAACGGAGTTTTAAAAATGGAAGAAATTTTTTACGGGACCGGAAAAAGAAAAACCTCTATAGCAAAAGTGTGGATGAGAGTGGGGGACGGGAAAATCACGGTCAATAAAAAAGCATTAAATGAGTATTTCCCGAATGATAACCCCAGGATGCTCATTAAATCCCCGCTCTCCCTTACCAATACCTTAAGCCGGTATGACCTGAATATATCGGTTACAGGAGGTGGAATCATAGGGCAGGCGGCCGCCATCAAGCACGGGATCGCCAAGACCTTGTTGCAGTCGGACCCCAACCTCAGGTTGTCCTTGAAAAGGGCCGGTTTTCTGACCCGCGACTCCAGGATCAAAGAGAGGAAAATGTACGGACGAAAAGGAGCAAGGAAGAGGTTCCAATTCTCCAAACGGTAAACGTTTCTTACTGATTTTGACTTTTGGCCATGGAGTTTACGCAATATGCGTTTTGATTCCATGGCCTTTTTTTTGGCCTAAGGCAAAAATATGATTCGCGTCGGTATCGCGGGAGCATCAGGCTATACGGGATCGGAATTGATCCGGCTTTTATTGAACCACCCGGAAGCCGCAATAAGCGTTTTGACCTCGGAGAAAAATGCCGGGGCTCCAATATCCAGTGTTTTTCCTTCGTTGCTGGGCCTTATTGACCTTCCCTGCGAGTCCTTGAAAAAAAGTGACTTGGAAAACAGGTGCGACCTGATTTTTTCCGCCCTCCCGCATCGGGAAGGGATGGATGTTGTCGGAGATTTGATCAAGGCCGGGAAGAGGGCCATAGATTTAAGCGCGGATTTTCGCCTGAAGGATTTCCAGACCTATGAAAAATGGTATGGAGCGGCGCATACCCAAAAAGACTTGCTGGGACGGGCCGTTTACGGGCTGCCGGAAATCCATCGGGACTTAATCCGGAACGCCCAGCTCGTGGCGAATCCTGGATGTTATCCCACAGGGGCCATCCTTGGGCTTGCGCCTCTTTTGAAATCGGACTGGATTTCCACTTCTGGAATAGTGGTTGACTCCAAGTCCGGGACCTCCGGCGCGGGCAGGAACGCCGGGCTCCCTTTACTTTTTCCGGAATGCAACGAGGGAGTAAAGGCGTACAATATCGCGGTCCATAGACATACCCCGGAGATGGAGCAGGAAATGGCCGGGATTGCCGGAAAAGAAGTCATGATCACTTTCTCTCCTCATCTTATTCCGGTCAACCGGGGAATCTTGAGCACCATTTATTGCGATTTGAGAGAGGGAAAGGACCTGGATTCGGTTCTTACACTTTATTCAAATTTTTACGCAGGCGAGCCCTTTGTCCGCGTCCTTGAGAAAGGGAGCCTAGCTAATACCAGATATGTTCTGGGGTCCAATTTCTGTGATATAGGCATCGCGCTGGAAGCAAGGAGCAATACCCTTGTCGTTACCACCGCCATTGATAATCTCGTGAAGGGGGCCTCAGGCGCGGCGATCCAGAACATGAATGTGATGTTCGGGTTCCCGGAAGGAACGGGGCTGAAGGGCGCCGGACTTTTCCCGTGAAGACCATGAAGAAAATTTTTCTTTCGTTGTTTGCCATAGGGTGGATTTTTGAAGCAGTAAAAACGGAGAGTAATGCCAATGAAAATCAATCCAATTAAAGGCGGAATTACAGCAGTCAAAGGCATAACCGCGGCTGGAATTTCCTGCGGAATCAAAAAGACCGGGAAAAAGGACCTTGCCCTTGTCCGGTCGAATCCACCAGCCGTTGCCGCCGGGGTTTTTACAACTAATATTGTGGTTGCCTCCAGCGTCAGAGTTTGCAGGGAGAATTTGTCAAGGTCCGAAAAGGCGCAGGCGATTATCGCCAACAGTGGAAACGCAAACGCCTGCACCGGTGAGCAGGGTTTGGAAAACACAGTGGAAATAATCCGGCTGGCGGCCGCTAGCCTTGGCGTTCCTCCGGAATCGGTTTTGATAGCCTCCACCGGCATTATCGGGGTCCAACTGCCAATGGAATGTTTCAGAAAGGGGATTCCTGATTTGGCTGGAAGGCTTCATGAGGAAGGCGGGAGCGAGGCGGCCCAGGCCGTCATGACAACCGACCTTGTGCCCAAGGAATGCGCCGTGGAGTATGAATTCAGGGGAAAAAAAATCACGGTGGGCGGCATGGCGAAGGGGTCGGGCATGATTCAGCCCGACATGGCAACCATGCTGGCCTTCATTGCATCGGATATTTCCATTGAAAAAAAATTGCTGCAAAAGGTTTTGAAGGAGGCAGTGGATGTTTCCTTTAACCGGATCACGGTGGACGGAGAGACTAGCACCAACGACATGGTAGTTTGCCTTGCCAACGGTCTCGCGGGAAACAGCGAAATCCGGGAAGAAGGGGAGGAACTGGACGCCTTCCGCTGGGCATTGGAGACGGTCTGCCTGGACTTGGCCAAGGCCATTGTAAGAGACGGAGAAGGCGCAACGAAGTTCATTGAAATTCGCGTAACAGGGACCGGCACGGACTCAGAGGCGGAACGGATAGCCCGCAGGATCGCCAATTCCATGCTTGTCAAAACAGCCTTCTTCGGCAAAGACCCGAACTGGGGAAGGATTCTTGCCGCCGCCGGGACCGCGGGCGTGGCATTCGACCCTGATGGCTCCGAGCTTTTTTTTGAAGACGTGAAAATCATGGAAAAAGGCTGCCCGTCTGCGGACGTGGACAAGGCGTCGTTGAAGAAGATAATGGAGCAAAAAGAGATCAACGTCCTGTTGAGGGTGGGAAGAGGGGAGGGGACCGCCTCTATTTTCACCACTGACCTTTCCCATGGTTACGTTAGGATTAACGCGGAATATACTACTTGACTTCACATTCAAAGCCACGAAGGCACTAAGATTTTTTCTTTGTGATCTGCTTGCCTTTGTGTGAGGTTGCCTCTTAAAGTATTACAATTTTTAATATTTTTTTGATTAATAACCAATTTCAGCCTTATTTGCAAGCAATGCAACCAATTGATAAATAATACATTACATCAAATTTTGAAACCCAAATGATGCGGCTTTTTCTATCTCAGCAACCTTTTAATCCTTTTGCTTTTTGAGCAAGATACAGATATTGCCTGCAATTTCGCCATAATACTGGCTAAACTCATAGAGATAGGCGCACGAATGGCTGAGTTTCGTTATTAACCAAAAAAATATTTGTAACTATTCAGCGTGTTTTTATTTTTGTTCTCCTTAAAACTGAATTTTTATAGTTACAGGGAGCCTGCGGTCTTTTTACATCCCCCTGGCCCCCTTTTCCAAGGGGGAATCAGGCGATGTATGGGAACATACCGC
>JACRGO010000201.1 GCA_016212295.1 Nitrospinota bacterium | reverse complement strand
TTATTCGCTCAAGGAGTTTTTTGAGCCATTATATCATCCTTTTTTACTATAAATTTAATAATTAATGCATAATAGACACATATTACCATATAGTTAATATAAAATCTAGCCCGCCTAACTAATTGAAAACAAAGGCTTTTTCCCTTAACTTAATGGCAGTGAGGGTCCTCCCTGGGAGCGCGGACGCCGGAGGCTCCGCCTCCTCTATCCTACAAGGCAGAGCCTGGAAACGAGAGGAAAAAAATAAACGCGGGAAATCAGGGCAATGGCTCGTTGCGTGGCGGCGCTTTCAACGCCAGTGGCAGGTTCGCGCGGTGCGCCGTCCGGGACAGCCTCAGTCCGGCCTGCAGGGGCGGGGACGGCTGGTCAAATGAAATATTATGTCGCTTTATTTATGCAAGGCTATATATCTGAACACTCTGGGCTCCGGCCCCTATAGGCTCTGGTCCCTCTGAACTATAGCCCCTCCGAGGGTTTTGAATCAGTCCCGGAGGGACGCATGAAAATAGCCCAGCGATTTATCGCTGGGACAATAACCAAACCCCTTATTAAAGTCCCGAAGGGACGGCTGAAAAAGAGGCTTGTTGAACGAATATTTTGAAAGGCCATGTAAAAAAAGTATAATGAACGGGTGTATTAATTAAATGGCGCGCTTCATGCCGTAATTCGGACGCCGAGGAAAGGCCGGATAATAATGAACACCGAAACCGCGACGCTGCAAGACAAGACGCAAACCTCCATGTCGCTTCTCCGCAAGGCAAGCGAACTGGAAGCGGAAATATCAAGGCTTAGGGGATTCGAGGCCGCGATACCTGAGCTTATAGGCAAGGCCAGGGAAAAACTCCGGAAGGCCGAGGAAGATATAAGCTCGACTGAGGGAAAAATCCAGGGCCTGAAAAAGGAACTGCGGGAGAAGGAAGGAGAGGTATCGGGCTTTAAGGACCAGATAATCCAGAGGCGCTCAAAGCTCACCGACGTGAAAACAAATAAGGAGTATCAGGCCCTCCTCTCGGAAATTGAACTGCTGGAGAAGAAAATCGCCGCGAACGAGGAGCGGCAGCTTTCCATAATGGAAGAACTCGACGCCATGAGCGCCGGTTTGAAGGAGAAAAAAAAGGACGCCGACGCTGAAAAACAGAAATTCGAGGAAATCAAAAAACAGAAGGAATTGGAAAAGACGCGCCTTGCGGAGGCAATCGCCGAGGAATCCGGCAAAAAGGACGAGATATTCAGCCGCGTGGACCCGAAACTTGTCCAGCAATACGATCGGTTGGTGGTTGCCGGGAAAAGGGACGCGGTTGTGGCGTACAAGTTCCAGGCATGCCAGGCATGCTATGGCAGGACCACCCCCCAGGAGGAGGTATTAATGAGGCGGGGAGACGGCATCGTCATCTGCCCGCAATGCAGCCGGTTTCTTTATTGGGGAGAATGATTTTATTTGTATGAGATAGGTACAAGGTATCAGGGGAGGTTTAAAATCCTAAATCTAAAATCTAACAAAAGATATTTTAAATTTTAGTTGGACACGGATATTCCGCGTAAGTATTAAGAGCTGATTTTTCTTATAAAAGCCTTTGCGGTTTTAAAAACCCCTTTTACTACATCGGCGGAATGAAGCATTCCCCGGTAATAACCAGCAATGTGGAGTTCATCATAGAGGTTGTCAAATTGCCTTAAGAGTTTTCCATTATTGGCGGACACATGTTTTTTGATTGCCTTCCTGTATTCCTCAACCTTTTTAGGAAGTTCTTTTTTGCTGAGTCCTTTCTTCAGCAGACAGTCTTCAATCGCCTTTAAAACACCAAGATAAGCAATACCGCAAGCCGACTTTACATACTTGCCGCCAGTATATTGGTTTTCTTCAATGGGAGACCTTCCTAGGGTTTCCTTTGCGTTGTTAAGATATCTTAAAGGCTCATTCATGGGAGTATATTATTACGTTCAGAAATTGCCGGGGACTGCTGTGCTTGCGTATGCTTCTACGAAACTCATCGCAGATTTAAAATCCCAAATCTAAAATCCTAAATCCCAAATAGCCATTGTCACTCGTTACCGGGTAGCGGTTCCTGAGAGGAAATCCCGCCGTCCTTTTCCTGGGCGCCTTTTGTTTCCCTTTCCTGGCCTTCATCCCTTTTCAATTTTTCCACGTTCTCTTTTTTCTTTTTTGTTGAGTTGAAAACCATCTCGTCCACTTCCTCGCCATCCAGGGTTTCGCGGTCCAGGAGGGCGTCGGTTAGCCTGTTCAACGCGGCAAGGTTGTCCCGGACAATGGCCTTGGTCTTTTCATAGCTGTCCATCACCAGGTTCTTCACTTCCACGTCTATCTGCTGGGCCGTGCTTTCGCTGTAGTCCTTGTGCTGGGCTATCTCCCTGCCGAGAAAAATTTGCTCCTCTTTCTTCCCGTAAGAGAGAGGTCCCATGGCCTCGCTCATCCCCCATTCACAAACCATCTTTCTGGCCAGGTCCGTGGCCCTTTCTATGTCGTTCCCGGCGCCAGTGGTGATTTGCCCCAGGGCGATCTCTTCCGCTGCCCGGCCTCCCATGAGGACCAGAAGGTTTTTCAGCAGAAAATCCTTGGGATAGGTGTGCTTTTCATCAATGGGAAGCTGCTGGGTCAGGCCAAGGGCGCGGCCCCTTGGAATAATGGTCACCTTGTGTATGGGATCGGTCCCTGGAACTAGTTTCGCCACTAGGGCGTGTCCGGCCTCATGCACCGCGGTATTTTTCTTTTCCTTGTCGCTTATGACCATGCTCCGCCTCTCCACGCCCATGAGGACCTTGTCCTTGGCGTTTTCAAGGTCGTCCATTTCCACGGTGATTTTGCTGTAACGGGCCGCCATCAAGGCCGCCTCGTTCACGAGATTGGCGAGGTCCGCCCCGGAAAATCCGGGCGTTCCACGCGCCAGGACCTTGATATCCACGTCTTTCCCCAAGGGAATGTTCTGGATGTGGACCTTGATTATGCCCTCCCTGCCCCGGATGTCCGGCGTTGAAACCACCACCTGGCGGTCAAATCGCCCTGGCCTCAGCAACGCCGGATCCAGAACGTCCGGGCGGTTCGTGGCTGCTACAATGATGACCCCCTCGTTCGACTCGAATCCGTCCATTTCCACGAGCAAGGCGTTGAGGGTTTGTTCCCGCTCATCATGTCCCCCGCCGAGTCCTGCCCCGCGATGGCGTCCCACAGCGTCGATTTCGTCAACGAATATAATGCAAGGCGCGTTTTTCTTGCCCTGGTCGAATAAGTCCCTCACCCTGGACGCGCCGACGCCGACAAACATTTCCACGAAATCCGATCCGCTGATGGCGAAGAACGGGACGTTGGCTTCCCCTGCGACGGCCCTGGCCAGCAAGGTCTTTCCTGTCCCTGGAGGCCCCATCAAGAGAACGCCTTTGGGAATCTTTCCTCCCAGCTTTTGAAATTTCTGGGGTTCCTTAAGAAATTCAATGATCTCCTGAAGCTCTTCTTTCGCCTCATCCACTCCAGCCACGTCCTTGAAGGTGGTTTTGTTGTTCTCCTTGAGCAATTTTGCCCTGCTTTTCCCGAAAGACAGGGCCTTGCCGCCCCCGGCCTGCATCTGCCGCATGAAGAAGATCCAGATGCCAAGGAGCAGGAGCATGGGGAACCAGGAAATAAGCAGGTTCATGTACCAGGGGGTATCATCCGCCGGGGCCACATCAATACGGATGTTCTTATCGCGAAGCTTTCTGATAAGGTCCAGGTCCTTGGGCGCGTATGTCTGGAAGGGCGCGCCGCCGGAAAGTATCCCGGAAAGATTGTCCCCTTGGATTCTTACGTTGGCGATCTGACCGCTCTCCACGAGGTTCAGGAAGTCGCTGTAGACAAGGCTTTTTTGCAGCTTTGGCTGTTGGAAGAGATTGAAAAGGGCTATCATAATTAGCCCTATCACCAGCCAAAGCGCCAGATTTTTATAAAACTGGTTCAAGTAATTATACTCCTTAGAATTAGGGTAGTTTTAAGTGCACAGGCACAGAGGCACAAAGGCAGAAGGCACAGAGTCAGAAAAAAGTTATTGAGGATTTTAGATTTAATTTCCAAATCACTTTGTGCCTTTGTGCCTCTGTTCCTCTACTCCTTTGTGCCTGATTTTTATAAGTTTACTATAAAAAAAAATTCATTAACAGTTTTTCCACTTTTTCCCGATTATTGCGGCGTGGCGCTACTGCCTTCCTTATACGGTATGGGATCAGCGGCGCCGGCCTCCGAGAAACCCTTCAGCCGCAAGGCGCAACTGTCGCACTCTCCGCAGGCCGTTTCCTCGTCCTGGTAACAGGACCATGTAAAATGCAGTGGGGCCTTCAATTCCATGCCCTTCAGCACTATTTCCCTTTTGGACATGCCTATCAGCGGGGTATGGACCGCCAGTTGCCTGCCCGTCTTGCTTCCGAGTTCGATCAACCGGTTGAAGGCATGGAAGTAGGAAGCCCGGCAATCGGGGTAGCCGGAACTGTCTTCCTCCACGGCGCCGATAAAGATTTTATTTGCGCCAATAACCTCGGCCCATGAGACTGCAATTGAGAGGAGATGAGTGTTCCGGAAGGGAACGTAAGAGGCCGGGATTTCCTTTCTATGCAAATCGGCCTTGGGCACGGGAATATCGGGATCAGTCAGGCTCGATCCGCCGATCCGCTTGAGGAAATCCAGTTCGCACACGAGGCGTCTTTCCACTGAATAAAAATCAGCGATGGAATGAAAGGCCGCGAGTTCCCGTTTTTCCGTGCGCTGCCCGTAATTCACGTGGAGAAAGGCCATGTGATGTTCCCTGGCCGCGATGGCGGCCGCCACGCAACTGTCCATTCCCCCGCTCACCAGGACCACGGCAAGTTCTTGCTTACCGGCCATTCAAACCCCTCTTTTTTTCTCCCCCCATATAATCCTGTGTATTTGCAATTGAAGCCTTACGGACAGCCTGTCCCGCAGTATCCACTCCGCCAACGATTGCGGCCTCAGTGCTGGAAAGGCCGGGGAGAAGAGAACGGCATGGCGTTGACTCAAACTGTGCTTTTCCAGGATACGCGCGGCCCATTGGTAGTCGTTCTCATCTGAAATAACGAATTTGATTTCGTCCTTTGGGGCCAGCGCTTCCAGGTTTGCCCAATGCACCTTGTTCGAAAAACCGCTGGAAGGGCATTTGATGTCCATTATAATGGTAACTTCCCTTGGGATGCCACGAAGGGGGAGGGTCCCGTTGGTCTCCAGCAGGACAGAGTAGCCCTTCCCCACCAAGGCATTTAAAAGCTCCGGAGCTCCTTCGGCTTCCAGGGGTTCCCCGCCTGTCACCTCGACAAGCTTGCACCCGAATTCCCCTGTTTCATTCAGAATGGATTCTATATCCAAAGCCCTGCCGGGTTCGTCCTCCGCGTACCGGGTATCGCAATATATACAGTGGAGGCTGCAGCCGGACAAACGAATAAAGACGCAGGGCAGGCCGGCAAAGGTGGATTCCCCCTGCAGGCTATAAAAAATTTCGTTTACTCTTAAGGGGATGGACAAGATAGACAGGATAAAGATGAAAAGAAAAAACCTATCACAAATCTGAAATAGAGCCAAAAGTATTTGAAATTTCAAATATTTTTGGCTCATTGCCGGAAATAAAATGCGCGCGATAAATTCTCA
Source organism: Nitrospinota bacterium (assembly GCA_016212295.1). Taxonomy (GTDB): domain Bacteria; phylum Nitrospinota; class Nitrospinia; order JACRGO01; family JACRGO01; genus JACRGO01. Next base: position 4,110 of record JACRGO010000201.1, on the reverse strand, counting down.
GAATAGGCGAGTAAGCATCTAAAATTAATTTCATCGGCTTTGGATTATAAGAGACGGGCTCTCTCGGATTAGATGGTGAATGTCTAATGTTTGCCCGTGGCCTTTTCAGCGGCCTTTTCCTCCGGGAAAAGCTGGAGCCCCTGGCTTTTCATCAAGCCCTGGTCAACGGCATAGAAAAGGAAGCCAAAAATGGCGAGCCCTATTAGAAACCCTGTTAAAGTTTTCATGCGTATTCTCCTGAAAATTTAGTGAACCGGCGTGACGCCGTGGGTTGAAACCACAAGCCACCAGAAATAGTAGAGGCATACAACGGATACGGAAACGAACAGATATGGTCCCCACTTCATAAAATTTTCTCCTATATGATCTGGCTTTTAAAAAAAATATAGCCTGTATTTTATAAAAAGGGCCGATGGATTGTCAAATTAAAATAAAAAGCCCGATAATGGCCTGTTCATCTATTACTATGGGGAGCGTATTAAAGATTACATTTTTAATTATCCCCATTTTAATAAATCCTTTGCTATATCCGGGGATTTGACGAATTTTGCCTAATGCAAAAAGCAAACTACTTTATGCTCTCCTTGGTAACATTAATAGTCAACGTTTTTTTAAAATGCCATAATTTTTCAGGCAAGGAAGCGGATGGAAAAACCCCTGGTTGACAAACGAGTGGTTTTTGTTTTAATTTTCAAGTAGGGACAATTGGGACTAACCGCCCTTTTGATGCCGTGGTTTTAATTTTGTCTTTATTTATCAATAAGATACTTCTGTGCTACAAACTTATAAAACTTTGTTTTTTTAGCACAGTTTTTCATGTAACTCGCTACCCGGGCCCCGTGGTTTGGGATATTGGAATTGGGTTATTCGGATTTGTTTCGTATTTCGATATTCGGTATTCTGATTTTGTTTGTGGCGAAGCCGCGCCATGTGCCGCAAATATATAAAACGTTGTTTTTTTTCTTAAGGATTTAAATTTTGGCGATACTTGAAACGGTAAGAAAACTCTCAAAATCAAAGAAATCCATTCCTCCAGCGAAGGTGGAGACGCCTGGAAGGATCAACGCCATCATAGACTCCGTACTGAAGGAGAGAAGGATGCTGGAAGTGGCGGTGGACGAGCGCCTTCAGATTTTTTCCTCTTCAGGGATCATCGAAAGGAGCGTATTCAAGGACAATCCCTGCCTGGTCATTGACACCCTCATTCCTAAACTGGAGGGGATCCGGGCGTTGGAAGGCTCGGCCTCCTTGCTCATTGGCTTTCGTCTGAACGAAGTGCCGCACACCTTTGAATCCAGTTTTTTGGCCTTCAGGGGAGAGGACAGGGCCCCGATAGTGGCAATCTCTTATCCTCAGGTGATCCACATTCACCAGTTCCGTGGCGCCTTTCGCCTTTCCCCCACCTTGAGCGAGCCTATCACGGTAAACGTGGAAGCGGCCCTCACCATGAAAAAACAAGCCGGGACATCAGGTCCGGAAGCCGAAACCGGAACAGTGGAAAAATTTCTGGAGGAGGGGAATGTCGTGGAAGACATTTCCATGGAAGGCATGGCCTTCTTGACGAAAAATCCCAAATTGACCAAGGGGACTGAGGTCTTTATTGATTTTGGGATTCCAGGCGTCGGCAGTTTCGGGACAATGGCCGTTGTAATGAACCTGGCCCGCACTGAGAGCACTAAATACCCTTTTAAATGCGGAGTCAGTTTCATGGATTTCACCAAGGCCGACCAGGAAAGGCTCTATCGCTATATACTTGAAAAGCAACGCGAGGAAATCAAGAAAAAACAGGGAATGGTTTAATAATGCAGGAATGGTTTTTAACTTAACCGTTCAGGGTTCAGGGTTCAGGGTTGAAAATCGTCAAACACGGCAATGTAAGGGCGAATGATTATTCGTCCCAACAAGGTTTTTTTATGGCGCTCCACATTGAAACCTGTTGGCTAACCTGCTTTTAGCAGCGCTCAATGAAAATCTACATGGGTAAGCGGGTTTTGGAGATAAGCGTGGATACAGGGTTTCCTAAAACCTTGAACCTTAAACCCTGAACCTTGAACCCTGAACCTTGAACCCTGAACCTTAAACCCTGAACCCGTGAGCGGATACTTTTAACTTCAGCCACTTTCTTCATTCACTTTCCCCTCCATGAACATAATTGACCGCTATATCCTTCGTGAGCTTGTGAAAATCTTTTCCCTCGGGGCCATGGTTCTGACAGCGGTCCTCTTCCTGGACAAGATCCTCTTCTTGACGGAAATGATCATCAATAAGAACGTTTCCCTTATAAACGTCATGAAGATGCTGGTGTACATTTCCCCGGCCTTTCTTGTTATCACGATCCCGATGGGGGTGCTGGTGGGGACATTAATCACATTCAGCCATTTTTCAGCGGACAGCGAAATAGTTGCCATGAAGGCCACGGGCATCAGTTTCCCGCGAATGCTGAGGCCGGTCCTGTTTTTGTCATTAGGCGCCTATTTTTTCACCAATATAGTAATGATTTACGCTCTTCCCTGGGGAAACCAGTCATTCAGGGACCTTGTTTTCAAAATCCTGAAAAGCAGCGCCGGCTATGAAATAAACGAGGGTGTATTCAACAATGAATATGGAAACATGGTGCTGCATGTAATGGAAAAAGACCCGCAGTCCCAGGTAATGAAGGGAATATTTATTTCCGACGCCAACGCGGAAAACGAGCAGCGCATCATAACGGCAAAGGAGGGAATGCTCCTCTCCGACAAGGAGACCCAGGACATGGTCCTTCAACTGACGGACGGCACCATCCACGTCATGGAAAAAGAGGCCCAGGAGTACAGGCTTTTGTCCTTCGATAAGTACAACCTTGTAATAGATATTCCTGACCCCACCAGAAAAGGCGGCAAATTGATGAAGGGAAACCGGGAAATGTCCATAAGCGAGCTGCTGAAGAAAATAGAGACGCTAAAGGAAGATGGACATGAATACAACGTCGAGCGGGTTGAACTCCATAAGAAATTTTCAATCCCCTTTACCTGTCTCTTGCTTGGTTTCATCGGCGCCCCGCTCGGCATAAAAACCGCCCGCGCCGGGAGGTCCGGCGGATTTGCCGTAAGCCTGGTGGTTATTCTGTTTTATTACGTTTGCCTTATAACCGGGGAGAGCCTGGGCGGGGCCGGAAAGGTGCATCCCTTGCTGGCTGTGTGGATGCCTAATATTTTCATCGCCGCGATAGGGGGATATCTGGTGAGAAAAACCTCCAGGGAAACGCCCTTTGTCTTTTTCGAATGGCTTGTTGACAGCGTGGTGGAAGTTTTCCAGAAATTGAAAAAGACGCTTTTTAAGGAAAAGGAATTTCGTGTATAATTCTATTTAAGAATATTTTTAACTATTCACCGCAAAGACGCAAAGAGCGCAAAGGGTATTTTATGGCAAAAATCTTTTTTTTACTTTTTCGTGCCAAGCTTTCCTTTGCGAACTTTGCGTCTTTGCGGTTAGCTGAAAGGAGAAAAAAATGGCGAGTACAATAGAGGGGAATTTATCAGGAGAAGGCCTCAAGTTCGGAATCATTGCCACCCGTTTCAATGACTTCCTTACCTCCAGGCTTTTGGAGGGCGCAATGGACTGCCTTATCAGGCACGGCGTCAAGGAGAAGGATTGCGCCATAGCAAAGGTCCCAGGCTCTTTTGAGATCCCACTCATAGCAAAAAAAATGGCATACTCCAAGAAGTACGACGCGGTGATCTGCCTCGGGGCAGTGATCCAGGGCGACACCTCCCACCATATACATGTCGCCAACGAGGCCGTTAAAGGAATAGCCCAGGTTTCTCTGGAATCGGAGGTCCCGGTCATCATGGGGATTCTGACAACCGAAACCATTGAGCAGGGCATAGAGCGCGCCGGAACGAAATCCGGGAACAAGGGCTGGACCGCCGCCCTCTCCGCCATAGAAATGGCCAACCTGATGAAGAAATTGGGTTAAAGGATATAAAATTATTCTCACAGTAGAGTAACCCCGGGGGTTTAATCCCGGGGTCCTCGTCGAACCGTAGACAGAGATTTCCACTAATACGGCTCACCCGTTATTCTCGTCGCAAGGCATGCACAGGAAAGCCCGATTCTGCTGGTATCAAAGAG
>JACRGO010000202.1 GCA_016212295.1 Nitrospinota bacterium | reverse complement strand
GCAAGCCGCAGGCTTGAAGCCCGGTTGGCGGCCGGTTTCGAACGCCTGGTTCGCAAGCCGCCTTCGGCGGCGAAGCGAAACAGTGCGGAGGAACCGAAGGGTCAACGCCGCATTCGCGCCGCCGAAGGCGGCGCGAACGCTGCGCTTGAGCGGCGAGCAACGGCGGCGCGAAGCGCCGACGTAGCGAGTCCGTCTCGAAGCGCTTGTTAGATGCCATTAGAGTCTGCTCCACTCAGTCGGATTGGCCGTAATTCTTGCCGCAGCTGCGTCGTACCAGCTTACCGACCCCCTCATCTTTGAACCATCACCGATGATCTCAAGAAGGGCCGTTATAACTCCAACCCTTTTCTTATCAACTGGAATAATTGTTCCGTTAAACAAGCGATCCTTTATTGCGCCCTTTAACGACATGATTTCCGTTTTAGTAATTTCCCCATTTGTTGATTTCACTATAGTGGCGGAACCTGTTATCGCGTGGGCTTTCTGTAATAGCTCTATGGTCGTGATCTGGGTATTTCCATTACCAAAATCCAGACTTTCTTCCCACTTGCCCTGTACGTCTACACCGCGATATACGAGTTGCCGATACCAAGGCAACAAGACCTTATCAAACAGAACAAGCAATAAATGAATAACAGCAGCGGTGATGATGCCGCTAATTACACCAATGACTAAGGACTCAACGTTACTCATTGGCTCTCCCTTGGCATCTAACATTAATTAGAATGACCCGCATAAGATGCGGAAATCCGCTTTACTGTCCGTATAACCTGCCATTGATTCGACTAATTTATATGCTAGAATATCTTAAATATCATATAGTTGCAATTCATCGTTAATTTATTCAGGGGTCTTATGCGGACCGGTATAAATTCCTCTGTAATAAGCCTAAAGCCCGTCGACCGGACTGTGAACTCCTGACGGACCACGATGAAGGACACGGATATAAATCAATGCCGCTTGACCTTGCCGCAAATTTAGCACGGGGAAATTGAAAAGTCAAAGATTTTTTTGAGGGATTTTTTTGTGGTAATTCGCGGGGTTGGGGGGTGATTGGTAGCGCGGAATTCGGCATTATATTATTACGTTCAGAAAATCGAACGTTTGAATACATAGAAATTTATTTTGGTTGCGGCGAAGCCTCGCAGTGATGCAAGAAGGGCAAGGTATTCCCTACAGCGGACTCTTAGGGACTTGGCAAATAGTAAAATACCATTTATTTACTGCGGAGGCGCAACGGCGCAGAGAAAAAAATCTTTAATTTCAATAGATGTTTTTCTCAGCGTCTCTGTGTCTTCGCGGTATATTTTTAATTTCCAAGTCGCTTAAAAATTGGAATCCAGGAAGCCTGTGTTGTAATTACCGGAGAGGAATTGCGGATGATTGATGACTTTCAGGTGGAAAGGGATGGAGGTATGAATGCCCCCGACATGGAATTCTTCCAAGGCCCATCTTAATTTCGCGATGGCCGCCGGGCGGTCCTTTTCATAAACGATCAGCTTGGCTATGAGGGAGTCATAAAAGGGGAGGACTTGATATCCCCCGTAAATCCCGGTGTCCACGCGCACTCCAGGTCCGCCGGGTATATTCAAGGAGGTGATTTTTCCAGGAGAGGGGACGAAGGTTTCAGGGTGTTCGGCGTTGACCCGGCATTGGATGCTGTGTCCCTTGATCTTTATATCATCCTGCGTGAATTGCAGCTTTTCGCCCGCCGCTATTTTGATTTGCTCCTTAATGAGATCGATCCCGGTCACTTGCTCGGTGATTGGGTGCTCCACCTGTATCCGGGTGTTCACCTCGATAAAGAAAAAATCTCCATTCTCATCCAGAAGAAATTCCACGGTCCCGGCGTTTTTGTATCCATTTGATTTCAGGGCGTTTACCGCCGCAGCCCCCATTTTTTTCCTGAGGGAATCGTTTAGGATGGAACAAGGGGCCTCCTCCAGGAGTTTTTGGTGCCTGCGTTGAATGGAGCATTCACGCTCCCCTAAATGCACACCGTTTCCGTATTCGTCGCAAAGGACCTGTATCTCTATATGCTTGGGATTTTGAAGGTATTTTTCAAAATAGACCTCACCGTTGCCGAAGGCCAGTTCCGCCTCGGTCCTGACAACTTGCAAGTAGTCCTCGAATTCCTTTTGGTTCCTGGCGATCCTCATCCCGCGTCCGCCGCCGCCGGCAGCGGCCTTGATCAGCAAGGGGTAGCCGATTTCCGCCGCCAGCTTTTGCGCGTTTTTTTTCGGGTCCCCATCGCCGTGGTATCCACGGATTATCGGCACGCCGAATTTTTCCATCAGGGACTTTGCCTTGGCCTTGTTCCCAAAGGCCCTTACCTGGCCGGAGGGCGGGCCGATGAATTTGATGTTGCAGTTTTCGCAGATTTCAGCGAAATCCGGATTTTCCGCCAGGAAGCCATAGCCGGGGTGAATGGCATCGGCGTTTGAAACCTCCGCAGTGCTGATGATAGCCGGGATATTGAGGTAGCTCTTGGAGGACTCCGCCGGGCCGATGCAATACGACTCGTCCGAAAAGCGGACGTGCAGGGAATCGGCGTCCACAGTGGAATGGATGGAGACCGTTTTTATTCCCAGTTCCTTGCAGGCTCGGATTATTCGCAGGGCGATTTCGCCCCTGTTGGCAATGAGGACTTTTTTGAACATCAGAGAGGTTCTAAGAGGAACAAGGGTTCGCCGTATTCAACCGGATGTCCGTTTTGGGGAAGGATTTCCAGGATTTTTCCGTCAACGTCCGATTCAATCTCGTTCATCAATTTCATGGCCTCTATGATGCATACAACCTTTCCCTTGCGCACCAGGTCGCCTGCCTCCACGAAGGGCTTGGCATTGGGGGACGAGGACCGGTAGAAGGTCCCCACCATGGGTGATTCGATTTTCAGGACATTGTGCCTTGTTTCCTGTTTCGCTGGGGCCAGGGGCTCTTCATGATGGGGCACGGGTATGTTCATGACGCAGGCGGTTTCCGTGGCGGCGTGATGCGCGGGCTCTCCTCTTTTCAAGCGGACCCTTTTGCCGGACTCCTCCACTTCCAGTTCGGTAAGGAAGGGGTGTTTACTGAAAAGCGATATGAGTTTTTTAATTTCTTTTTCATCCATGGTTTTTTTCATCCATAAAGTTGAGCAATCATTATAAATTTTTCCATCAGCTTTTTAAAGAGTCATTATGGAAATTAAAAAGTTCAGTTTTGGTGAACAGGGAAAAAAGCTCCACGTTTTCCTTGAGGACTTCCTCCCTGCCGCCTTCTTCACGGTCCACCAGACAGACGGCGAACTTGACTTCCAGGCCGGACTCCCTGGACCGCCGGATGGCGTTGATGGTGGATTCCCCTGTGGTGACCACGTCATCCAAAACCGCCACGCGGTCTCCCTCGAAGACCTCTCCCTCGATCCATTTTTGCAGTCCATGTCCCTTGGGGTTTTTCCGGACCACGAAGGGGCGCACAGGGTCCTTTTGCGCGAAGCTGTGCATGGCCACTGCGAAGGCAAGGGGATCGGCCCCGAGGGTAAGCCCTCCAACCGCCTGGATGCCTTTCCCACGGATGAAATTTTCATAGAGCAGGCGGCCGATATGACTCATGCCCTCCGGATTAAGGGTGGTGGTCTTGCAGTTAATATAAAAGCAACTTAGCTTGCCTGACTGTAATTTATAGGCCGGCTCCTTGGAATAGAGGAAGGACTTCTCGATCAAAATGGCCAGCAAGCGGGTCCTTATGCCGTTCATGGTTTTCCTTCCAGGATTATAGTGAACTCGCCCTTGAAATTTTTCCGCTCCTCGAGGCCCTCCAGCGCTTCCGGGAGGGTCCCCCGTATGAACTCCTCGAACTTTTTTGTTATTTCGCGGGCAATGACGATCTTCCTTCCGTTAAAAAACGCCGCTAATTCCCTTAGTGTTTCAAGTACGCGGTGAGGTGACTCAAAAAAGATTACCGTCCTTTCCTCCTCCGCCAGGAGCTGAAGGCGCTTGGCCCTTTTCCCTTCCTTGCGAGGCAGAAACCCCTCGAAAACGAAGCGGTCCGTCTTAAGTCCGGAGGCCGACAAGGCCGCGATGGCCGATGAAACCCCGGGGATAGGAATAGTCTCTATATTCTCCGCCAGGGCCTCCCGGATGACCACGAAGCCGGGGTCCGAAATTCCAGGGGTTCCTGCGTCCGAGACCAAGGCCACTGACATGCCGGAGCGAAGGAGCTTCAACAACTCCCCGGCCTTGGCGGTTTCCCTGTTCTGGTAATAACTTGTCACCCTCTTGGAAATCCCGAAATGTTGCAGCAATTTCCTTGTGTGCCTGGTGTCCTCCGCCGCTATAACGTCCACCTCTTTCAAGACATTCAAGGCGCGTAAGGTTATGTCCTCAAGATTTCCTATGGGAGTGGCGACTATGAACAGTTTTCCGGTTTCATGTGGCTGCATTACGCCATTTCCATTGCGAATATTAAGGCGCGTTTCATCTCAATTTTTTGATAAGTTACTAAAAATCGCCGTGTTTACTTATTTCCCCGCCTCTTTTTCGGGGCCATGATGGATTGCGGGACTGTCGGAGTCGGCCTTGGATTTCGGACCCCTTTTTATCATCTCGCAATTCCCTTCGAATATGGCGTTTTCTTCAATGTGCAATGAGGGGGTTTTTATATTTCCGATCAATTCGCTTCCCTCTTTTATTTCCACTTTCTTGGAGGCAACGAGATTTCCGTGAATTTTTCCCTGGGTGACAATGGTCCCGGCGGAAATCTCCGCCTTGATATTGGCCGTTTTCCCCACTATCAAGGTGTCCTTGGTAACCACTTCCCCCTCGAATTTCCCGTCAATCCTGGTAGTGCCCACAAAGGTAAGGGTCCCCTTGAACTCAGTTTTCTCGCCCAAGATGGCGATGATTTCCTTTTCGGAATTAGTTGCATCGTTTTTGAAGTTACGCATAAGAGCCTCCAAGAATTATTTTATAGAGAAAAACTCCAGAATTCTTTCAAATTCTTCGTCAGAATGGTAATTAATGACGATTTTTCCTCCTTTTTTGGCCTGGAGAATGGAGACCTTTGTTCCCAAGGTTTTTTTCATGCCATCCTCAATGGTTCTCAAATGCAATTCGTTTTCCTTTTTCACCGGTTTGGAATTGCCAGGTTTTATGTGCTTGATCCTGGACTCCACCTCGCGGACGGATAATCCCTTTTGGAGGATCGCGTTTCGTAGTTTAATTTGCTCGTGCGGGTTAAGGGGAAGCAGGGCGCGCGCATGGCCCATGGTCATCCGTTCTTCCGCGATGTCTTTCTTGATTTCCGGTGGAAGTTTCAAAAGCCTGAGAAAATTAGCAACCGAGGAGCGCTCCTTTCCCACCCGCTTGGAGATTTCCTCTTGGGTGAGATTGAATTCCGCGCCCAGCCGGTGGTAGACATTGGCCTCCTCTATGGGATTGAGATCCTGGCGATGGATGTTCTCAATGAGCGCCACTTCCAGGGTTTCCATGTCAGAGAGATTCATTACCATGGCCGGGATTTTTTCCAGCCCGGCGGCCTGGGCTGCGCGCCATCTCCTTTCCCCCGCAACCAGTTCATATCCGTTTTTAGACTTTTGGACAATGATGGGCTGGAGGATTCCCTTTTCTTTTACGGATTCAACCATTTCCTCCATTTTGTCTTCGCGGAAGTTTTTTCTTGGCTGAAACCTGCCGGTGGAAATCTGGTGTATAGGGATTTCGGTTATGCCCTTGCCGGAATCTTTTTTTTCTTCCAGGGGTTCAAACGGGATAAGCGCTCCGAGACCTCTCCCAAGTCCCTTTTTTAGCATTTTGAATAATTTCCTTAGCTAGATCGAGATACGCGTTGGCTCCCTTGGAGTTATGCGCGTAAAAAATTATTGGTTTCCCATGGCTTGGCGCCTCGCTCAGGCGGATGTTCCTTGGAATGACAGTGCTCAACAGGTGCTCCTTGAAATATTTTTTTACTTCTGAATAGATTTGATTTGACAAAACCGTCCGGGAATCGAACATGGTAAGGAGAATTCCCTCAATGGCCAGTGATTGGTTGATGGAACTTTTAATGGATTTTACAGTGGTAAGGAGCTGGGTCATGCCCTCAAGGGCGTAATATTCACATTGGAGCGGAATAATGATGGAGTCCGCCGCGGCAAAGGAATTAATAGTGAGTAGCCCAAGGGAAGGAGGGCAATCGATGATGATAAAATCATAAAATTCCTTTAACAGCTCAAGCCTGTCCTTTAATTGGGTGTTCCTGGAGGGGACATTTACCAGTTCGACTTCCGCCCCGTAGAGATCAGGTGAGGAGGGGATTACGTCTAAATTATCGATTTCAGTTTTACAAATGGTATCTTTTAACTCAACCTCTCTCAAAAGGGAATCGTATACGGAATTGCGGACCGTTTTTTTATCGATCCCGATCCCGGAAGTAGCGTTTGCCTGCGGATCGAAGTCCAGGAGAAGGATCTTCAGATCCGCCACCGCCAGACAGGCGGCAAGGTTGATGGCGGTGGTTGTTTTTCCCACCCCGCCTTTTTGATTTACTATGCTGATGATTTTAGCCATAAGGAAATACAATATAGCATGGCGCGGCCTTTGCCGCAACCAAACTATCATAACGAGTGACAAGTAAATGGAACAATGTTTCACGTGAAACATTTTTTCATGGCCACGAACAGGTAGTCCTTTTCCAATTCCTTCAGGGAATCCGTTTCCACAATGGTTATTTCCATATTATCCAGATACCGCCCTTTTATTTCCTCGATCTCAAAAAGCTTGTTTTTTCCCTTGAGGACCACCCAAACACCACCTTCCGGTAAAAGGTCCCAACTGGATTCCGCGATTTGCAACAAAGTCCCTGCGGCGCGGCTCACAACATATTCATAGGAAAATCCTGGGTCCAATTTTGCCCGGAGGTCTTCGCAACGTGTTTGAAAGGAACGGGTCTCCTGTAATTCCAGCTTCCTTGTCACGTTTTTTAAAAAACTCACGCGCTTGGCCCGGCTCTCCACCATATCCATTTTCAGGCCAGGACGGGCGATCTTCAGGGGAATTCCGGGAAATCCGGCGCCGGAGCCCCAATCCAGTATCCTTGCCCCAGGGGGAGCGGCATCGAGAAATTTCAGGAAGGCGAGGGATATTAAAATGTGGCGGGTGACTTCTTCTTCAGTCCTTGCCCCAGTGAGACTTATTTTTTTATTCCATTTCAGGATTTCCTCGGAATAAAGCTGGAATTGGCGGACCTGGCAGTCCGAAAAATTATATCCAGCGTGGGAAAGTCTGCTTTTAATCATAATAAAGGGGTATGAAAAAATGTTTCACGTGAAACATTCTACCTGTTTTTCCATCATGTTGGAAGATTTTTATTGACAATTTTAAATTTTCGTATACATTATAATACCAGCCAAAAATACTTGAAATTTTAAAAAAAGGCGAAGGGCTGTTTAGCGGTTTCATTTTTCCTCGTTATAAACAACCCCCTTGATCCCCCTTTTCCAAGCTAATCTTTACCCGCAAATAAGGCAGGCATTTTTTCAAAACAGCTTCTTTCTGAGTTTTTTCCAATTCACAATTCTTTATTTCACTCGCGTTATGAAAAGAGCATTAAACAAGGCTATAGCCGCTGTCCTGCCACTAATCCTTGCCCTCATAGCCTATTCACCGGCTTTTCCGGAAGAACGGCTGCAAAAACTTTTTGGCGACGCGGTATCGTCCAACAATGTCTTGATAGTCCATACCAGCCTAAAGACGGAAAACGGCCGGGAAAAACCCGCCATTGAAAAAATGCGTATACAGAGGGGACGGGCCAGGCTGATCCAGGAACAGGCCCTTGGTGAAATAGATCCCTCCCAATATCAGATTGAAATCATGGATTCCTCCGGCCGGCCTCTGTTCCGGGCGAATTTCCAATATCCCAGGTTCCGCACAGTCCCTCCCGCTCCACCCTCAACTTCAAAAGAAACCACGCAGCCGCAGCCCTCCCAAATTCCCGTGGAAACCCCTGAAGTATCTTTTGTCCTCCCCTTCCTTTACAAGGCTTCCAGCGTCCGTATTTCCAGGGAGGGAGATCAAGGCCCGGCGGCATCAATGTCCATGCTGAACGCATCAGCATCGGAAATCATACGGACAGAGACAGAACCATCGCCTCCCCCGGCCCAGGAAGGAAAGTTTCACATACTCATAATGGCCAGCGGCTATTCTTCCGCTGACATGCCCCTCTTTCAAACCCGCGCAAAGGAAATAAAAACATATTTACTCTCCAAGGAGCCATTTCTGTCAAAATCCTCCAGCGTTGATATTCATATTCACGAAAATACCCTGGATTTAGGCTGCTATTGCGGATGCCTCGGAATAGACAGGTTGTCATGCTGTATCGATAACCAGGTGATTTCCGCGGCCGCCGCCTCGGGATATTATTATGATGAAATAATAATTGTCCATAACACCGCGACATATTGCGGCGGGGGGTATCGTGATTATTCCAAAACGGGATACCAGACCAGTGGCTACAACACGTATACCATGGTCTATGCCGGCGACTGGAGCAGCCCAATGGCGTTGCATGAATTCGGCCATAGTTTTGGGGATTTATGCGACGAATATTCCTATGGGACAGAGGGTTACACATATTATGACTGCGCGAATTGCAGGCCGGATTGCCAGGAATTCGGCTCCCTGGCAAAGGCCTGCTACCAAGGGTGTGACGCGGAAAGCGCTTATTTCAGGCCGGATGAAAGTATCATGTTAAGCCTTGGCAACGAATATTATAATAACGTAAGCATCCGGAACAGTCTTTTATCGCGCATGTCGTATTACGTCCCTAACCAGGACAAAACCGTTTCCATTGCCGGCTTTACGCCGGAATCCGGAAAGGCTGGGACAAAAGTCACTATAACCGGCAAGAATTTTTCAAGCAAGAAAGAGGGTAATATCGTGAAATTTTCAGGAAAGACGGCAAAGGTTTTGTCCGTTAAAAGTAGCGGGACGATTTTGAATGTTACGGTTCCAAGCGGCGCCAAGACCGGCTATATCACGGTCACGGTTGGAAAATTGACAGGCAAGAGCAAGAAAAAATTCACGGTCCTCACATGACGGGTTGTAATAGTTCACGGGGGGCAGGGGCCAGGAGCCGGAAGTCAGGATATGGAAAAATTTCAAACCTCAACTGTCAAATAACAAATAAGGAAATGGAATCGTCTTGGACATTCAATAATTCTAATTTGAAATTTATTTGCCATTTGTAATTTTGGCTGCCTTTTAATTGCCGCTCCTTGTAAATCCCGCATCAATAGTGTATAAAAATCCGATGTCCATTCCTTATTATATGTCAAAGCCCAAGGCATTTTTCATCTTACTAGCCCTTTGCCTTGGCCTCTCCTCTTGCCTCACCCCTGGCCGCCAAGCGGAGGAAAAGCAGAAGGTCTTTAAACTGGGACAGCATAAAACCTGGCTGGAGCAGCCGAATTCTTCCGACCCATTCTTCAAGGACCGTAAATTCAACCATCCCTTCCGGTTAAAACCAGAGGTCCTGGAAGAGCAACTCCGGTCCTTCCAGTACAAGGGACTCGCCCTCTTAAGCAAAACAAGAAAGGTGTTCCCTGAGCCGGTCGAAAAGCAGATCATCTCCCTTATCCTGATCGCCCTGGACAAGGCCCGGCCTGAGGAAATCGTCAAGTTCACTTACAATCAAAAAGGGGTGGGCGCAACCAGCGGCGACGTTTTCATCACCGGCAACAAAATCCATTGGCGCTTTCAGGAAATATCAGGGAAGGAATATTCCGTCCACGGTTCCAGGGACTGGCTGGATTCGTGGAAAATGGTACTGGACAAAGACCAAAAATTCCACGGCTCCAAGGGTCTTATGGGCCCCTCACCAGCCAGGAACTGGATAATTATGCCGGTGGAGGCATCGGAAGCCTCCGCGTCTCCGCCACCCGTGCTTGAGGAAGGCAAGGAGGAAGCGGCGGAAATTCCCGATGGCGAAACTCCTCCTGCAAGGAAAGTTATAAGGGAAAAGCCCGCGCCCGCCTCCGGCGGCGATGGAGAATTGGAGAAGGCCCTGTCCAGACTCAAGAAATTGCGGGAAAAAGACCTCATAACCGAGGAGGACTATAATAAAAAGAAGAAGGAGTTGCTGGAAAAAGGTTTTTCTTTCTAACAGCGGAAATCCGGCAGGGCCCTCCGTCAATATTGAAACCTAAATTTTTCATTTAGAAAGTTTTTTCCTGCCTTCCTGGCTTCCTAACATACTGATATATATAAGGAATCCAGGAAACCAGGGGAAAAAAGAGAAATCACTTTTTAACCGTGAGAAAACATTGCGCCTTTTTTGAAAGTTTCAAATATTTTTGGATAGGTCTTTACGGCTTACTGAAAAAAGTTTTGCAAGAGGCCCATTCCTTAACCTCGTTGTTCTTTCAACCACTCCAGCATGGCGCGAATACTGGCCGTGGCCAGGGCAATACTGGTATCCGCAGCGCCATAATAGATACGTAGGGCGTTATCGTCGGTGGTGTAACCTTCACAATAATTGGGAATGATGAAGATGGCATGTTGCAGTATGCCTGTGTCATCCGTGAGGCGGCGCAAGTGGTCCAGTTTGAGCGGAGGCAATTCCCAAGCGCGTTGACCCAATGGCTTGACCGCGAACTCAGCCGCGGCAGAATATGGCGTTTTGACTCATTGCCCAGTAATTCAATCACCTGGCCGGCCAACGCTTGCGGATCATTAAACGGCACCAACGTGCCGCGTTCCTCGGCCAGCATCTCCTCCGCGTACCAGTACGGCGTGGAGATGATCGCCTTTCCTGCTCCCAGGGTATAGGCCAATGTCCCGGAGGTGATCTGCGCCGCGTCGCGATACGGCGTTATATGTATGTGTCCGAGGCGCTGACCGGAATTAGGGTCCCGCAGGATGGTATGCAGCGTTGTGACAACAGGCATGCGCAATTCGCGCAGGAGCGCCAGGATGTGGCTGCCCGCGCGCCCGCCGAAAATGCCGTATTCATGCTGCAAGGACACCATGTCCACGTTATTGAAGTTCAGGAAATCCGAGGCGCGGCAGGTAATTGCCTATAAAGGCGATGCGCTTGATGAGCGAATGGTTGGGTTTTTCCATAAAATTTCTCCTTCCAGACACACTCCTGTTTGGTAACATCCTGGTAATTGGCGTGGCCGGGGGCGCCTTGCTTCCAAAAGATTTTAATCTCTCAATTTTTTAAAAGGCTGGCATTGCAAATCATAGAGGAAGAAGGCAACGGATAACAAATTCTTAACCAGCATTTATTCTTCCCTTGCCAAGTTAACGTATTAACAGTCTCAGAATAGTAACGACACCACACACCCCACCGCTTCGCGGTCCCCCCCTCTTCGAGAGCGAGCCTTTACCCGCATCTTTTCTGGATATTTCAGGCCCGAAGTGCTTTAAACTTGTGGGTAAAGATTAGTCTTCGAGAGGGGTGACCGAAGGCCGGGGTGCGTGAGTGTTGCTATTATTCGAGGCTGTTAAAGGACTAATATCAGAAAACTCATATTAGTCTTTCGAAAAGTATAATAAACATAAGCAAATATGTTAATAATTCAATCGTGGGTATTTGCAGGGTGTTGACCGGACCGGAACTTTGTGCTAGCGTAGTGTTCATTAAATAAGTGGATCAAATTATGTCATTTGAACTGCGAGTGTGGCGCGCGCCTTGTAGATTTTTTTCAGAATCTCCTCTCCCTGTTTCTTCCATATATACCTCTTAGGCGACAGATTCCTCTCATCCATATAATTCTCAAT
>JACRGO010000198.1 GCA_016212295.1 Nitrospinota bacterium | reverse complement strand
CATAACGGCCTGTAAAATAGCCATGCCTGTAAATGAGCATAAGCATGGAAGGTGAAATTTTTACAATTTTTTTATCCAATAAAAAAGAATACCTTGTTGATTTAAAAGACTTTTTCTTATTTATGCGTAGGCTCTATAGGATATCAAAATCGCCTGTGTAGCGCCATTCCATCATCCTTTTTCGAGCCATAGGAACCTAAACCTTTCAAGGAAACCTGGAATAAAAACCGCGTATCGTCTATTTGCCGGCCCCGGAAAAAATTGGTTCGCTTTATCACGTCAAGCCCGAAACCCCAGCACTGCGCCTGGTACAAGAGGCTGGCGTCGTTTTCCCTGAACTGCATCTCGGTTTCGTCATACCTGGTGCTGAGATCAAGTTCCCATTTGGGGAGAAACTTCCAACGGAACGTCCCTATGAGGTCCGTTGAAAAATCCTTGGTGTACCGCCTTTCCACATAAAAACCAAAATTATCCCAAGGCTTAAACACCGTTTCAATATTGAGAGTGGAGATCAAATGATCGTAAACGTCGACTGTTGAATCAAAATTGAACATAAGCTTCCGCGATGGACGGCTCTCGAAATCGAACCGGACATCCGAAAATGGCCTGATCCCAGGCCCTCTTTCCGCCGCGAGGATGTCATAAGACTGGCTGATATCGAACCGCACGACTTCCTCGGTGTAAAAGGACTCCCCAGCCGTGATTTTTTCAAACAGCCGGTTCGTAAGCGAATAATTGACCATATTGGTCTCCCGGATGAGATCAATCCCATCGTTTACGCTTATCTTCTTGCGGACGTCTCCCATGTCCGGAATGTAAGTGTGGGTTATTCTGGGTTCTATGAGATGTTTAAAAGCAGGCCCATCGCCGTCATTGGGAAGAAAGGTCCTTGAAAATGAAGGACCTTCCAGTATTGTGTCGAAATTATATACCGTGCGGTAAAGGGGATCATCGTAAGTGGTTTTCCCCACTTTTTTACCGTGGTCATAGACGGTTTCCCTCACCCCTGCCCTTGGGGTGATTGTCAACCATGGCCACTTATTGATAGGCAATGATAACTGCGGGTGGATGTCCCCCCTTTGGGTGAACTCCACCGCTGAGCCGGGTTTGTCCTTATTCGCGAAATTGGAGTAAGACGCGTTCATATCGAAAAAAAAAGGCGTTTTCCCGATTTGCTCCATTTGGTTCACGAACAGCAATTCCGGCAGCGTCCCGGATTCATTCCTGCTGAAGCTTTCCAGGCTTTTATGGTAGCGCGTTTCAAGGAACAAGGACCTGCTTTCCCAGTTCTTGGTAACGCTGAGAAAATTATCAGTCTCCCTTCTGGTCCTTTGCTGGACTGAGTCGGAATAAATCTTATCGTAATCCGCCCCCTCCAGCCACTCCACTTTCGCGTTCATTTCTACTTCATAGGGAAAGGTCTCCTGGTGGTCCACAAGTATCTTCCAAAAGGCCTCGTCCGTCTCGCGGTCCTTCAGATAGTCCGCGTACCATCGTCCCCTGGTAGTTGGAGAGGTAAAATACCGGACCTCGCCCGTGGGCCTGATTCCCCGTTTGGACAGGTAATCCAGGCCCAGTGTGGCGTCCCATTGATCGTTGATGGCCCAAAAGAACGCGTTATTGAGAAAATGCCCGTCCGTATCGCTGTTCCCGAAGAGCGGAATCAGGATTCCAGTCTGCCTTTCCGTGTCCAATGGCACATAGCCGTAAGGCAGATAAAAGAAGGGAATGTCCTTGATCAGGAAGGTGGGATCGTGAAGAAAGGCGTATTCACCCACGTGGGCGTCCGCTTTCGAGCATTTGAACTTCCAAACGGGATTGTTCCCAAGACAGGAGGTGACATCGCCCTTTGAAATTACATAATGCTTTTCCGATTTACGTTCCACCTTCTTCCCGTTAAAGTAGAAATCCTTGGCGACCTTCCCCTGGCTGTTGTAAAGGGTGGCCTGTTTGCCGCGGGTATTGAAAAGCATGTAGTTGCAATGGATCTTGTGTCCGTTGGGTTCGTCGATGATTACAACGTTTCCCCTGGCTGAGCCAAGGCCGGTTTCGGTGTTTAATTCTATCCGGTCCGCCGCGACCCGCATCTCCTCGTATTTGATCTTGACATGCCCGATTCCGATGATCTTGTTCTCACCTTTGATTTGCTCCATTTTATCCGCCATAATATTGACGAGTTCAGGGCCGTCCTTCTTCGCAGCGGCGGTCTTTTTCCCCTTCATCTCCACTTTCTTCACTTCGGCCCATGACCAGGGGCAAAGTCCCAGGGACCAGATACATATCAGGGAGGCGATAAAAAATAGTTTTTTCATCAAAATACTATAAAAATTAAGCGGTTATGGAATAAGCAAAAGTGGGAATGCAAATCTTATGCCCTGATTCCCAGGGCCAGATAAGCCTCAGCCACCGTGAAAAACGAGCCGGTAACGCACACCAGTCCGTCCCTCCCGGCCTTTTTTTTAGCTTCCAAAATCGCTTCCCCGACATTCCTGATCTCTATAGCATGAATCCCCCTTTCCAGGAAACAATTGACTATTTTTTCAGGCTCAGACGCCCTTTCAGTATTTGGCCAAACCGCTATGGCTTCGTCGGAAACCTTGGCTAATTCATTGATTATTAAAGGGATATCTTTATTGGCCATTATCCCCACAACGAAAATCAACTTAGAAAATTCAAATAGTTCACGCAACTCTGAAACAAGGACCCTCGCCGCTGATGGATTATGGGCCACGTCCAAAACCACCTTGGGAGCTGCCGAAACGGTCTCCAATCTACCCCTCCAAACAGTCTTTTCCAATCCACTGAGAATGCCTTGGTCCGTGATTCCGGTAAAACCCATTCCACGCAGCCTCTCAGCCGCGGCAATTGATAGAGTGGCGTTTTTTATCTGATGGCTTCCGGCAAGAGGTATTTTTATCCCCTCTAACCTTCGATTATTAAAGGCTAAATTGAACATTGAGCCGGTCAAGTTCATGGAAAATACCTCCGCGTCAAAAATTCGGCTTATTTCCCATATCTCCGCCTTTCGCTCCGCGCAGGTTTTTCTCAGGACCTCCAATGCCTCCGGCCCTTGCTCCGAGGTAAGGAGCAGCCCGCCTTCCCGTATGATCCCGGCCTTCTCACCTGCTATCTTCTCCAAGGAGTCACCAAGGAAATCCGTGTGGTCAAGGTCTATGGGAGTGAGGATGGAAATCGTTGGATCAAGAACGTTCGTGGCGTCCCATCTGCCACCCATTCCCACCTCCATCACGGCAATGTCCACCTCCGCCTTGGCGAAGTAAAGCATGGCCAATACTGTGGACAGCTCAAAAAAAGTGGGGCGAATATCCGAAGAGACCGACCTGGCCCTTTCCACCGCTTCCACCACTTCCTTCTCTGGTATTATGTCCCGGTTCAGTCTGATCCTTTCCCTGAAATCCAGAAAATGCGGGGAAGTGCACAACCCGGCCTTGTACCCTGATTCCACGAGAATTGAGTGGAGATAAGCTGAAACAGACCCCTTGCCGTTTGTCCCTCCAATGAGAACTGATTTGAACTTTTCATGGGGATTTCCCAATCGCCCCAAAAGGTCGCGAACAGCCTGGAGTCCCGGCCGGATGCCGAGACTCTTCTGGGCATAAAGAAATTCCAATGCGTTTGTATAGTTCATGAACACTTATTTTTCAATATGTTAAATATGCAAATTTAATACAACTATTCATGAAAGTAACAAGTGACGAGTAAATGGAATAGGTCTGGACATTAAATAATTGTAATTTGGGATTTATTTGTAATTTGCTATTTGTAATTTGTGTTTTTCCCTTTGGTAGCGGCCATGCCGCGCTATGTCTTGAGGACATATCATTTTGGTGGTACAATCGAGCCATGCGAAAAAAAATTCAGGAAACGATAAAATCCATTGAGGCATTTTTCCACCGGAACCTTTGGGACGCCACGGAGAAACCGCAGTCCATGCCCAAGCTGGCCTCCCTTGGCATGGCCAAGGTTTTTTATATAACCTGGAACGGCCTGCTGCGAAATGAGTTCCTGACCCTCGCCTCTTCCCTGGCCTTCACCACCGCCCTGTCCCTTGTTCCAATTCTTGCCTTGAGCTTTGCCGTTGCCAAGGGATTCGGCGCGCAGGACCTGCTCCAGCCGATCATAGTTTCCCAGGCCCTTACTGGTCCGGCGGCTGAAGTGGTCCCAAAAATCATCGAGTACGTGAATAAGACGGACGTCAAACCGTTGGGTTCCATAGGACTGGTGGTCCTGGTCTTTTCAGCGCTTAATGTCCTTGGAAAAATAGAACAATCCTTCAATAAAGTATGGGGAGTGACCCAGGCTAGGACCTTTTTCAGGAGGTTCAGCGATTACCTATCCGTCCTGACCATTGGCCCGATCCTGCTCATAGGGGCAGTTGGACTATCCACCACCTTGAGCAGTAACACCATCACTCAAAAATTATTGGAAATAGGGCTCTTCGCTGGATTCATGAAAATTTTCCTGCTCACCCTCCCGTGGCTATGCATTATTTTAGCTCTTACGTTCCTATATATATTTGTGCCCAATACCAAGGTGCGCTTCCTGCCGGCCATGCTCGCCGGGACCATTGCGGGTTCCGGCTGGCAAATCACCCAATTCGGCTATATACATTTTCAGGTGGGTATAGCCAAGTACAACGCCATATACGGGACCTTCGCCACCGTCCCCATATTTTTAGCATGGGTCTATGTAAGCTGGGTCATTGTGCTCGTTGGGGCGGAAATAAGTTTCGCGTGCCAGAACTACAGACAGTTCCACAGACTGGACGTTGACCGTAATCTGAATTATACCACAAGGGAAAAGGCGGCTCTATCCATAATGCTGGAGTTGTGCAAGGAATACGAAAGACAGGAATCGCGCCTCACCGCCAACGGAATCTCGGAAAAAATCAGACTCCCTCTGGCCCTGGCCAGGGAGGTATTGGATCAATTAATACATATGGGATACCTTCTCCAGGTGGAAGACAATCAGGACGTCACCTACGTCCCTTCCAAGCCCACCGGACAATTGAAAATAGCGGACTTCCTTCTTGATTTTAAAAACTTTGGCGAGGGATATGACTTGAAATTCGAGGACTTGGAGACCGTGAAAGCGGCGGACCGCATGCTGGAGCGCCACCGGAGCTCCGTGCATTCTGAATTCAAGAATGAGAATTTCAAGGATCTGCTTGCCGGCGGTTAATTTAACACCCCAATAAAAAAGGGCCTACGGTTTCCCGTAAGCCCTTGATTTTATTTGGTAGCGGGGGCAGGATTTGAACCTACGACCTTTGGGTTATGAGCCCAACGAGCTACCAGACTGCTCCACCCCGCACCGTTTATTATTTTATTCTATTCTAATAACTCAACGGTGTCAAGAAAGCGGGCATAAAGCAAAATTTACTGCATGCCGCCTGTAGTTCCACCAGTTGAACCGCCAGTAGTCCCACCAGTTGAACCGCCAGTAGTCCCACCAGACGTTCCACCAGTAGTCCCTCCGGTCGTGCCGCCCGTTGAACCGCCACCTGCGCCACCACTATCTTTGCCGCCAGTGCCGCCTTTATCCTTTCCACCCATATCGCCGCCTTTGCCTTTTCCTTGGTCGCCTCCACCCATATCGCCGCCTTTGCCTTTTCCTTGGTCGCCGCCTTTGCCTTTTCCTTGGTCGCCTCCTTTATCCTTCCCGCCCATGTCACCGCCTTTGCCGCCGCCATCAGTGGTAGTTGTTCCAGAGGCCCCACCTTTTCCGCCTTTACCCTTGCCCTGGTCGCCCATGTTGCCCGGGTCCCCTTTTTCCTGGCTGTCAAAATTGACAATGAGCATGTCGCTCCTGACCTTGGGTATGGGAACGACATTGGCTCCCTTAGCGGAGCATTCAACCCTGATTTTGTCCCCACTGCTCAGATTAAGGCCGGAAATACTATACAGTCCCTTGGCGTCCGTTTTTGCTGAACCCAGTTCACCGGCGCTATCGCGTACGGTCACTGTTACATCCGCGACCGGAGCCCTTGAAAATCTGCTGGCCACGTTTCCGTAAACAGTAACTCCAGCGCCGCTTGTGGTCGTATCCGTAGCTCCAGTCGTATCGGTCGCCGCAAAGGCTTCGCCTGAGCCAAGCGCCATCAGACCGGCTGGTATCGCCGCCAGCTTTGTTATAAAAAGCCGCCTGTCCATACTTTCCACCTCCAAAAAAGGTTGATAAACAACAATCAGCACGATGCTAAAATTATATTTAAATAATACGCCATAGTCAATATTTTTTCCGCACGGTAAATTTGTTCTACCATATCTCACACGCCATTAAGGGTGCAGGAGTTTTTTGTCATGCGCAGGTAATCGAAGACCAACCTGGCGCTACGGTGTAGTTGCCTCATCTTTTGCGCGACATTGGAGACACCTTTG
>JACRGO010000200.1 GCA_016212295.1 Nitrospinota bacterium | reverse complement strand
GAAGAAAAAACTGAACGTCCAACATCGAACATCGAACGTCCAACATCGAAGTAAGAAAAATTCGTTTTACGTTTTAAATCCTTTCTTCCTTTTTCGACGTTCGACGTTCAATGTTGGATGTTCGATGTTCAATTCTTTAAAGTCCGCCCGAAGGGCGTTAAGTTCAGTGCAGAGCTTTTATCATCGCAAAGCCTCATCCGGGGCCAGCGAAGCCGCGTTGCGCGCGGGCTGGACCCCGGAGACCAGGCCGGCCAGAGTGGAAAAAACAAAGGCAAGGACGAACGGCTGCCAGGTCACGTAGGCCGCCATTTGGAAATGCCTTAAACCCGCGGAAATCGCAAGACCCAGCAGAACGCCAAGGACTCCGCCGGCCAAGGAAACAAAGAGCGCCTCGAACATGAACTGCTGGATGATGTCGGAACGCCGCGCCCCGAAACAGCGCCGGACCCCGATCTCGTGTACCCGCTCCCTGACCGACACAAGCATTATGTTCATGATCACGATCCCACCGACAAGGAGGGACACAGTGGAGATGAGCATCAACATGCGGTTCAACGCCTGCTCTTGCTGGAGCCTCCATTCCATGATCCCCTCCGGGGTGATGAAACGGAAGTCGTCCTCTGTTATAACGGACAGGTTATGGTTGCGCCGCAGCAATGCCCTCACGGACTCAATGGTCTCCTCCACCTGTTCCGGGCGCAAGGTACGTATGAGTATGCTGGTGAGCCAGGTTTGGTGAAAGAGCCGGGAGATGCCGGTGTCCAGCGGTATGACCACGCGGTCATCCGGATCATACCCGCTTCCAGTCACCCCCTTAGGCGCGAACACGCCGATTACTTTAAAGTAGACCGACCCTATTCGAACCATTTTGTCAACGGGGTCTTCCGGGCCGAAGAGTTTTCCGGCCACGGTGGCGCCGATAACAACCACCTTCGCCTTGCGGTCCGATTCCTCCTGGGAAAAAAACCTGCCGCCGGCGATCTTCCAACTCCCGTCCGACTGCCAATCAGGCGTCACGGAGAAAACGCGGGTAAAGGTGGAATTGCCCTTGTACACCGCGCGGGCGCTGTGCCTCTGGGTCGGGACAACTTCCCGAACGAGCGGCAGGGCGAGGATATCGTCCGCGTCCTGGAGGGTCAGGGTCGTGATGTCCGGGCCTTTTGTGAAGAACAGTTTTCCCAATCCGGCGCGCACGGAAAAGGAATCCGCGCCGAACCCCATGTCCGCGATCCTGGCCAGCGCCTGGGTCTTGGCCCCTTCGCCCAGGGCCACTATCACGGTGAGGGACGCGATGCCTATGATGATCCCCAGCGCCATCAGAAGCGTGTTGCCCTTATTGCGCCTCACCCCGTTCAGCGCCTGCCGTGAATTCCTTGCGATTCTCATGGGAGGGATTTTTTGTGAGTGAGCTAAAGTTACAAGTGGCTAAAGTGAACTAAAGTTTCATGGAAACGCGTTCCATCTAAATTTTAAACATCCGTATCGATCATTCCGTCCATCACTCGAATGATGCGGCGGGCATGTTCCGCCACCTTCTGGTCATGCGTGATCAGGATGATCGTCCGGCCTTCCTGGTTCAGATTGTCAAAAATTTTCATTATTTCCGCGCCGGTTTTTGAATCGAGGTTTCCCGTGGGTTCGTCGGCAAGTATGAGTTTTGGATTGTTAATAAGGGCGCGGGCGATGGTCACGCGTTGCTGCTCTCCGCCGGAGAGCTGGCCGGGGGTGTGGCGCATTCTGTGTCCGAGTCCCACCTTTTCCAATGCCTCCGCAGCGCGGGCCTTCGCGTCGGGCGGGACCTTCCGGCAATACATAAGGGGCAGTATGACATTGTCAAAGGCGGGCGCCCCAGGCAGCAGGTGGAACGCCTGGAACACGAAGCCTATCTTCTCGTTGCGCGCGCGCGACAGGTCACTGTCGTTCAGCCTCGCGACTTCTTCTCCGTCCAGCATATACGAACCGCTTGTCGGGCTTGAAAGGCAGCCGATTATCGCCATCAAGGTGCTCTTTCCCGCGCCCGAAGGGCCTATGACAGCGGCGTATTCCCCTTCCTCTATCCGCAGGGACACCCCCTTGAGAACATTGGTGGTGAAGCCTGTGTTCGTGTAGGTCTTGGTTATGTTTTCCAGGTGGATAAGGCTCATGGCTGCTTGCGCGGTCCACCTCCTCCGCCGCGCTCGCTCGCCGCGGCGTTGGCCGGCTTGATTGGTATTCCAACCTGGTCGCTTGGCTCGAGGCCGGAAACAATCTCCACGAAGCCGCTGTCACGCCAGCCGACCGTGACCGTTTTTTCCGACAGCGCGTTGTTTGCCTTGGCGATGATGAAATTTTGTTTGCCCGCGTTCCTCACCGCTTCCTTGGGGGCTGCAAGGACATTTTCCCTGACCCCGGTGGTGATAACGACGTTGGTGGTCATTTCAGGACGCAGCAATTGGATATTGGCCGGGTCGATTTCAAGCATGACTTCATAGTTGACCACGTTGTCCTTGATAACCGCCTTGGGGTGGATATCGAGGACGGTCCCTGGAAAAAATTTGTCAGGATGGCTGTCAACAGTGAAAACCGCTTTCTGTCCGGCCGCGACCTGGCCGATGTCCGTTTCGTCCACATACACGGTCACCTCCAATTTCCTGAGATCGGTAAGGGTCACGAAGGTCGGGGCTGAAAGGCTCGCCACCACGGTTTCCCCCTCCTGCGTGGAAATAAAGGCCGCTATGCCGTCTATGGGGGCGGTGATGGTGGCGTATGACAACAGAGTTTCCGCTTCCTGCAAGTCGGCCCTGGCCCTGGCGGCCTTCGCCTCGCCCAGGGTTATATCACGTAGCAAGCGGTCCTCGGCCAGCTTCAGGTTCTCGCGCGAGACCTTGATCCTGGCCTTAAGGACATTCACGTTCTGGACGGACTCATCCAGCGTCGAGTCCGGGACCATGCCTTGCTGATTAAGTCCCCGGTTGCGTTCCAGGGTTTTTCCGGCGTATATCTCCTGCGCCTCCAGTTCCTCAATTTCCGCCTTGGCCTTTTGAATTTCCAGCGGACCCTGGGACCGGGTCTTGGCAAGATCGGCCTCTTCGTTTTGCAATGAAGCCCGGCGCTGGGCCAGGCGGGCAAGCAGGTCCACATGGTCTATAACGGCGATCACATCACCGGCGTGGACGAAGTCGCCTATCCTGACGTTCAGCTTTTTCAACTGGCCGGAAATCCTTGCGCCTATCTTCACCTCCGCGCCGGTCTTCAAGGTCACTGTCCCGGTAGCCATGACGGTCCGGCGGATGTCCCTGGCCTTTACAGGGACGAATTCGTAATCCTGGGCCTGGATTTTCTTGTCCTGGCTTTTCCCCGGCCAAGCAATGTTTTTAAGAAGAGGGCTTTCCCTTCCCGTCCAGGCCGCCCCGGCCAGGAGGAACAACGCCAACAAGAGGTATTTTAATTTTTTCATGTAGCCGACGAATTTTAGAAAGCGCCGTTCATTTCCGGCAATGATCAAAAATTGTTTACAGTCCAAAGGACTGATACTGTGGTACAAAATCGCGCAATTTAGGTTGGAATTATAACACAGCGGGGCATGGCCCAGGAAGGATTGGCATTGGTGCTTGGCATTTCGTCCTTAACTGGCCAATGGCTATTGACCAGGGAAATCCGAGCGGTTCTTGAAAAAAATGGGAATATAATCGGAAATTAATGAGAACTCACACGGAGGCACAAAGGCGCGAAGAAATGACAGAGCCGGACCTTATCTCAAAGCACACGTGCTTGACCAGTCCAGGGCAAGGGCGAAACAATAATAGCCCAGCGCGCGAGCGCCGGGCTATTTGGGTATCGCCATTTCATGGCTTTTGGGGAATATTTTTTTCAAAACAATTTATAGAATTCATCAAACGACTGATTCATGGCTCTACCTGTATGTTTTTTTTTGATCGTTGATGGGCACCCTGCCCACAAGGCCAAGTCCGTAATGAAGTTTATCGAACCCATTAAAAACCGTTTTCGCTTGTTTTTCTTGCCGCCGCATTCTCCAGAGTTGAACCCGGATGAACTATTCTGGAACGACCTCAAAGATAATGCGATCGGGCGGAAGGCAATTACCGCACCCAAGCAGTTGCATGGCGCGGTTATAAGCCACATGAGATTTATTCAGAAATCACCTGACCGTGTTCAGCCGTATTTCAAAAATGAAACAACCAAATATGCTGCGTAATGTTGTTACTATTATGAGACGGTTAATAACAATTCAAGGCGCTGCCCCAAAACACTACTGTATTTGCAAAGCGCTTGACCGGATATGAGGACAGCAAATCCTTTTGGCTGACTTCTATAACAGCTCCATAACTTTCATCCGCCTTTAAACGATCAAAGCCGCTTATGGCAGCATCTGTGCCATCCACGAGCCTGGCCATTATCTGGCGGATAATGAAACCAGCGGATTGCCCCTTCTTGTTTAGACAAAGATCCCCAAGGCGGCTCTCTATCAATTTAAAAATCCTTGCTCCCTCGAAATACCGCAATATAAACGCCAACCCCCTACGCCCGCTGATTTTATCTTCGGTTGCCTCAACCCGCGTTATATGATAGCCTGTGCTTTTAATTTTCATCTCTTAACCCTTTGAGTGAAAGGTTGATATTTAAATTGAATTTCAGACCATTCAATTATATCAAAGATCTTTCGCTAAAAGGGGATTTTTTTCTTCTTAAAAATCGCTCAATTTAGGTATGATTATATTGTAAGGCATGGAAGTAAATTCCCTTTCGCTCCCAGGGTCATGCCGCGCAATGCCCTTGCCGTTAAATGATCACGAATGAAAAATTCAGGAATAATAAAAAACTGGAAATCTGTTTTTCAAGCCGCGCCCTCTGTCCTGATTTTCCTTCTTTTCTCCTGCGAAAAGATCCAGGCGCCAAATAATAAGGCAATCGCGGACCTCCCGCCGGTGGAAATACTCTCCGAGGTGGATAAAGCCGTGGCGACTGTTGGGGACATCTTGGCCTGGACCGTTACCGTGCGCTGGAAACCTGAGGTTCCGCTCCAGGTCCCGGAATTCGGCCCGAAAATCATGGACCTCCGCGTGGTGGACTCAGGCGCGGAAGAGATCCCGGAAATCGACGGTAGGAAAACCATCAGGAAATGGTATAAAGTAAGGGCGGACAATGTCGGCTCGTACCGGATTCCTCCAGTGTCCGTCCAATATAAAGTCCCGGGGAGCGACACGGAGTCCTCCGCCGAGGCCCCGCAAATCTTCATCGAGATCAAAAGCTCCCTTGAGGGCAAGGAGGGTTTGACCGATCTCCCGAACGAGATCCGGCCCCTTGAGGAAATTCCGGCCACTTACTGGCGCGAGGCCGCCATAGCAGGCGCCATCGCGGTACTGGCCCTTGGCTTTTATCTTGTCCGCCAGTACTTGAAGAAGAGGGGAAAGGCCGCCCCTGAGCCTGTCCCCATGCCGGAGGAGGCGGCCTTGCGGGAACTGGCCCGATTGAAAAACTTTAATTTCAACGATCCTGAATCCATCCGGGGCCTCCATTTCGAGCTTTCGGAGGTTTTCAGAAAATATTTGCAGGACCGCTTCCGCTTCCCAGCGGTTGACTGGACAACTGAAGAGATCGACCCTTATATAAGGAAGAACCTGATGATCGACCGGGTCATGAAGGAGGCGTCATGCAACTTTCTCCGGGACACGGACCGCGTGAAATTCGCCAAGCATCTTCCGGATTTTTCCGAAATAGGAAGGGAGTTCGAGATAGCGGAACAGTTCATTAATAACACGAAAGAGACCCTATATGAAAAAAATCGGAGTAATAGCCAAATCGCATAAACTGGAACGGGTTGATTCCGTAAAGCGGCTATACAACTGGCTCGTGGAAAAGGACCTCAAGGTTTTTCTGGACTGCAAAACAGGCGAGCGTATCGGGGTCCCTTCCGAGCTCACCAAGGAAGACGTGGGCGCCAAGGACCTCGACCTGCTCATAGTTTTGGGGGGAGACGGCACGCTCCTCAGCGTGGCGCGGATGATGTACGGCCGCGGCGTGCCGATTCTCGGAGTCAACATGGGAAGCCTCGGTTTTTTAACTGAGGTGACCATGGACGAGATCTACCCGACCCTTGAATCCGTCCTGGCCGGAAAGATTGATTTCGAGGAAAGGATACTCCTGAGCGTCACGGTCCTGAAAAAGGGGGAGGTAAGGGAAAGCCACACTGTCATGAACGACGTGGTTTTCAACAAGGGCGTCCTGTCCAGAATAGTGGATCTCAAAGTGAGCATCAATGGCCAATACGTCTCCTCCTACCGTGGCGACGGCTTGATCATTGCCACGCCCACGGGCTCCACCGCCTATTCCATGGCCGCGGGAGGCCCGATCCTCTATCCCACCATCGACGCCTTGATCATTTGTCCCATCTGCCCCTTCTCATTCGCCAACCGGCCCATCGTCATTCCCGGCAACAGGGAAATCGAGGTGCGGCTTGAAGTCGAGCACAAGGACTTCTACGTGACTCTGGACGGACAGGTGGGGTTCGAAATGAACTTTGATGACGCCATTCACATCCGCAGGGCGGATTCCCGCTTAAAGCTGATTCATCTCCCGGAAAAAAATTATTATGAAGTGCTGCGGAAAAAATTGAAGTGGGGCGAGCGTTGATATGCTCAAGGAACTTCACATAAAAAATTTCGCGTTGATAGATGAGTTCCGCATCGAGTTCCAGCCGGGCTTGAATGTGCTGACCGGCGAAACGGGCGCGGGCAAATCAATCATCATAAGCGCGCTCGACCTGGCCCTTGGCGGCAGGGCCGGCCTCGAATGCATACGCGAGGGAGAGGACTCCGCCAACGTCGAGGCCCTCTTTCTTTTGAATGGAAAGGCCGACCTTAAGGCCCTTGCTGAAAGGCTGGGAGTAAGCGCGGAGGAGGACGAACTCATTATCAAGCGGACCGTCTCCCGCTCCGGGAAGAACAAGGTCTTCCTCAATGGCTCCCTTGCGCCGCTTTCCGCGCTGAGCGAAATCGGAGACCGCCTGGCGGACATTCACGGCCAGCATCAGCACCAGGCGCTGTTCCAATCCGAGAACCACTTGCGCTTCCTGGACGCCTTCGGCGGCCTGGAGCCGGACTGCGAGGAGGTCCGGAAACTCGAGTCCCTTTACAGGGAACTGAAAAAACAAGCGGAAAGAAAAGAAGAAAAAAAGAGGGAACGGGCCAGGAGAAAGGACCAGCTTAATTACGAAATCACCGAGATCCAAAGGGCCGGCCTCGCCCCGGACGAGGAGGAAACCCTTCTCGTGGAAATGAAAAAGCTGCGGAACTCGGAGAAGATTCATGAGGCCGTGGGCAATGCCTACAAGGGGCTTTACGATTCCGACGACTCAGCCCTGGACATCCTCAAGCAGGCGCATGGCGGCCTTTCCTCGGCCGTTGAAATGGACCCCGGTCTCGCCTCAACCCTTGAGACGTCCAATTCCATAATTATCCAATTGGATGAACTCTCCTCCGGGCTTCGCGATTATCTGGGCGGCATTGAATCAAATCCTGAAAAGCTCCAGGAAATGGAGGACCGCATGGCGGAAATTAAATCACTGAAAAGAAAGTACGGAGCGACCATTGAGGAGGTTTTGGAATACCTGGAGAAGGCAGAATCAGAATTCGCCGGACTCGAAAGCGAGGACGAGTTTTCGGAAAAACTTGAAAAGGAACTGGAAGAGATGGAGGGAAAAATTCAGGGCAAGGCGGAGCAACTCGCCGCTGACCGTGAAAAGGCTTCAAAAAAATTTTCCAGCGTCATCACAAAGGAACTCAAGGACCTGAACATGGACAAGGTTGACTTCAAGGTGGATTTCCTTTACGAGCCGGAGGAAGGCGGCCCCTTTGCCTTCAAGGGTGGCCAGGTCAAGCTGAATCCACACGGGTTCGGAAGGGTCGAGTTTCTTTTTTCCTCCAATCCAGGGGAAAGCCCCAAGCCACTGTCCAGGATCGCTTCTGGCGGCGAGATCTCCAGGGTGATGCTGGCCCTGAAAAATATTCTTCCTGGGAGCGCGGACGTCCCGACCCTGGTCTTTGATGAAGTGGACACCGGCATCGGCGGCAAGGTCGCTGAGAAGGTGGGCGAAAAACTCATGAAAATCTCCAGGGGCCGTCAGGTCCTTTGCATCACGCACCTGCCGCAGATAGCGGGAATGGCCGAGGCCCACTATTCAATTGAAAAATCATTCTCCGGCGGCAGGACGAAAATCGCCATTCGAGGATTGAGCAAGGAGGAAAGGGTGGATGAAATCGCGAGGATGTCCGGCGGCTCTGTCATCACCGAGGCCACCCGCCGCCACGCGAAGGAGATGATAAAGGGATAGCATGAACCAAAGGCGGGAAGGAACGATCCTTGTCCATGCGGCAGCGGCGGGAAATATAAAAAATGTTTCGGAGCTGTTTCTTAAATGGACCGCAGCCGTCCCGGCTGCATTATTTAATCATTAGAGGGCGAGGATGAATAGTGTACAC
This sequence comes from Nitrospinota bacterium, assembly GCA_016212295.1. Taxonomy (GTDB): domain Bacteria; phylum Nitrospinota; class Nitrospinia; order JACRGO01; family JACRGO01; genus JACRGO01. Next base: position 7,232 of record JACRGO010000200.1, on the reverse strand, counting down.
CATCGTAACGCCGAAGCAGTTCCTTCGTCACGCTAATAAATTCTTCAGGAAACGCCTGGATTTAAAACCACGCTTTGCAAAGCTCGTCTCGGATTTACAGCATGATCCATTTCAACGTCGTCTGGAAGCGCATCCGCTGAGAGGAAAACTTTCCGGATGCCATGCGGTAAGCCTGGCTCACAGCTACCGCATAACCCTTACCCTGCACATCACGGAAAATGAAATAATACTTCTCGATATCGGCAGCCATGATGTGGTTAAGGCTTTTAAAATATCCTTGAACCAGATGCATAGCATTTAATTTCCGGCAACGGGCCGAAAATCCCTTTTGGTTGCGGCGGGGCCTCTACATACCTTAAAATTATAGCCTTCCATCCGGTAATATAAAACCAATTTAATGCGGACAAATAGAAATTCACGGAAGCTTTGGCCCTTGATCGCCTGGGCGGCATTCGCCCTCTTTCTCCATACTCCTTCCTCAACGGCCCAGGAGGGCGGCAATGAAGAGGCGTTATCCAGTCCAATTGAGCTTCTGGCGGGGCACGATATCCAACTGGTCCCTGGACTGAAAAATCTTTTCAGCGACATAAGGAACGCCGCAGGCCAGGGGGACAGGGGAAAAATAGCCCAGGGGATTTCCGGCGTCCTCAAGCTGAAAAAGGAAATGGGCGCCGGCAACCTTTTTCCCGTGAGCGATCTCTTGGTCCTTGAAGCTGACCGCATGGCCCTGCTTAATAACTTTGACGCCGCTCTTGCCTTGCTTGACGGAGCTGGCCAGGTTTCCCTTGATTACGGACGTGTGGATTTCCGCAAGGCGTCCATTCTGGCGCGGCAGAATCCTAAAAACATTCCCCTCTCTTTTTCCTGCGTTTACACAGGCTTGCGGAAAGCATGGAAAAGCCAGGCCCAGTGGAGTGAATGCGTCCAGGGACTTATTTCCGGCGGACTGGCCGCAGCCGCCCTTTCTTTTCTTCTGTTCTTCCTGTTTTTGTTTTTATTCAACCTAAGGCCCCTTTTTTATGATCTCCGCTCCTTCACCCCCTTCACTTACGAGAAAGTCCCGTCACGGATTTTCGCCCTGGCCTTGCTCCTGCTCCCTGCCGCAATAGGCGGCCTTGAACTTTTCCTTTTGGCCCTTCCTGTCTTTTTGTGGGGATACATAGGGCCCAGATCCAGGGCCATCGTTGTCTTGTTCTTTATCTACCTTGGGCTGATTTTGCCTCATTTCCTGAAAGACCTTTCCCGCGACATCGTCTTCTCCAACTCCAGGGTTTTTCATTCCCTGGAACGGGTCAGCCAGGGAAATTGGAGCCATGAAACCCTCCTCCGCCTTGAAAGGGAGTCCGGCAGGGAAAACCCGACCCCCCATGTCTACTTCGCCCTGGGTTATATATATAAGAACGGAAAGGAATATCAAAAGGCGGTAAGCAGCTATGAGAAATATCTGCGATTCTATCCGGATGACCCGGCGGCCTTGTCCAATCTTGGCGCCACCTACATGCAAATGGGAAAAATCCAGACAGCGGTGGATTATTTTCAAAAGGCCCTGGCAAAACATCCTGACCTTTTTGAGGCCCATTTGAACCTGAACCTTTCCTACGCGGACCTCCTGGACACCAAGAACGCCAAGATGGAGTACGACAAGGCTGTGCTGCTCAATCATGCCAGGACAAAGAAGTTCATGGAGGAAAACGCCCAGGCAGGCGGACACGGAAGCCTTGATTGCCTTTTGCCAAAGGAAAGAATCGCCGAGTATCTGGCAAGCCTGGGCCCCGAAGTCGACGCGGTCCTTGAGGCCCTGTGGCGGGCCGGCATTGGCGCCATGCCCTCCGGTATGCTGATTTATTATATAGCCGGAGCGGGAATAATCCTCTTCGGCCTTAATTATTACAAGAAAAATTCGGGATTTTCCCAGATTTGCGTGAGTTGCGGAATGGTCTTTATCGACCCCCTTCAGATATCCAGTTTCACCAGGGAGAGGTGCTACCAATGCTCCGCTGCTTTCTCCAGAAAACAAATAGTCGACCCTAAAAAGAAAAAAGAGATCCAGTTGAAGGCGTCCAATTACGGGGCGCGAAGGAGAAAAATCCAGGCGCTGTCCAACCTGCTCTTCCCCGGGGCGGGCTATTTATTTTCGGGCAGGGAGTTGGCCGGATTCGTCTTCATGGCGTTGAATTCCCTGTTCATTGTCGCTCTGGGCCTTAAAACCATGGGCGCGGGGAAAGGCGTTTCGCAAGTCATGCTTGCCGACATATATCTCTCAGGGACAGCCCTGGCATATTATTTTATTTCAAACCTGATTTATTTCATGAGCGCGAGGAAAGATTAATGTCCTTCAAGGGCAGCCTGCAATCATTCAGCTTCACCAATATTCTTCAAATGATCTCCCTGGAGAAAAAGACCGGCCTCCTCCAGGTGGAACACGGGGAGACCTCCATAAGCGTGGCCTTCCGCGAAGGCCAGGTGATATTCGCGGAACGCAAGGGGTCCAAGGACCTGGACCGCCTCAAGTACACCCTTGCCGGCAACAAGCTGGCGCCAAAGGAAGTGGTGGTGCGCGCCATCAAGGAATTCAACTCCACAATGGAGCCGATCTGGACGGTTTTCTCCAGATACGCCTCAAAGGAGGTCTTGACGGAAATGCTGGAAAGGCAGGTAAAGGACTGTCTTTTCCTGGCCCTGCAATGGGAGACGGGATCGTACCAGTTCGACATAACGGACGCCTTGAACGTCCCACAGGAAGTGGGGGTGAGCCTTGGCATAGACACAATTTTAATGGAAGGATGCCGGATAGCGGATGAATGGAGGGTATTGGCTAAGACCTTTCCCCCTGGCGACGCGGTGGTGAAAAAGGCCGAGGGTCCTATAAAAGTCAATACTGAAAATGAGAAGCTGGTTCTTTCCTATCTCAAGGAGAGCGTCCCAATGGAAACGCTGGTCAACGCCAGCCGGTTGGGGGAGTTCGAGACCAGCGAGGCTATCAATTCCCTTTTGAAGCGGGGCGCCTTACAGGTTTCCGCCGGGAAAAAGGGACGCAAAAAGGAAAAGGCGTCTCCCCTGGTTCTGCTGAAGAGGGTGGCTGGAATGCTGGTCCCTGCCCTGGCCTTGCTTGCCGCGGTCGCGGGCGTTATAGCGCAGTCAGGCCGGACGGTGGACTCTATCCAAAACCAGTTGAAGGAGATGGACGCCGTGCATAAAGCCGCGGCCGGTTCGCGGCTGGACCTTATCTTTTCCCGCCTCCAGCTTTATACTTCACTGTATGGGGAGTATCCCCAAAGCCTGAACCAGCTTGTCCAGACCGGGGTCCTTGACGAAAAAGACGTCCATGACCCTTGGGGAAATCCAATCCAGTATTTCATAAAGGGCAGCCGTTTTTTTCTTTACAGCACGGGGCGTAAAGGCGACAGGACAATTCCTGACGTGGTTTTCGGGGAATGATCCCTCGGTTTGGTTTAATTTTACTGAATAGGGATTTCAAGGTTTTTTTAAATAAACGGGATTGCAGTGCGAGTGACTAAAGTGAGCTAAAGTCTAAAGTGAGTAACATTGTGGAAGCTATTTTTTCTGCTATCTACAACTTTAGGCACTTTAGTTCACTTTAAACTTTAGTCACTAATCTGCGCGCCCACAAAAAATTTTTCTTTTCCATACCATGATCCATGCCGTAATAATGGCCGGCGGAAGCGGCACTCGCTTCTGGCCCCTCAGCCGTGAAGCCTTTCCCAAGCAATTCCTGAAGATAAGCGGGAGTGAAACCCTCTTGCAGCAGACCTTCCACAGGATAGAGACCCTGGCCACGCCGGAAAGGATATATATAGCAGCCAATGCCGCTATGGGCGAAACATGCCTGTCCCAGCTTTCGTCTTTCCGCAAGGAAAATCTCATTATTGAACCCATGCCGAAAAACACGGCCCCGGCCATAGGACTGGCGGCCTTCCGTCTGATAAAAGCGGACCCCCAGGCCGTGATGGTGGCGCTTCCTTCCGACCATTATATAGAAGACCGGGACGCCTTTTTGGAAATAATTAAAACTGCTTCCGAGGCCGCGCTGTCCGGCTTCCTTGTCACCCTTGGCATCACGCCCACAAGGCCGGAAACCGGATACGGCTACATCCAAAAAGGAGAGAAGGAAATTTCAACCAACTCCGGCGCCGCTGTTTTCCCGGTGAAAGCCTTCAGGGAAAAACCGGATTTTCAAACCGCGGAAAGATACATTCGCGAGGGGGGATATTATTGGAACAGCGGGATGTTCGTCTGGAAGGCTTCCATTATACTCAAGGAGATGGAAACCTATATGCCCTCCATGTTTGAAAAGCTGTCCTTGATGGACCGGATTGAATCCAGGGGGGAAAGGGAGAAAATCTTCGCATCCATCATGCCGGAGTCCATTGATTACGGCATCATGGAAAAATCCGGGAAGTCAATCGTGGTTCCAACGGACATCCGATGGCACGACGTCGGGAGCCTCTCCGCGATGGCGGAGGTCAATGAGACGGACGGGAAAGGGAACATGCATAGGGGAAACATCCTCGGCCTGGAAAACGAAAACTCCATACTATATGGGGATGAACGCCTGGTAGCGGCCATTGGATTAAAGGACATGATGGTAGTGGACACCCCGGACGCCGTATTGGTGTGTCCAAAGGACCGGGCGCAGGACGTTAAAAAGATCGCTGAAAGGCTCAGGAAGGACCAGCGTACGGAATTCATGGAGCATCGGAAGGAGAGCCATGCATGGGGAAGCGTGTCAACGCTGGACAGCGGAAGCTCCTATCGCGCGCGCAAGGTGGAGATGGCCCCTGGCGGAATATTTGAACTTGGCCGCTCTTCCAAAGGTGGCGGGCATTTGATTGTTTTGTCCGGGACAGCGCATTTCATAACCGGGGAAGAGGTCCTGTCCGTTTCAGCCGGAGGAAGTTTTTCCTTTCCGGAAGGAGCCAGGCACCGCGTGGAAAATCGCGGCCTGGAGAACATGGCGGCCTTAATGGTTCAATTCAGCGGCTTTTAATAAAAAAATGCTCGTTGCAGATTTGTACCTGCAACCACCTGTGTGTGCGGACACGCACAGGCTGGAAAGGATTGACATCCCCCTGGCCCCCTTTTTAAGGGGGAATATTTTTAAAATTCCCCCCTGTTTTAAGAGGAATATCTCAATAATTCCCCTTTGGTGCTGAGAGTATCTCAGAAAATTCCCCCCTGGCAAGGGGGGATCAAGGGGGGTGTGATTCATATATATGTTTGATTTTAAAAGATTAAAATGGAAATTCCTATTCTATAGGTATAAAATCGCGGAAGTTGTTATAATAATCCCGTCATGACGCTTTTTCTCGCCACATTCTTCCTTATCTATGGTGGAATGCATGTCCATGCCTTTCTGAGGTCCAGGGGGGCCTTGAATTTTGGCCGTAACGCCGGTATCCCCCTTGGCGTTTTCATGCTCTTCATGGTCTTCTCCCCCATTGCGGCCAGGTTCCTGGAACAGGCCGGTTTTCAATACGCGGCCCGGACCCTGGCCTGGCCGATCTATACCTGGATGGGCTTTCTTCTACTTTTTTTTTCCATGTCGGTTTTTTTGGATATCTGCCGCCTTACGTTCCGCGTTATATGGCGGGTTTTTAAAAAGGACATGACGTTTCCCTCCCTATCGCCGGCCCGGCTTTTCTTTTTCCCTTTGGTCCTTGCATGCTGTTCGGCCATCTATGGTTTTTTCGAGGCGGGCGCCGTTAAAACGGAACGGGTGGCAATCAAGACGTCAAAGCTGCCGGAGGGCGTAAAAAAAATCAAGATCGCCCAAATATCGGACCTCCACCTGGGGCTTATGACAATTAAGACCCGCCTTAAAAGAACAATTGATATCATTAAAAAGGAGGCCCCGGATATACTGGTCTCAACCGGAGACCTTATGGATGGGCAGGGGGCGGGCCTTGACGGCATTTCCGGACTTTTCAGCGAATTGAAACCGAGGCACGGCAAGTACGCTGTTACGGGAAACCATGAATTTTACGCCGGGCTGGACCAAGCCCTGGAGTTCACCAAAAGGGCGGGATTCATCGTGTTGAGAGGGTCCGGCATGACGGTGAACGGCGTTTTGAACATCGCGGGCGTTGACGATGCGGCGGGAAAAAAAAGCGGGCTTCTCAAGGAGGTTGACGAAAAGGACCTGCTCTCTGGTTTGCCTGGCGGTCTCTTTACCATCTTGTTGAAACACCGCCCCATTGTGAGTATGAATTCGCAGGAACATTTTGATCTCCAGCTTTCGGGCCACACCCATAACGGGCAGATATTCCCCTTCGGCCTTGTGGTGAAACTGTTATACCCGAATATCGCCGGACTGGCCAGGCTCCCTGGAGGGGGCGGTCTCTATTCAAACAGAGGCAGCGGGACCTGGGGTCCGCCGATACGCTTTCTTTCGCCTCCGGAAGTGGCTATATTCGAGATTGCCAGTGAGTAGCGGTTATATTGGTCAACAGTCATTTGTCATTGATAAGCAGTAAGACGCCCTAATGACCAGTGGCGAATAAGTCCGCCGGAGGGCGGTAAATTCAATTATTCCATAATTTCCTTCACTCCCCGGCTATGGCGTGGATCACGTGGGAGCGGTCCACAAGCCCGACCAATTTCCCTCCGCGCACCACTGGAATCAGGTGCTTTTTTTCCTCCGCCATGATGGTGGCTATGTCCTCCATCGTGGCGTTTTCCTCAACTGTGGTGAGCTTGGAGGTCATGATGTCCGCCACAGTGGCGCCCAGCATTTTTTTCAACTGGCTGTCCGTCTTATGGGTGTCAAAGGAGAGTACGGAATCAAAGAGGGTGATGACCGTGGGCAGGTGGAGCCGCTTATGCTGGTCGATCAGGTCGCTTTCCGTGGCCACGCCCACCAACTTGCCTTCCCTGTCCACCACCGCCGCGCCGGTGAGGCGCTTTTCGTCCAAGGCCCTGGCGAATTCCAGGATCGGCATTTCAGGCGACACCGTGAAAGGCGGGCAGTACATGAGATCTTTCGCTGTGGTCATTTTTTTTCCTTTCCAAGTTGAAAACGTTTTCCTTAATTGTATCATCTTAGTCAAAAAGGGCAAAGTACGTGAGACGTGTCCGCACGGTAAATTTGTTCTACCATATCTCACACGCCATTAAGGGTGCAGGAGTTTTTTGTCATGCGCAGGTAATCGAAGACCAACCTGGCGCTACGGTGTAGTTGCCTCATCTTTTGCGCGACATTGGAGACACCTTTG
>JACRGO010000199.1 GCA_016212295.1 Nitrospinota bacterium | reverse complement strand
TTATTCGCTCAAGGAGTTTTTTGAGCCATTATATCATCCTTTTTTACTATAAATTTAATAATTAATGCATAATAGACACATATTACCATATAGTTAATATAAAATCTAGCCCGCCTAACTAATTGAAAACAAAGGCTTTTTTCCTTAACTTAATGGCAGTGAGGCTCTGCCAGGGAATGCCGAGAACAAACCTTTGTGGCTTCGTGCCTTTGTGTGAGAACAAAAAAGAAGCAGCTCACACGAAGGCACAAAGGCACTAAGAAATAAGGTGCGTGAAAAAAGAATTTTCAGGTGAAAAATGGAAACGCCATTAAAAATCCTCATAGTGGAAGACGCGCCGGGCATGGCCTTGCTCTGCCGGAAGGCGGTGGAAGGGGCGGGATACGAGGCCAGCGTGGCGGAGACCGGGGAAGCCGCGCTCAACCGCCTGGAACAAAATGGCATCAATCTGGTTTTGCTTGACCAGGAGCTGCCGGACATGGCCGGGACCGAGGTGCTGGAGAGGATGATTGAAAAAAAATATGACACGCCGGTTATCATGGTCACCGGGCATGGCGATGAAAATCTTGCCACTAAATCGCTTAAACTTGGGGCCAGGGATTATGTGGTAAAGGACGCCCGACTTGATTACCTGAAGTCCCTTCCGGAAGTAATAGCCAAGACCTACAGGCAATTGCTGCTGGAAAGACGGCTCCACGAAAGCGAGGAGCGGTTCCGCATCATAGCCTCCACGGCCAATGACGCGATAATAATGGCCGACGAAAACGGGAAGGCGTCCTATTGGAACCCGGCGGCCGAAAGGATATTCGGCTTTTCAGCCGCTGAGATCATCGGGCGGGAATTGAGCGGATTCATTATTCCGGACAGATTTTACGATGGCCATTTAAAAGGGTTCCGGCAATTTAAAAGCACCGGCGCCGGGCCGCTGATCGGGGCCACGGTGGAGCTTGCGGGCCTGAGAAAAAACGGGGAGGAATTCCCTCTTGAGCTTTCCGTCGCTTCCATCAGGATAGGGGACAACTGGCACGCTGTCGGGACCATCCGAGACATAACGGAACGAAAGAAGCTGGAATCGCAAATCCGCCAAAAGCAAAAAATGGAGGCCATAGGCGCCCTCGCGGGCGGCATAGCCCATGACTTCAATAACATCCTCACCGGCATTATCGGCTACACCGAAATCGCCATGGACGAGCTCCCGGAGGAAAGCCAGGCGCGCGGCGACCTTGAGCAGGTGTTCAAGGCCGGGCAGCGGGCAAAGGACCTTGTGGCGCATATCCTGGCCTTCAGCCGCCAGAGTGAAAAGGAAATGAAACCGATTCAGTTTCATTTGATACTCAAGGAAGCCCTCAAGCTGCTCCGCGCGTCATTGCCCTCCAATATAGAAATCCGCGAGAAAATTGACAAGGAAGCGGACGTTGTAATGGCGGACCCCACTCAAATGCACCAGGTGATAGTGAACCTTTGCACAAACGCGGCCCATGCCATGCGCGAAAAAGGCGGAGTGATGGAAGTTATCCTCCAGCCCTTTGAGGTGGACGGCATGTTTTCCCGGTCCCACGCGAATTTGAAGCCGGGAAGCCATCTGAGACTTTCAGTGAGCGACACCGGGCATGGCATGGAAAAGGCGATATTGGAGCGTATCTTCGAGCCTTTTTTCACAACCAAGCAAAAGGACGGGGGAAGCGGCATGGGCCTTGCCGCTGTCTACGGGATCGTCCAAAGCCACAGCGGCGCGATAAACGCTTACAGCGAGCCGGGCAAGGGCAGCGTGTTCCACGTATATCTTCCGAGGATAGAAAAGGACGAAAAAATGGACGCTATGGAGATCAGGCCGGTCCCGCGAGGCACGGAGCGCGTTCTTATTGTGGATGACGAGGAAATGATAATCCAAATGGGACAAAAGATACTGGCCGGCCTGGGCTACAGGACGCAGGCGACAACCAGCGGACTTGAGGCATTGGAACTGTTCAGGGCCGACCCGTTCAGGTTCGACCTTGTAATAACCGACCAGACCATGCCCAAGATAACCGGCGAAGCCCTGGCGGGCGAGATGCTCCGCATCCGACCTGACCTCCCCATAATCCTTTGCACCGGCTTCAGCTATGTGATCAACGAGGAGAAGGCGAAGGCCATGGGGATAAGGGAATTCGTCATGAAGCCGCTCCTTGTAAGGGAGCTTGCCGAGGCGGTGAGAAGGGCATTGGATGGGGAAAAGAATCGTGGTTCGTGATTCGTGGTTCGTGATTCGTGGTTCGTGATGATTCGTCAATCACCAATCGTCAATTTAAAATTGCCTTCAGCCTAATTAGTACAACCAACACGCCGCTGCATGCCCCTTCTCCACCTCCTTCAAGGGAGGCTCGCTGGAGTGGCAATGGTCCATGACGTGTTTGCATCGAGTGGAGAAGCGGCAGCCCTTGGGGAAGTTGGAAGGGTCCGGGACCGTCCCCTCTATGGGCGTGAGCCTGTCCTTCCTTCCTGGTTTGGGGACCGACTCCAGCAGCCCTATCGTATAGGGGTGTTTGGGATTTTTCAGCAGGGAGCGGACGTCCGCCTCCTCCACGATCTTTCCCGCGTACATAACCGCCACATGGTCTCCTATCTCCGCCACAACGCCAAGATTATGCGTGACCAGCAATATCCCCATGTGGGCGTCCTCCTGCAGTTTATGGAGAAGATCCAGTATCTGCGCCTGGATTGTCACGTCAAGGGCAGTGGTGGGTTCGTCCGCGATCAAGAATTTTGGATTGCACGAGAGGGCCATTGCTATCATGACCCTCTGCTTCATCCCGCCGGAGAGTTCATGGGGATACCGGTGGATTCGGTCCTCAGGCGACGAGATGCCCACCTTGACGAGAAGCTCCAGCGCTTGGCTCCATGCCTCCTTGCGCCCTACCTTCCTATGCTGCAGGATGGGCTCAGTTACCTGGTCGCCCACTGTGAACACCGGATTCAGGGAGGTCATGGGCTCCTGAAAGATCATGGCGATTTCGTTTCCACGCATGGATTCCATTTCCTTTTCCGTGAGGCCAAGGAGATTGGTCCCGTTCAGCCGGATGCTCCCGCCGCTTATCCGGCCCGGTGGAGAAGGTATAAGGCCCATTATGGCGAGGGAGGTAAGCGATTTGCCGCATCCCGATTCCCCGACCAGGCAGAGGGTCTCGCCCTTGCGGAACTTCAGGCTGACGCCGTCCACGGGCACGATGGTCCCTTCCTCCATGTCGAAGGCGATTCTTAAATCACTTATTTCCAGAAGAGGTTTTCCGTTTTCCATTTCCAATTTTTTTTACCGCGGAGTTCGCGAAGGGCGCAGAGAAAAAAAGAATGAACATCGAACATCCAACTCTGAACATCGAACGTCGAAGTATTCCATGAGCAATAGGTGGTGAGTCATGCGCCCATGGCGCAATCTCTTCCCTGCTTCGATGTTGGACGTTCGATGTTCAATGTTCAATGTTCGATGTTCAGTGGTCTGTTGTTCCCATCATCTTTTCCTCAACCTTGGATTGATGGCCTCGCGCAGGCCCTCCCCGCAAAGGTTAAAGGCCAGGACCACAATCAGTATAGTGAAGCCCGGTATGAAGGTCAGCCAGGGCGCGTCAAAGATGAAGTTTTTCCCGTCAGACAGGATATTCCCCCAACTGGCGTCAGGGGGCTGCACTCCGAATCCAAGAAAGGAAAGCCCTGATTCGGTCAGGATGGCGGAGGCCACTCCGATGGTGGCGGAGACCAGCACCGGGGCAATGGCGTTCGGGACCATGTGAAAAAATATCTGCCGGTATTCCGGTATTCCCAATGCCTTGGCCGCGACAACGAAATCGGTTTCCCGCAACGCCAGAAACTCCGCCCTCACGAATCGAGCGGTTCCCATCCACGTGGTGAGTCCGATGACCGCCATTATGGTATAGATGCTTGGGGGGAGGAGGGCCACAACCGTTAGGATCAGGAAGAAGGTGGGGAAGCACAGCATGACGTCCACGAAGCGCATTATCAAGGTATCCACAGTGGTGAGGCCGATCCTGAGTTGTCCGTAAAATCCGGCGACCCCCCCAAGAAATATCCCCACAACAACGGACAGGCCCACTGCTATGAATCCGATGGAGATGGAAACAAAGGTCCCCTGGAGCATCCTTGCGAAGACGTCCCTTCCCAACTCGTCCGTCCCCAGAAGATAAATTCCCCACATTGGAACGTCGCCGTTGGAAATAATGCCCTCCGAGGCATGGGAGAGCGGAGGGAGGAATTTGTCCGCCAGCCGCACTGTGGACGGATTGAATAAAACAATGTATTCGGTGAAGGTCTTGCCCAGGGCCGCCGCCGCGGCCAGGACGCACAGGACCGCCAGTCCGGCCACTGCCAATTTATTTTTTTTAAACTCCTTCCAGAATTCCCGTCCTGGGGAGTATTGGGGTAATGAGATGTCTTGCATTGGATTCAGGTGGCAGGGCTCAGGGTTTAAGGCTTAGGGTTTAGTAACTTGTGGATTCCTTGTGTCCTTCAAGGATAAAGAGGTAAATGGAATTGTTTTGGCCATTCAGTAATTGTAATTTATTTGGAATTTGCTATTTGTCATTTGGAATTTTGTTTCACTTTTGGTTGCGGCGAAGCCGCGCCATGGTCCTTGTGGCTTTTCAAAACCCCTTTTCCTTCCTGACCTCGTTGTACGCCTCGTTTATTTCCCTGAACTTGTTCCTCGCGAACTCTATCAGCTCAGGCCCAAGGTGCGAGACCTTGTCCGGGTGGTATTGCGAGGCCAATTGCTTGTATGCCTTTTTTATTTCCTCGGCTGAGGCGGCCTTGGCGACGCCCAGCAAGGTGTAGTGGTCTTTTCTCGAGGTCCCCGCGTATTTCCTGTGTATCCTTTCAATCTCATCGGGCCTTATCCCTATATACTCAGCCACGCGGTCAAGCTCCTGTTGTTCCTCCTGAGTAATGCCCTCGTCAGCAAGGGCGATCTGGTAGGCAAGGTCCAGAAGCAAAAGCCTTTGCTCGTACCCGGCAATCTGCTTAAAGGAATAACAAACTTCCCGCAGGTCAGGATTGAAGAGCCTGGTTTTTTCTATGAGCTCGTCTATGAACTGGAGCTCATCCCCGCGGAAATGCAGGTTCCTGCTGAAAAAATCGTGCAGGACCTTTTTTTCCCTGGGGCTGATGCTGCCGTCAGCAAGACAAATCTTGGTCGCGATGGCGGCAAGGTTAGTTACAAAGACCGCTTCCGGATTGGGGGTGGAGTGGTCACGGCCTATTCTCTCGCGGTCGTCCGCCGTCAAGAAATGTTGGATTGCCCCGCCCACCACGGCCCCAAGCGGGCCGCCCAGCAAAAACCCCATTCCCGCGCCGAAAAAAAAACTCATGAAAAACTCCTTTTAAAAGTTAAAGCGCCAAATAACAAACAGCAAATTACAAATAAATTTCAAAAACAAAATCCCAAGCTATAGTAGCTTTTCTGGCTATTGGAATTTTGAGTTTATTTGAAATTTGTGATTTGAAATTTGGAATTTAGTTCCTTCAATCATCATATAATTTAGCAAGATTATTGAATCTGGTGAATTCCTTCTGGAAACCCAATTCCACCGACCCGGTGGGACCGTTCCTTTGCTTGCCGATAATGATCTCGGCGATGCCGGGCTTTTCCGACTCCTTGTTGTAAAACTCCTCCCTGTGCACGAAAATCACCACATCCGCGTCCTGCTCAATGGCCCCGGATTCACGCAGGTCCGAGAGAATGGGCCGTTTGTCGGTCCTCTCCTCCGGCTTTCTGCTTAGCTGGGAGAGGACGATCAAGGGAATGTTCAACTCCTTTGCCAGGCCCTTGAGGGAACGGGTCATTTCCGAGACCTCCAGTTGGCGGCTCTCCGAGTGGCCGGAGGAGCGCATAAGTTGGAGGTAATCAATGACCACGAGGCCAAGCCCCTTTTCCGCCATGAGCCGCCTTGATCTGGCCCGGATGTCGAGGACCGATAGACCAGGGGTATCGTCGATGTAGAGCGGCGCGTCAGTGAGACGTCCACCGGCGTTGGTCAGTCTTCCCCAGTCTTCCTTGCCAAGAAACCCGGTCTTGGCCTTGTTGGAATCCACTTGCGCCTCGGAACAGAGGAGACGTATCCCAAGTTGTTCCTTGGACATTTCCAGGCTGAAAAAGGCGACCGGCACATTGGCGTCCACCGCCGCGTTTCTGGCGATGTTCATGGAGAAGGCGGTCTTTCCCATGCTGGGGCGGCCCGCGATAATGATCAAATCGGACGGCTGGAAACCGGTTGTCTTGGCGTCAAGGTCGCTGAACCCGGCGGGCACGCCGGTGATGAACTGCTTGCGGTCGTAGAGCTTCTCGATTTCACCGAAGGAGGTGTGGAGAATCTGCTTTATCGGTATGAAGCCGCCCTTGATCTTCTTTTCCGCTATAAGAAAAATAGATTTTTCCGCGTTATCCAGGATTTCATCCACGTCGCCGGAATCCTGATAGCTTTCAGTGACGATGTGCGTGGCGGTCTTGATCAGCTCGCGAAGTATTTTCTTTTCACGTATGATCTTCGAGTGGTGGCCCGCATGGGCCGAGGTGGGCGTGTTTTCCTCCAGGGAGGATATATAATCAATCCCCCCCACTTCCTCCAACTGATTTTTCTTTCTTAGCCTTTCGGAAACGGTGAGGAGGTCGATGGGCTCGGACTTCTCGAAGAGCTCCACCATCGCTGCGAAGATCTTTTGATGGGCGGCGCGGTAGAAGTCCTCGGCTGTAAGGACTTCCAATATCCTGGCGATGCAATCGTTGTCAATAAAGACGGCCCCTAAAACGGCGTATTCCGCGTCCAGGTTCTGCGGAGGGAGGCCCTCCGGTGCGGCCTTGTCAGCCGGCCTGATTGGCATCGTCTGCTGGGCCATGTCTTGTCTTTCCTATTCTTTTTCCACGGTGACCTTTAAATCCACTGTGACTTCCGAATGTAATTTGAGCGGGACACGGAAAGTGCCAAGGCTCTTCAAGGGTTCCTCCAAGTGGATTTTTTTTCTGTCTATATCTATGCCCACTTCCTTCAGGTGGTCGGCGATGTCCTGGGAAGTGACCGATCCGAATAGTTTTCCTTCCTCGCCTGACTTTCTCTTCAAGGCGCAATTTATCTTGGTGAGTTTCTCCGCGAAATCCCTGGCCGCCTTCAACTCTTTCTTGTTCCTGTCCTCCATTAGTTTCCGGTGGTGGTTGAGTTGCTTGACATTTTTAACGGTGGCAAGCACTGCCAGTTCCCTGGGCAGCAGGAAATTCCTTCCGTAGCCGTCAGCGACGTTGACCTCTTCTCCCCTCTGTCCAACGTTTTTTACGTCTTCCTTCAAGATAATCTTCATGGATTTTTCCTTTCAAAAAATTCGTGGATAAAAAATAATCGAGCTTCAATGATTCAAACAATCTCGTTAATGCCGGGCGGCGGGGCTCCCCTCAATTTCCTGAAATCAAACCAGATATCGAAGATACCCAGGCCCGCGATCATGATAAGGAGCAGGGGCTGAATCATCAGTAAGAAAACCCCCATATAAAGCAAAAACCGGCCCTTTTTTTTCCTCTCCAGCCAAAAAAAGATAATGGCCATGCCGTGGATGATGTAAACCAGGAGCGAAAGAAACAAGGAATTCACCCCTATGGAATTCAAAACGTCAAAGGGCAAAAGAAGAAAAAAGCCCGAGGCGATGAACACCCACACGAAGTGGTCCGGGAGCACCCATTCCCCGAAGGAAGGGTCCTTGAAATAAGGGCCTTCCGCTCCCGACCATTTGAGCCATACCCTCTTTATAGCCGAATAATTAAGCGAGGCCGTGATAAATGAGCCTGAGATAAGCCAGGCGGGAATGAGCTTGGCGAACAATTCCGCCAGTTGGGCGGAATAAATCTCCAGGGCCTGCACGTGCTCCTGGCCGACACCCGCTTCCTTATAACCCTTGATGGTTTCCAAAAGGGCCAAGTCTATTTTCTCCTTCATGTAGCCCATGAAACCGGCTTCATGTCCGCTGAAAAAAACAATAAGGGCCGCGATCCCGCAAAAGGCCGGGAGCGCGGAGCTTAAAAACACGACCTTTTCCCGCAAAAAACATCTATGGATCATTCCAGCCATGACCATGGCCATCATGCCGTATTCTATGAAAAAAACAGATGTAAACAAGCCGCCGCTCAGACTGAAAAGTATGGCTGATACTATCACCAAAACGGCCAAGGCATTGGCCCAGCCCCACTTTAAATAAGTGAAAATCACCGGCAGAGGGGTGAATACGCCGACAGCGATTCCAAGCACTGGAAAATAAAGCGAGGAGGCGAAGAGAAACAGGACCGCCAAAACCGGAAGGGTGATCTCCTTTAAGTCAATTGTGCCTGGATGTTGCCTCATGTTATTACGCTCAGAAATTTGCGTTGTCCGCCTGCCTGTGCGTCGCACGCAGACAGGCGCAAATTTTTCAAACGTTTCCTGGAGCGCGAATTGGCGGATTACCTACCGACCGTATAGGGCAGGAACGCCACGTTCCTTGCTCTCTTTATGGCTGTAACCACTTCCCTTTGGTGGGAGGCGCAATTTCCGGAAATACGCCTGGGTATTATTTTGCCTCGCTCGGTGACCATGTTTTGAAGGGTTTTTATGTCCTTGTAATTGATCTTGTGTCTATTGTCGTAACAGAACCGGCAAATTTTATTTATAGTGTAAACCTTTTTTTTAATTATCTTTTTCTTTTCAGCCGCCATCATGCCTCCTAAAATGGGATGTCATCCATTGGTGATTCCTCGCCCGATGTTGGTGGTGGTGGGTTCTCTTCCATCCGGTTCGAGGTCCTGTTGTCTCCAGCGCGTCCAAGGAATTGGACATTGGAGGCCACCACCTCCAGCTTGCTCCTTTTTTGTCCTTCAGCGGTTTCCCAGCTACGGTAATTCAGCCTTCCTTCTATAAAAACGGGTTTTCCCTTGCTCAGATATTCCGAACATGTTTCGCCCAGCCTTCCCCATGCCGTGATATCCACGAAACAGGTTTCCTCCTTCATCTCTTCGCCATGCTTGTATTTACTGTTTATGGCCAATCCAAAGCTGGTTACAGAAGCCCCGCTTGCCGTGTATCGAAGTTCCGGATCGCGGGTAAGGTTTCCCATTAGAAAAACTTTATTGAAATTCGCCATGATATTGATATACCTCCTCTTCTTATTTCGCCACCGCCGCTTCCTGGGCTTCCACGGCGTTCGCGACTACCGAGGTTTTACCTGACAGGGCGTCGTCAAGTTCTTCCTTGGTGATCTTAATAATCATGTTTTTAGCGATATTCTCGTTCAACTTGAAATTCCAATCAAGCTGCTTGATTTTTTCTGGATCAGCTTCAAAATAGGTAAGTATATAATTTCCATACCTGTTCTTGTTTACCCGGTATGCCAAACGCTTCTTCCCTAATTTTTCCAGGCTCAATACAGAGCCGCCGTCCTTTTCTATCAAACCCTTGATGGTTCCCGCCATATCATCGACTTGCTGCTCTTCCAAATCGCCTTTAAGAATCAACATGCACTCGTAATGTACCATTTTCCCTCTTTTCACCTCCTCATGGATAAAGCCCCTTCTCTAAATGGAAGGGGCGAGGAATAAATTAATAAAAATAAAGTATACTATTTTGCCTTAATTATATCCTTTTTGCAACAATCCTTGAAATCAGCCGCTATAGTTAACGGGCGTCAGGGATCAGGGGGCGGTTTTCTTCTCCATGAACCCCAGCCATTCCGTCAATCTCAGCAGGTTGCCCGCCAAATGGACAAATAAGGGAATCGATACCTCTTGGTTTTCCTGCCCCCTGATCCCTGTACTACAAATAACAATTGTCAAATAAATCTCAATAACCAAAATTATAAAGAAAAAACAAGGAAAAGGAACTGTTTTGTACATTCGGTAATTGTAATTTGTAATTTATTTGTCATTTGCTATTTGTCATTTGGGATTTTGTTTTCCTTTTGGTTGCGGCGAAGCCGCGCCATGAACAATCACTCCTTCTTCTCCTTCTTTTCCGCCATTTCCTTCATCTCCGTTACTATACCCACCGCCCTTTTCAAAAACCGGACTGATGATTCTATCGGGACCTTGATCTCCCTGACGGATTCCCCCATCTCGAGTCTCACGCCGGGATAAACCTTTTGGCAGACAACCTCCCCAAGATTAATATCAGGCTTAAAGGACTTGCATCGGACCAGTTCTGTCTTAAGGCTGTTAATTTCCGCTTGAAATGACTCCTTTTTTTCTTTGGCCGACCTGACCTTCTCCTCCAGTCCAGGCGGGATTTTTTTCCCCTCCAAGGCCATGCGTTCCTTGTCCAACTTCAAGTAATCCTCCTGCATTGCTTCCAATTTTTCCTTAAGTTTTTCCAGCCTTTTTTCAGCCTTTTCCTTCCTGATGTCATTGTATTTCCTTTGTATTTCACCGGTGGCTACCTTGACAAGGGTCTCAGTCTCCTTTTTGTTGCCCAGTTCGCCAACAACGACCCTTCTACCGGCCTGGATTTCTCCTCCTATTGCCATCCCCTCACTGGCGTTGGTATGCACTTCCTCCTCCGCTTCCAGGATCGCGTGGTTGGCGTTCTTATCCACATAAATGCTCCTGGCGACAATATGGGTGCTGTTGGTGTTGGCGCAGGCCAGGTCCTTGGACGCGAACCCCTTGTTCTTCCCATACATGAGGAAGGGTCCCCTCACTAAAACGTTTTCCGCGCGTATTGGAACATTCTGGTTCCCCCCATTGATCTGCACATCCCCGGAGGCTATGATGCCAGGACAATACCCAAGGTCCCCTTCGATCAAAATCGATCCATTGAATTTAATCTCCTTGTCGCTGGAGGTCTTGTTTAAAACCAGCAAGGGCCTAATGGCAACCTTCCCTTCCTTATCAATAACCACTTGGCCGTCCCTGGCCGCAAAGGCCATGGTTCCATCAGGCGAGACTGTTAAATGCTCGTTGGCCTCCAAAACCACGTCCCTGCCCTCCTGAAAAAGGACCTTTTCACCAGTCACCTTGCAGCCTGGAACTCCACGGACCACCGGGGCCTTGGAAATAATCAAATCCCCCTCCTTGACCCTCTGTATGAAATTGATTTTTTCAAAAGGGGTTTCCCTGCCGGCCTCCAGGAGAAAAGGAAGCAAATCCCTGTATTCCGGAAAATGATAGGTGAGTTCCGCGTCCATGCCGTTGATGGGAGGCAGCCACTCCGCGGCCTTTACCCTTTCAGTGGAGGGCTTCGCCGCAGCTTTTTTGATATTCTCCGTTATGTATCCCCTTATAACCCCTCTGGACTTAAGCGACTGCATGATCTCGCGGTAAGTAAAGGGCTTGCCGCCCTTATCAGCCTTGAGGGTAATATACGCGTCCCGGCCGTCAGCCGAAATCTCCACCTCCACCCTGGAAATTTCCCTTTTGGGGAAGGACGCCGCCCCCCCCATTGAACCTATACGGACGCTTTCGCCGCGTGCCGCGGTATAGGCCCGTTTCAGGGAGGCATAGTCCACATCCTGGGCGTCCAGGGATTTGACCAAGCGCGTTACCTCGCTGTACCCGATTTCCTTATTCGCCGGAATTGTTATGTAAATCCGGCCGTCCTGCTCTTCCAGCAAAATGTCCTTGATGTTGCTTTCGCCCATAAACTGCTCCTTATCAGGCGCGAAGAACGCCTTTTTTATTTTAGATTTCGGAATGCGGATTTCGGATTTTAAATCCAAAAAGGATTGTCTCACACGAAGGCACAAAGGCACAAAGTTTTTTTCTTGGCGCTCTTCGCGTCCTTAGCGGTGAATGGTTATTTTGGATTTTAAATCCCCAATCTAAAATCTGAAATCTCAAATCTGAAATCTGAAATCTCAAATCCCTTACTTCCCCCCGAAGTCGCCGTAAATCATCACCTCGTCCCCCACCTTCCCTTGCTTGGGGGAGAAGGTCAGTGTTCCGGTTGCGGAGGAGGCGGCCTGGGCCGCCAATGCCTTGCCGTTCCCCTTCACGCTGAATTTCACGCCCTTGGCCTCAACCTTCATCTTCAGATCGGAACGGACAAAGTCGCGGCCAAAACGGTCATAGAGATGTATCCTGGAAAAACCGATCTCCCCGCCGGCGGTCCCGGAGGCCGGGACCTTGAATCTCAGCGTCCCCACAAGCGCCCGCGTGCTCCCGATAGCGGCCCGGCCCTTCTGTTTGTAAGCAATGGACACAACAGCCAGGCCCTTTTGCCTGAACTCCGTCTTGGCGTCAAAGTATTTTTTAAGCTTCTTGTCCAGAACGAACGAGTCCGGCGCCAGGCTGTCCGACGGATACGCGACGTCGAACTGGGCGGAGTTCACGTCGTTCAGAGCGCTGAGGTAGATGGGAATCTCCAGATAGCTTTCCTTGGACTTGCTCAATTGACCATTGACTAATGACCGATGACCATCAGGCAGTTGCGAGTTACTGTAAAACCGTTGCGAGTTGATCCCGTCCTCCGCCATTAGCCCTTCGCCGGTCACGCCGAATTGCACCAATGAATAGTTGCTGGTTTCGTCCTTGCCCCTGGCGCGGTAAATCTTATACTCGGATGTTGTTCCCATTGTGGGCGGGGTCCAGGATACCTCAACGCTCCCAACCGAGGCACTGGCCTTCACATTCGTGGGGGCGGAGAACATGACCACCTGGACTGGGGAGCTTTTATTTTCAGTTGATCCGTCCCCCAACTGACCCCTCGAATTATCCCCCCATGCCCATACCGTACCGTCTTGCTTCACAGCCAGGCTGTGATAACTCCCTGCGGCTATCGCGGTTATTTCCGATGCCTTCGCCGCCCCAGGCGGCAGGGCCAATCCAGCCCAAAGCCCAATTGAAGAAAGGCACAGAGGCGCAAAGGCACAGAGAACGGATAAAACTAATCAAACGAGTTGAAGCAATCAAACCTCCTGATCCTGGCAGTATCCTCTTTTTCATGAACTCCCCCTTTTTTTATTTTGGATTTGAGATTTTTGATTTCAGATTTAAAATCCAAAAAAGATTACTTGTCTCACACAAAGCCACAAAGATTTTTTTTAACCGTTCAGGGTTCAGGGTTCCAAGGTTCTGGGTTATAGAAAACCCTTTAATCACGCGGAGTTTCACGCCCTTTCAACCCGGAACCCAGAACAGACACTTACTTTTCTTTCGCGCCCTTCCTGCCCTCTGACAACCGCACCCTATGAACTCTTATTAAGATAGAGACATGGCGCGGATATTTCTTACAAAATTTTTTTGATACTGGCGTTGGCATGATAAATCCGCTTTAAAATACACCAAAGGGGTGCAAAAATCAAAAAGAATAGTTCTTGACATGGACAATCCCGGCCAATACAATGGGGGTATGAAAAAACCATGCGCCATTTTATTTTTCATGCTCCTGCTTGCCGCGCCGGCCTTCGCGGTTGAAACGGCTCCGAGGATCAGCGACAAGGAGATCATCGAAAATCTGGCCGGTTTGCGGGGCGATATCAAGGAACTAAAAACCGGCCAGCTTGGGCTTCAACAGCAGGTAAACGATCTTAGGGCATCCACTCAACAGCAGATAAGCGATTTTAGGGAATCCACGCAAAAACAGATCAATGACCTTAGGGAATCCATGCAGCAGCAGATCAATGATTTGAAGGAATCAACGAACAAACGGTTCGATGACGTCAATAGACGGTTCGATGATGTCAATAAACGGTTCGATGACGTCAATAAACGATTCGATGGCATGAATGATTCCGTCAACGGACGATTCGATATCCTCCAGTGGATGCTTGCCCTTTTCATTACCGTTGCGCTTTCGTTAATGGGGATCATGGGGCGAATCCTATGGAATCAACAGAAGAAACTGACCCAGATAGAAACCTCCCTTGAGGCGCAAAAGGAGGAGCTTTCATTCCTGAAATCCCTCATCGAAAAACTCCAGGCCCTCATTGAAAAACTCCTCCCGCCTAGAGGCGTCCTGTAGAATTCACGGTAATACTTACTCGCCTATTACGGGAATTTATCCCGCACCCTTGGCGGCTGATCAAAAAAACGGATACTTGCCTTTTAACTCCGCCGTCCCCTTCTTAAAAATATATCTTTCCAGGATTTTGTGGTACTGGAAGTCCTCTTCGCCATCGCCTTCCAGAACTGTCTTTCTGAACATCTCCATCTTGGCGTCCGAGTTGTCGGCCAGGTGGACCGCCATGGCCTCCGGCGTTTGGGGAACAACCGGCGCGGACCATTCCCTTTCTCCCTGATGCGACAGAATGATATGCTCCAGATGCACCAGGGTCTCAGGCTTCAGGCCCTCGACCTTGGAGGCATAGCCGCGCAAGAGGTCCCTTCCCATCACCACGTGCCCTAGCAGCCTGCCCCTGACTGTATAATCCCTTTTGGGATCGTTTGAAATCTCCCAGACCTTCGCCAGGTCATGAAGCATGGCGCCGCAGATCATGATGTCGAGGTCCAGTCCGTATTTTTCCGCGAAATAAACGCTGGTATGGACCACGGAAAGGGTGTGCTCCAGCAAGCCGCCGACAAAGGCGTGGTGAAGAGAACGGGAGGCTGGATGAAAAAGAAGATGGTCCTTGAAATCGCGAAGCACAACACTCATCATTTCCTTGAGAGGCGCATCTTCCACCCGTTCCAGAAATGCAAGAAGGCGGGAAAACATCTCCTCGCGCGGAAATTCCGTGGACTTAAAAAGTCTTTCCTCCTTGAACCCGCTTTCCCGGTCCTCCTCCTGGACCGGCCTTATCTTCTTTATATTAAGCTGCATGCGGTCCTGGTATTTTTCCACGAAGCCCTGGACCTTGACTGCCCCGTCCAGGGCGGCTTTATCCATGTCCTTCAGGACATTTGCCCATACCTTGGCCGATACGGAGCCTGTGGCATCCAGTAGTGTAAGATCCAGGTACGGTTCCCCGGCTTTCGTGGTCTTTTCCTGTCTGGTCCGGACATACAGGAAAGTGGTGACCGTCTGGCCTTCGGTAAATTCGGCTATGAATGGCGATTCTTTCATATTGAAAAAAAAATTAAGAGATAAATTAGCCGCCAAGGACGCGAAGTATTTCTAACTCAACAAGGTATTGAGCCTTTTAAGGACTTCGTTTGTGGTTTCATCAGGGAGCTTGCAGATTAACTCAGCGTTTCTGATTTTCCAGTCAAGATTTTTGACATGGTCTGTTGGAATGGCTCCTGAAGCCTTTGTTCCTTTAGGGATCAATATCACCTCGATCCGGGACATGTGCCTTTCGAGCTACCATATTTCGTTTCCAACGGAGAAACCTGTATCAACCTCATGATGGATATTTTCTTTTGTAACCTTCGCGAGGAGTTGTTCAAGAGCAGACAAGGTCTCCTCAATCGGCTTAATTACAAGTTTTCCCTCTGTTTCTAGCATATCCACAACAGAACCTTTATGGAGCTTAATATCCGCTGCGTATGTTTTGGGAATTCGCAAAGCCAGACTATGCCCCCACTGCTGAACTTTTATTTGCATGGATGTCTCCTTTTGTATACTCTCTTCAATTTTATTCCTCATGGTTTTGGATGGCAAGCTCCCCTGACTCACGGTATTCCTGAAGTTTGTTCCTCAATGTCCTGATGCTGATTCCAAGCATCTCAGCGGCCTTGGTGCGGCTCCACCCGACCTTTTCCAGGGTGTCGAAGATCAGTTTCTTCTCCATTTCCCGCACGGACGTCCCGGCCTCAGCGGATTGCTGGACTCGCGGCTGGAGCGTGGCGGACCCGGTTTCCATTGCGGGTTCCGCTGAATCCAGTATCAGATGCTCAACTTCGATCGCCCCTTCCCTGTTGAGCAGACAGGCCCTTTCCATTATGTTTTCCAATTCCCGCACGTTTCCAGGCCAACCGTGCTCCATCAAGCGGGCGGCGGCTTCCTGGGAAATCCGGGGCAAGGGGCCTTCCTTCGCGTAATATTTTTTCAGAAAAAATTCCGACAGGGGCAGGATGTCGCATTTCCTTTTCCTTAGAGGAGGGATTTCCAGGGGAATGACGTTCAGGCGGTAATAGAGGTCCTCGCGGAATTTCTTCTCCTTGATGATTTCCCTGGCGTCGCGGTTTGTTGTGGCGATGACGCGGACATCCACCGGAACGGGCTCGCGTCCACCAACTCTGTCGATCTCATATTCCTGTAGCACCCTGAGCAGCTTGGCTTGAAGGAGAAGGTCCATTTCGGTTATCTCATCAAGCAAAATGGTGCCGCCGTGGGCGAGTTCAAATTTTCCTATTTTCTTCTGGATAGCGCCGGTAAAGGACCCTTTCTCGTGGCCGAAGAGTTCGCTCTCGAGCAGCCCTTCCGGCAGCGCGGCGCAGTTGATGGCCACGAAGGGTCTGCCATTCCTTTGGGAATTTTCATGGATAAACCGCGCAAGATTTTCCTTGCCGGTCCCGCTTTCCCCTTGAATGAACACGGACGCCTTGCTGTAGGCGACATTCCGGGCAAGATCGAGGATGCGGATCATCTCCTTGTCCTCGGTTATGATCGCGCGGCCCTGTCCCGCCTGCTTCTGTGGCGGACCCTCCTCCCTTGGTTTTTCCGGAGGCGAGGAATGCCTGGCTGAGGCGCGCCAGACAGCGGTCTCTATGGCCTCGGCGGAAAAGGGCTTCAATATATAATCAAAGGCCCCTTCCTTCATCGCCTCCACGGCGTTGTCTATTGTCCCATAGGCCGTGATCATGACGACCGGGGTCCGTGGCGATTTTTTCTTGATACTCCTTAGCACCTCTATCCCGGTGACTTTCGGCATACGGACGTCGGTGATTACTATTTCGGAAGGACTTTCCTCGAAGCGGCGCAGGCCCTCTTCACCGTTGACTGCTGTCATGACGGCATAACCGGCCCGCTCAAGGGTCTCCTGAAGGGCTATGCGCATTTCAGGTTCATCGTCAACCACCAGGACACTTTTCATTTTTCTCCTTTCCCCTTAAGCAAAAATGCCTCGATAAAGGAATTAAGGTCACCATCCAGGACCGCGTCCACGTTTCCGGATTCCATGCCTGTGCGCGTGTCTTTTGCCATGCGATAGGGGTGGAGCACGTAGGACCTGATCTGGCTTCCCCAGGCTATTTCCTTCTTTTCCCCGGCAATGTCCTCTCTCTTGTTCAATAATTTTTCCTTCTCCAGTTCATAAAGTCGCGCGCGAAGGACCTTCATCGCGGAGGCTTTATTCTTGTGCTGGGAGCGTTCGTTCTGGCACTGGACGACAATGCCGGTGGGGATGTGGGTGATCCTGACCGCTGAATCGGTGACGTTGACGTGCTGCCCTCCGGACCCGCTGGAGCGGAAGGTGTCGATTCTCAAGTCACCCTCATCTATATCCACTTCTATATTTTCGTCTATTTCTGGAAGGGCGGCAAGAGCCGCGAAGGAAGTATGGCGCCTTTTGTTGGCGTCAAAGGGGGAAATCCTGACCAGCCGGTGTATGCCGGCTTCTGCCTTTATGTAGCCGTAAGCGCACTCTCCACTAACAAGAAAGGTAACGCTTTTTATCCCGGCCTCTTCTCCGGGCTGGTAATCGATGATCTCTGTTTTAAAACCGTTTTTTTCCGCCCACCTTAGATACATTCTGAGGAGCATTTGGGCCCAGTCCTGGGACTCGGTCCCGCCCGCGCCAGGGTGTATGGTGACAATGGCGTTATTCGGGTCCATTTCCCCGGAAAGCATTTCAGCCAGTTCCGCTTTACGGATTTTTTCCTGGAGGGAACTGATCCCTTGCATGATTTCGGGGAGCACTGACTGCTCGTCGCCTTCCTCTTCTCCCATCTCAAGGAAGGTTTCCAGATCGGCCATGGAACTTTCCAGCGCTCTCCAGGAATCGAGGGCCTTGCTGAGCTGTCCCCTTTGAGTCAGAATTCCCTGGGCCTTGTCCTTGTTGTCCCAAAAACCGGGAGATGAAATAATGGCGTCGAATTCCGCTACATTCTCTTCTTTTTCAGCGATGTCAAAGACGGCCCCTTAGGCGGGCCAGCCTGTTTTGAAGTTCTTTCAATGTGTTTTTCTGGTCTTCAAACATTTTTCTTTTCTCTCCTAAATTTTCGCGTTCATTTTCAATTTTTCATAAGTCCTGAAAACTCTTTGGGAATAGGGGGACGAAAAATCCCCGTAAGCCGCTACTCTCTCCTTTACAAGAGTCGGGCCGTTATTATATGCCTCGAGGGCCAGCCTCTGGTCTCCGTTGAATCTTTGAAACATTTTTCCTAGATAATGGGCGCCAAGTTTGATATTCACACCTGGATCCAACAGGGTATCGCTTCCGTTCCACGATACCTTGGTCTCGTGGGCAAGGTCCTTGCCAACGAAAGGGCGAATCTGCATCAACCCCATGGCGCCGGCGCTGGAAACCGCTGTGCGCCTCATGGAGCTTTCCGTGAAGATGACCGCCAGGAGAAAGATGGGATCATAATTATAATCGCCTCCCACCTCGCAAATGATATCAGTCAATTCGGAAACTTTTTCGCTTCTCAAATCAGGCTTGTAACTTTTGATTGCCTTCAGTATCCTGTCCCTTTCCTCTATTTTTTGGAGTTTTTGCTGATCCGACTTCCTCTGGGCCGCTCTTTCAAAGTAGACTTTCCGCAGGTAGGACGTTCTTTGATAGTAGACCGCCTCCTCCAGAATCAGAAAGGAAAAATGGGAAAAGAGCAGGCATATTGCTAGAAAGGAAGAAAAAAAATATTTGGCCCGCTTGCTTCTATGGTAAAACATATTTCACCCTCCTTTAATAAATCGATTAATGAATATAGAACAAAGAACAGCGGAGAAAAAAAACCAGGAAAAAATATTCAGCGAAGCCGTTTTCGTTGGCGGTTGATTTCATAAAAAATAATCGCCGCCGCGGAGGCGACGTTCAATGATTTTGTTTTCCCTTCCATTGGTATGGAAATGGAAAAATCACATGATTTTGAAGTCAACCTTCTCAGTCCCTTGTCCTCGGAGCCCAGAATAACGGCCACTGGACCTTTCATATCGCGGTCCCAAGCCGGAGCGCCTGTCCCGGCGTCAGCGCCGATAATCCAAAATCCTTCCTTCTTCAGATACTCAATGGTTTGAGATAAATTGGTGACTCGTGAAATTGGAATATGATAAACCGAACCAGCGGACCTTTTGTAAACCGCCGGAGAGATGGAGGCGGACCTGTTTTTAGGAATAACGATGCCTTGCAGCCCTAATGCTTCCGCGGAACGAATAACCCCGCCCAAGTTGCCTGGATCAGTTATGCCATCCAATAAAGCTATGGCCGGCGCCGGTGTTTTTTGAAATGCCTGTTGAACTAAATCTTCTATGGAAATATATTGGAAAGCCGATATGAGGCCGATGACCCCTTGATGATACAAAATTCCGAAGTCTTTTTCAAGGTTTTTTTTTTCCATCTCCGAAACCGCTATGCCTTTCTTCCGCGACTCTTCCAATATCCACGCGAGCTTGGGATTGTTCTTTCCGCCGCAAACAAGGATTTTTTTTACAAGGCAAGGGTCGGAGTTCAACGCCTCCGAAACGGGTTGAATCCCGTACAAGAACGAATGCTCGTCAGTTGGCTTCATCGTATCGGAATTTCAAGGTGTTTCTTTACAAAACAAAAGCTTAGGAACCACTAATGGACACGAATGAACACTAATTGTTAAAGTATGTTTTCATTAAATATTAGTGTTAATTCGTGGTTCCGGCCTTTTCATTAATCAATTTGAGAAGCCATGTTCTTAATGAATACTTCGAGAAAAAACGCAATTAAAAATAATGAGGTAAGCTTAGGTAATCTTGAAACGGATTTTTTTCTTCGCGGCCTTCGCGCGCTTCGCGGCTACTGGTCCTCTTCCGGTTTATATTGACTTGAAATTTTCCTGTCCTCGTCTTCCTTCTTGAACCGCTCCTCGCGCGATTTCAATTCGTCCAAAAGGGCAGCGGTCTTTTCAACAGCAATATAGTAGGCGTCAAGAATCTCGGAAATGGAACCGCAGGCGGCCTTGGCCTCCTCCGATTCCCCGGAATCCAGGGAATCAACAAATTGCTCAAGTTTCAAGACATTGTTTTGCAGTTCCCGCCTTCTGCCAACAAAAAAAGAAAAAAATTGTTCAAGCCCATAGGATTTTTGCCTTTCCAGCAGCATATATCTCCCCATTTCCAGGCTGGGGTCTCCGCTGGCTATCTTGGCTAAATTTTCTTCCAGGTGGGTAAAGTCGTAATCCTTTTCCTTGTATTTCGCCAACTGGTCCCAAAGGGTCTTATAGTTGAATGCCTTGGTGGTTGAAAAAACAAGATCGGATTTTTTCAGCGGCTTGGAAAGAAAATCAAAGGCCCCCAATTCCAAAAAATCCCTGGGAAGTTTTTCAATGGTAAACGCCGTAATGGCGATGACAGGAATATTGCAGCCTTTCTCTTTTATTTTAAAGAGGACTTCCCTTCCATCCATGCCCGGCATGCTATAATCAAGAAGAATCACATCAGGGGAAACCTCTTCCAGCATGGACAGGCACTGCTCGCCGTTCCAGGCCTGAGAGGTTATCCACCCTTCTTTCTTGAGAACGGCGTCCAACAGCATTTGGGTGTCCTCGTCGTCATCAACTATCAAAACTCTCTTTTCCATGGAGATATCCTAGCGCGACATGGCCGCAATCAAAATAAATTTCGATGTATTAAGACGACTAAGGAGCTGTCTTGAAAAAAATGTTTATACTGAAGCGAGAATATGAGGCCTGAATAAGAAGCCCCTTAACACACCCCGGCCTTCGGCCACCCCTCTCAAGAGGGGAATTTTTAAAGGAATAAATTTTTTAGTCACCGCCAGCATGATTTCCAGCGGCTTGCCACGATTCATAGTTAGTTAATCCCATAGTTGCCTGCTAAAAAGGCGCCATCATCTATAGATTCCCCTCTTGAGAGGGGTGGCCGAAGGCCGGGGTGTGTTAAGGATTTCTCCGGCAATTTGCAAGCAAGCCTTAATATTTTTTCAAGACAGTTTCTAACTTAAAAAAATTGCGCCTGTCTGCGTGCGACGCACAGGCAGGCGGAAAACGCAAATTTCTGAACGTGATAATATAACGCATTGATAATAAAGGCATATTAAGTTAGCATATTTAAACGTCAAATGTAAAATACCGTTCAAGCAGTTCCGCCTTTCATGCCAGCATGATTGACACTCAAAGCATTCATAAAAAAACCGCCGAAGGGATGGTAATAACCTCGGTTGCCGCCAACCTGCAATTGCTCCTGCAATTCCTTACAGTCATACTCCTGGCCCGGTATCTGACAGTGCGTGATTACGGGATTTACTCCTTCGTGTTCACTACCATCACCCTCCTGGGTTTCATCAGTTCGATTTCGTTGTTCTCAATCGCCCGCTTTGTTCCCGGCTATGTCGCAAGCCAAAACTTTTTACTCGCCAAGAAACTGGTGCGTTTTTCATTGGCCTATGCCTTGATAGTCAGCGCAGCCGTAGCGGCGTTTTTTTTTCTATTCCAAGACACAGCTAATTATATAAGCCGCGACAGGGCGTTTTCGCCGCCCCTCCTGCATGTGTTTTCGTGGATAATATTTTTTTCCCTTTTATCGGAGGTCCTGGACATTACCCTGATAGCCCAGATAGAGGTAAAGTACCGCGTCTTTTGCCGTTTTTTCTATACGCTTCTTTCCCTTGTCCTTACCGCCCTCTCCCTGCATTCCGGACTCGGCCTGAAAGGCGCGCTTTGGGCGCAGGCTGCCGCATTGTTCATGTTATTCCTGCCGACTCTATGGAAAGTGAAGACCTCGCTTTTGGACCTCCCTGACCACGGGGAACAGAAATTTGAAAAAAAAACCATACTTCGTTATTGCGCCTTCGCCCACTTAGGCCTTGTGGGAGATCTCTTTACCTCCCTCACCATTGACGTGTATCTTATAAGCTATTGGATGGGTTCCCAGGCGGTGGGAGAATATACCTTCGGCATCAAGATTCCCCAGACGATCATCACAAATTCCCCGTCGGTTTTGGGCGCGGCCGTGGTTTTTCCCTATATAGTCAGGCTCTATACTCAGACGCGAAAAAAAGAAAGCCTTGGTTTATTTTTTTCCTTTTACACCCGCTTGACCGGCTTTCTCGCGGTCCCTTTGCTCTTCGGAATGGTCCTCCTTGCGGAGCCGGCCATACGGCTTGCGTTCAATCCGGAATATCTCACCTCCCTTGAGGTCTACGTTCTTGCTTCGTGGTATTTTACTATTTATAGTTTTCGCTTTGCCCTGGTCCCGATCTACAATACCATCCAAAAACCTGAGTTCGGGTTTTATTCTAAATTGATTTTCCTGTTCTCAACGGCTGTTAATGCCTGGCTGCTGCATGAAGGCTTTGGGGTAACGGCTGTCATAAAGGTGGGCATCGCCTCCATTTCCACGGTCTATCTTATGGAATTTCTCTTGACCCGAAGCCACGTTCCTCTGCTGATGCCTTGGAAAAGCCTTGGCAAGTCGCTCCTTTGCAGCCTGCTGATGGGCCTTCTAATCAAGGGCCTCCTTCCCTTTGTCCAAGAGACCGCCTCAGTGGCGGCCACGGCAGTCCTCGGCGCGGCGTTTTATTTTCTTCTATGCTATAAAACACGGCCCTTTGAGAAAGAGGACAGGGAGATAATGGAAAAAGCCGGGAGGGCCGGGGCGCTTCTCCGGCGTTTCAGGCTGGAGGAATAAAGCTGTCAAGAAAAAGTTTTTTGAAAATTTTATTTACCGTTAACCAATATCCAATGACAGATTACAAATCCGCGACGAACGCATCGCCTTTTTTATTTACCACGATTTTGGACGACTTTTCTTTGACATCGATTTACGTTCGGATTATGATAAATATATGCGGCATGAGGACAGGCGTAAAGAATTGGGCAAAATGCTGATGGATGTTGCGAAGTATCTTACCACTGTGGGATTTATTGGCAGCTTGCTTACGGATAAATTAAATTTATACACTGGCATTAGTATTTTCGGTTCCATTTTAATTTTAGTTATTACAGCTTTTTACATTATTCCACCTAAAGATACAGGGGGGTAAGTACCATGGTTTTTTACATTATTTTGGCCGCTGTGCTGATTATAGCTTTATTCGGGCTTATAGTTTCTTACAGAGAAGACCATTCCAAAAAGGTATAATATCCATGAGAATTAAAACCATAAATATGGCCTGCCTTTTGCCGCATTTTCAATCAGCCGCCCCCAATCCGCCAGCATTAATTCAGGCGCGGGCTGGACTTGATTTCCTCTGGTATTACCGTCCAATAAGCGCCGGCAACCACGGTGAGAGCATGAAAATCAGGATAGCCTTCTGTAAGGCTCCATCGCCATCGGATTCGCCCTTTGGGACAGGCGGGCCATCGTATCCACTCTTAAAGACATGTCACAGTCTGACAGCAAACCGGCCACCGTCCTCCGCGGCCACAATCTTCCATGATGGGCGGCAAAAGCCCTCCATTATGCGTCATGGGTCATGAGTCATGCGCCTCTGTCCTCTGTCTTCCGTCCTCTGTCTTCAATTCTCTGTCTTTTGCCTTCCCTGACTACTGATACCTGACACCTGATAACTGCCTTTAATAGTCAAATAGACAAATAGTCAATCCCCGACACAGCGAACGCTAAAACCGATGCTTTTACCGTGAGACTCACGGTGCACATCGTTGTAATCGTAGTAGCTATCGTAGTACAGCATACGGGTCCACGCGTTCGTCGTGTGGTACTCCGTAGCCGACCACCACTCACCGTACCGGCCGATGGCGTCGAATGTATCGACCAATCTACCGTGGCGGTACGAACCTCTGCCGTTACGCCAACCACCCGGAAGCGCTGTGAAACCGCTGCTTTCTTTCATCTTACCACCGGCTACGCTGCTGCCTCCCAGATAATCCGTAAGCGTTGTCCATTCGGCATCGGTAGGCAAATGCCATCCCGCAGGGCATACGCCTCTGCTGTCGGCCGCGGCATACCCGGTATATAACCGGCCATAGACAGCCGCATTGCTTTCGTTACCATTATATGCCCACTGGTATTTCAGCGAGGTCCAGGCTGAAACCTGAAGGTCTGCCGGTGTGGTTGTGCCTATGGCGTCGCCGTTACGGTATCTGGTTACCTTAAGATTCTCTTTCATCCATGTCTGGGCGCCTATTACTACCGAATTGTATACATTGCCGTCAATGTCGGTTACCTGCGGACCGGCTACCCCGCCGCCTGAAGAGGATTTCTTATAAGTCGCCGCCACTGAGGTTTTTTTTCCGGCCTTTACCGTGACATTTTTCTTTCCACTTCTTGGAGACACAATGGAATATCCAGCCAAATCTCCGAATTTTACCTCATGTGTCCCTGCCGTAATCTTCACCACGGTCACCTTCCCGGTCCCCTTAAGCGCGCCATCCACGGAGATTGAAGCGGCTACCTGCTGTTTAGATGTGTCCTGCGTGGTAAGCACAAGTGTCCCGGTCTCAGCGGCAAGGGCGGAACATGGAACAAGGGCGGACGCAAAAAGCCCAAAACTAAGCGTGAGAATCAATACTTTCCAAATGCTTTTTTTCATGCTGTTTCTCCTTTCTTTTTATTTTTAGCCACTAAGACACAAAGAATCGTGATAATTCAAAGGGGGCAGTTATACTGTTTCATCCTGCCCTTCGCCCTTAGCCTTTCGCCCCTCTGTGCCTTTGTGCCTTCGTGTGAGCAAAAAAGACAAAAAAAAGCCCGCTCTTCAGGCTATAACAGCCTTTTGAGCGGGCCTTGAAATTTTTCAAGCCTCGAAAAAAAATTATAAAAAAGAAGAGGAAGATGTTGGTTGGTTGAAGGGGGGGCCCAGGAAATAAGCATATCAGTGGAGCAAAAAATGGGAGCAGATATAAACATGCTGCGCATATTACAAAACTACAATTTGATTGTCAAATTTTTTTTTGTAATTCCCCAGCCCTTGAAGTCCCCTATCCGTCGTGCTACATTGTTCCCATGGGAAACGCCATCATCTTTGATACCCACATTTTTGTCAAAAAACTCCAGGAGGCCGGTTTTACTGAAAAACAGGCTGAGGTCCTATCCTCCGCCCAAACCAGCCTGCTGGAAGGGAATCTGGCCACCAAGCTGGATATCGCGGCAATACAGCGCGATATAAAGGAACTGGAAACAGGCCTAAAGCGCGACATGCAGGAACTGGAAATCCGGCTGAAATACGATCTCACCCTCCGCTTGGGCGGCATGATGGCCGCCTCCATAGCCATCATGGCGGCCCTGGTCAAATTGCTGTAGCCTTATTATCCAGCCATGCCTCGTTATGCTGCTTTAATAAGAAAGGTCTTTATAAACCTTGGATCTATGTCCCTGGCTGGATGGATGGAACCGATTTCGACAGCGAACTCTTCTATCCAGGTTTTTAAGAGATCAGCGGCCAAGCGACGCTCTTTTTCCTTTTCTCCAGAAGCCAGTTCCTCTATCCACTCATAAAATTCTTTCCTATATTCCTGGCGGAGAGTGAATGCGCCATTTTCCAGTTGGAAGGCCTTTTCCCGGATTTCGGACAACCGGGCCGCTGGAACCGGCTGGAACTCAAAATGCCTGTTCAGAATAATATTGCAAAGCCCTGAAATAAAGAGATTGGAAAAGCTCAAGCCAGCTTGGTATAGTTTGGAATTTCCTATCTCCTCCAAGCTCCTGAACTGTAATTTAAATTTCCCGCAAAAGAGGCGGTCAAGGCAATGGGCCTCATCAATCCCCCTGGCCGCCGATTCTATTTGTTCCTTTTTATCGAAATTGATTAATTCCCCGGTTTCAATGTTAAAGAAAAGAGGGGGTGACTTCAAAATGCCATTCAAAATCTCCACGCAGGGGTGGCCAAGCAGGAAGAGCGTCTCCTGGTTAACAATGCCGGATTCACGAAAAAACTCCTTTAATTTCCTGGCAAGATTATTGATCAGACTAAACCCAGACCGGAAAAGGGTTTCCATTCTCGCGCCGGAAAGAAATTCCGCCGCATGATCAGGCCTTCCGTCAGAAAGATAATCAAGGGCCAGGCTCAAGGTGTCCATTCCCCTCCTTATGCAATTTTTTATTTCCTTTATATCAGTCATTGACGGCAGGCTGGCGGAAATCAACTTATTCATTATCAGGATGGTTTGAAATTTCAGTTCGCCCATATCCTGCCGGTCCCCGGCCTTTTCCATGGCCTTCTCCAAAAAGGAAGAACCGGAAAATCCGAAAAAATAGGAATGGGCGGCGATTTTTCCGGTTTCCGCGATTGTGGAAATGAGCGGCATTTCCTTGGGAGATTTTTTCATCCTTTCGATCTCCTCCATCCCGAATTCCACGAAAATGGACTGGGAATCAAGATAGTTAAAAAAGCCCTTCTCCTCCATGCGGTTCGTCCGCCAATAATACGCATTTTCAATGAGTTCGAGCGGGAGTTCATGCCGGCAGCCTTGCATCAAATTCCAATAGGCCTGGTAATTATGGTTAAAAACAAGAATAAGGATGGCGTCAATGGTTTCCGCGAATTCCTTTTCCAGATAAAAATAAAAAAACTGGCTGTCCAGGCTTTTCGGAGCTGAGTCAATGCCTGCTAATTCCGGGAAAGGTTCGTCCGTATCTTCATGGAGCATTACCAAAATGTATTTTTTAAAGGCATAAATGAGAATCTCAGGATCAAGTTTCGCCATCACCTTGATCAATTTCGCCTCGTCGCACTCCAAAAGCCGCCTTAACCAGTCCATGACAAGCTCTGGATGCATTTCATCCTTTTCCCAAATATAGAGATCAATGATATCGCGGTGCTGCTCCGCGCTCGCGTATTTTATGGCGAGTTCCAGGTCCTCCGGTTCAGCGTCAAGGACCATCAGGTAAAGATCTTCCGAGGGAAGGGAGCGGAAAATTTTATATGGCTGGGAAGATTTGAGGGCCAGGGAAAGCCTTTCACCTGGCTGCAGCGCGGATGGTTCTTTCATTTTATTCATGCCTTCAAAAAAGGTGCGATGTTTTTTCACCTGCGGAGAAAAACCGGGGAAAGGGCACTTAAACTTCGTGGATAGGAACTTAAAAAGAAAATTAAATATACTACCCTATACAAAATCCTTTGGGCTGAGGTTATCCAACCAATCCTTCAGGTTCTTTTTTTCCATGTTTTTCAAGGATTCCTGGTCTTCAAGATCAACTACCTTGGCGTCCTCAAAGACCTTTTCAGAAACAAATATTGGGGCCTTGTGCCTGAGGGCAATGGCAATCGCGTCACTGGGACGGGAATCTATCTTTACCAGGCTCCCGTTCTGCATCAGGAAGATAAGGGCATAAAAAGTATTTTCACGCAAATCATTTACCACCACTCTCTCAACGTTCACCCGCATACCGCTCAAAATATTGTTAATGAGTTCGTGGGTCAAGGGCCTGGGCGTGGAAATGTCCTCGAGCACGGAGGCTATCGCGTTTGCTTCGTAGACCCCTACCCATATAGGCAGGGCCTTGTTCCCTTCCAGATTTTTTAAAAGAACAATAGGCATGTTAGTCATGGGGTCCAGTATCAATCCTTCAATTTTTACCTCTATGATTCTCTCTTTATCCAGCATGGTTACTCTCCTTAGTAGTCAATGCTCGTCCATAAAGACTATACAACCCCGCTTGTGTAATTTCAACTTTCAATAGAGCCCCTTTTGAATTTTCCGATCCAGGAAAGATTATTATCTTGTTGGTTCTGGTCCTACCCATCAGCATTTCAGGATTGGTTTTGCTTTTTCCTTCCACAAGGACCTCCACGCTTTTTCCCACCAGGGCTTCGTTATGCCTCAAGGTCATTTCCTTTTGGAGGGCGTCCAATCGATTAAACCTTTCGGCTATCGCTGCTTCCGCGACCGTGTCCGTGAAGGACATGGCGGAGGTGCCGGGCCTGGGGGAATATTTAAAAATAAAACTGAAATGAAACCCCACTTCCCGCATGACCTTTTCGGTCTCATTGAAATCCTCCTCGCTTTCCCCTGGAAAACCCACTATCACATCCGTGGTCAATGATATGCCGGGTACGGCCGACTTCAATTTTTCCACTTTTTCCAGATATAATTCCCTGGTATACCCCCTGTTCATTCTTCCCAGGACTTTATCCGCGCCGCTCTGCAAGGGGAGATGGAGATACTCACACACCTTTTTCGCGTCCTTCATTACTTCTATAAGACCATCCGAAAGATCCTTGGGATGGGATGTGACAAAGCGAATTCTTTCGATGCCGCTGATTTCGTTTATCCTTTCCAATAAATCCGGAAAATGCACGGGACTGGAAAGGTCACTTCCGTAGGAATTCACGTTTTGGCCCAACAGCGTAACCTCAACGTATCCCTTTCCGGCAAGAATTTTAATTTCATTTATGATTTCATCCGGCTCCCTGCTGCGTTCCCTGCCCCTGGTGTAGGGAACTATGCAGTAGGTGCAAAAATTATCGCATCCAGTCATTATGGAAACCCATGCTTGATAGCCGCTCTCCCGCAGCAAGGCGTCCCCGGAAAAATCAAGGGCCTCCGATGGCTCCTTTTCAATCCTGGCCACCCGCTTGCCTTTCTTCACCTCGCTGATCATTTCCGATAGCTGATGAATGTTTTGAGTCCCGAAAACAAAATCCACCACCCGGCTTCTATCCAAAAAGGCTTCCCCCTGGACTTGCGGAATGCATCCGCAAACGCCTATGATCAGGTTCGGGTTCTTCTCCTTTAATTCCCTCAATCGGCCCAATTTGCTCAATACCTTATGGTCGGCCTTTTCCCTTACGGTGCAGGTGTTCAGCAAAATCAAGTCCGCCTCTGAAAGATCGTCCGTTTTGGAATAACTCTGTTTACTGAGTATCCCGGCTATCTGCTCGGAGTCGTATTTATTCATTTGGCAGCCATAGGTAAGGATACTAAAATTCCGGGCTTGCATGAAAATTTTCTCCAATGTTATTACGTTCAGAAATTTGCGTTGTCCGCGCAATTTTTTTGAGCCAGTCGCATAGCGCGACATGGCCGCAACAAAAAAATTTTCCTTTAAACGCTCAACGCCGATTTTATTTCAAGCGGAAAAGGCAAATTTCTGAACGTAATAATAGCATCAAACGTCTTGATGCACGGAAAATTTATTTTGGTTGCGGCCATGTCGCGCTTTATTTAAAGACTAAAACTATATTAATCCTATGTCAAGAAGCATTCATGCCTTTACATGAACAGCGTTTTTAAGGTATAAATTTATAGTCAACGCTTTTTAAAAGGTACGGGACATTGATCAAACCATTGGGAAAAGTTCTGGTGGAAAGCGGCTTTATCACCAATATGCAACTGAGCGAGGCGCTGATCCGGCAAAAATCCAGCGGCGGGGCCAAGCGAATGGGCGATATATTGATAGAAATGGGACTGCTCACACAGGAGAAGCTTGAGGCGGCCCTGAAAAAACAGCAGGAATCGGCCATCCGCATGGGCGGCATGGGGAGACCCGGAATAGCGCCTTCCACAGCCTCCTCCCGTCCATCCCCAGCGCAATCATTTTATGGAGGTGGGGCCGCCCCATCACCACGGCTCCCGCAGGCCGTCCCTCAATTCCAACAGCAGTCTTTTCCGTCAGGTTACCAGCAGCCCCAACCACAACCAGCGGCTCAGCAGGCAAGGGAGTCCAAGGGGCATCTGGCCCTTGTGCAATTATTGATCAAGAAAGGCATTATATCCATGGAAGAATACTTCCAGGAAGTCCAGGGAAGATGAATATGTTATAGCCGCAACAAAAAGGGAAAAAAATTCAAATCCCAAATAACAAATAAATTACAATTACCAAATGCCCAAAACAATCCAATTTCCTTGTTTGTTCCCTGTATAATTTTATTTATTGAGATTTTTGGCCCTGCCATGCACACTATGAGATTTATTAAACTTTTTTCTCTTCTTTCTTTCCTATCTATTTTTTTCTTTCCACTCACCCTGATAGCGGAAACAGGAACCATCCAAACAGAAACGCCGGCAGGCATGGTGAAAATCCCTTCTGGATATTTTGAGAGAACGTTGGAGGGAAATGGACCTGAAAACAAGCGCCGCACCCAACCAATTTACATAGATTCCTTTTACATCGACCGCTTTGAAGTCAGCAACGAGGAATACATGAAGTTCGTGAATGCCACGGGACATGAACCTCCAAGGTCAATAAATGATAAACGATTCAACAGCCCAGACCAACCTGTCGTGGGGGTTTCATGGCACGACGCCACGGCTTACGCAAAGTGGGCGGGAAAGAGGCTCCCTACAGAAAGTGAATGGGAAAAGGCGGCTGGGGGAGGAACAGAAGGCCGTAAATGGCCATGGGGAAATAAATTGGAGCCATATTTAAACATATTCGGCAAAGCCGATAATTTCGAGTTTACAGCGCCGGTGGATTACCACAAGGACGGGGCAAGCCCTTTTGGCGTATACAATATGGCCGGCAATGTTTGGGAATGGTGCCTGGACTGGTATGATAAGGACTATTACTGGAATACCCCGGATATCAATCCCCAAGGGCCAACCTCCGGGAAATGGAGGACTCTGAAAGGGGGGAGTTGGGCCAATACGATAGAAAGCGCAAGAATCTTTAACAGAATCCGCAATTACCCGGAAGCCAAGCTGGAAATTTACGGCTTCAGATGTGTCCTGGATGCCAAATAAACCTTGAATTATCTGCAGCAACGGAACCCTATCGTCGGCCCGGACGAGGCAAAATCAGCGTCGGGAATAATGTTGGAGCAGCTCAGCGCAGAGCCGCTGTCGCCCGCATCTCCACCAGCGTAAGCCGCGTCCGAGTCGATTAACCCGGTCCATTCATACACGTTTCCGCTCAAATCATAAGCCCCGTAGCTGCTTGCGCAATCAGACATGACCCCCACCGGGACTATGGTCCCGAAGGCCGATCCCGCGCCGTTGCAACTGGTGGATTGATAGGCATTTCCATAGGGATAGGTAAAGTTCCGGGTTCCCTTGCACGCGGCCGCCCACTCGTCCCTTGAACACAGCCTCTTCCCGGCGGCCTCGCACAAGGACATGGCGTCCTGCCAGGAGACGTTGACCGTGGGCGCTTCGCCGGGAAAATTCGGGTATTCATATTTGTCGATTTCAAAGTTAAAGTTAGAGGACATGATGCTGGCCATGCCGGCCTCGACCGTCCCTTCAGCTATAAGGGTTATGGTGACCACGTCCCCTGGCTTTCCCTTTTGCGGCGCAATGCCTTTTATGCCCACAACAGAATAGCCGTCGCTTAAATATTTTTTCATGACGGTCCTGTTCGTATCCGCTATGGACTTTTTTCCTTTCCCCTTGGCCCTGAAGGACGCCTTTGACGCGCTGATCTTCATCTTTAAATCGGACCGGACGAAATCGCGGCCAAACCTGTCATACAGGTTTATCCTGGAAAAGGAAATCTCCCCCTTGGATTCCCCCGCCGCCAATACGTCAAACTTTAAAACCCCTATCCTTGTCTTCTGGAATGATGAAGTCTCGGCCCGGCCTTTTTCCTTATAAAGAAGGGATATTTCCGCCAGGCCCTTCTTGCGGAATTCCGCCTTGGCGTCAAATTTCTTCTTGAGTTTAGGGTCGAGCGTGAAGTCAACCGGGTTGAGGACCTTATAAGGGAACACAATTCCGAAGGTCGAATAATTAACGTCATTCAGGCTGCTTATGTAAACCGGGACCTCAAGATATTTTGAATTCCTCAGTTCCTTGCCTCCAAAATCCAAGGTCCTGTTTTTATTAAACACTGATATGTCATCCAGGCTGGGCCACATTTGATTCACTATATGATAGAGGATAAGCCCGGCGTCATTTGTCATGATAACGCTGTCCCCGTCAATGTCCCCTCCGGAAAGCGGCCCTTTTCCAGGCTCCTGTATCCCCATGGCGTAACTCAGCGCCAGGCTTGAGTCAACGGCATAAATACTCGTGTCCCCGTTCACGTCCCCCTTGCGAAAGGCAAGCTGCACCTGCATCGCCCCATCGCCCAGTTTCAAGGGAATGGCTTCCCCGGCCGGGGAGTTTATGTAGGATGGAGAGTCGGCGTGGCCTGGCCCATGAAATCTGAATTCCGCTGTCTGGCCTTCCGCCGCCGCGTCGATTACCATGAAAACAACATTGAAGAGGGTCCCCAGCCCGCGAAGCGGCTCGTTTCCGGCCTTGGCCGATGAAATTTTCACTACCCCGTCAACTGGAGTGGACATCTCCCATTCAAAATCGCTGGAAAGGATGGTCTTCTCTACGTCCAGGGGCTGCAGGATGGCGGCGTTATAATCTATATATATGGCCGCTTCGCCTATGGTGAGTTTGTCGGCGTTTTCGATGTTAACCGGGACCTGCAAGGCCGCCCCGCCGCCGCTGAGCGCCTTGCCGGCGGCGCTTTCCCTGGCGCCGTTCACGTTGGGAATCCACAAGGTTATGTTCCCAAACACCGTAGAGGCAGGCAAGGATTTATCGCTTTCCTTGTTGTCTGAATAAACCGCGCTCACCTTATAGTAATAAGTGTTTCCGATGATGAGGTCCGGTGATTCATCCAGATAAAAGGCGTCCGACACTTTGGAGGCAATCTGCTTGAACGGCCCCTGCGCGCTTGCGCTCCTGTGGACATTGTAGCCTTGAAGCGATTCCGCGATTGGTGGAAGCCAGGAGATTTCGACGTTCCCGACGGACGCCCTGGCGGAAACGCCGTAAGGCGAGGGGCGGA
Source organism: Nitrospinota bacterium (assembly GCA_016212295.1). Classification (GTDB taxonomy): domain Bacteria; phylum Nitrospinota; class Nitrospinia; order JACRGO01; family JACRGO01; genus JACRGO01. The sequence goes on along the minus strand of JACRGO010000199.1, from coordinate 4,728 downwards.
CATTGATCTCGAAATCAGTGTCGCTGAACACAACGGAGTTTTCGGTCTCCACTATGACAGGTCCGGTCGTGGCGCCGAGCGGCACCTTGGCCTGTATTTCAGTGGCTGAACTGGAAAGGACCTCCGCGGGCACGCCGTTGAATTTCACGGCCGGCGAGGCGAAAAGAGAGGAAGAAAAGACAGGGAAAACGGTTATTGCGAAGCAGACTGAAAAAAACACGGTTTTTTCACGAAAATTAAACATGGCCGGCCTCCTTTATGATTTGAGATTTGAGATTGAGGATTTCAAATTTCGGATTTCGGATTTCGGATTTTAAACCTGTGCCGGGACCCGCCAAAGCACGGTGACGAGTAACAAGTGGCGAGTAACAAGCGCCCCCTTTGCCTCTCGCCCAATGACTAATGACTTTTTTTAATTTCAAATCTCAAATTTGTAATTTGTAATCCCCTTCCCTGTCCCCTGCCAACTGATAACTGTCAACCGCCTTTAAAATTTCAGATTTTAGATTTGGAATTTTAAACCCAAGTCCTTAATCCCTCAGTCTCCAGCGGCTTTCCAATTATCAATAGTCAATTGACTCTGGCAACCGGGGAACTTGCAAATCCGCGGCGAGCGGAAATTAATTCACTATTTAAGGTGCGGCCCCATTTTCACCATTTTCATTCACTACTCTTTCAAAAGTATAGTAAAACCCGCCTGTTCAAAATGACGGTCGGATGTGAATGCCTCTGTTATTTGCCTGCGGTTCATAATAACAAAGGTGGTGCAGTCGGTCATGCTCCATTCCTTATCGGTACGACTCGAATACAGTTCCCATGCCTCTCTGAATACCTCTTTATCAACCACCACAACTTCTATATTTCTGGATGCCATTATGGAGTTTATAAGATGGATGGCGGATTCCCTGGCTGGAATACGGTTTAAGGAATTGGCTATCTCGACAATAATGTAATCGGTGATGATGAATTTGGCATTCTGGTTTAACAGGCTATTACGTATTTTTTTTGCAGTTTTGTGCAGGGTGTCTGATTTGTTTATAAGAGCCAGCCATGCGGCGGTATCCACAAAAACGGCCTTTTTCATCTCTTTGGAGCCCCGTATAGGTAATGGTCATGCTGAACCGAGAGGTCAGGTATACCGGTTTCAATAGCAAACTTATCGATGTCGGCAAGGGCGTTTGCACCCTTCGCCATAGCCCTTTTCTCTTGCGGAGGGAAGAATTCTTCTTTTACGAAATGCATTAGCTTTAAAACCTTTTTTTGTGCCTCGAGCGGCAAGCCCTCTATTTCCTTTATTAATTGCTGCTGTATGGTCATAGCTGTCTCCTGAAAGTTGTATTTTATAATTCTCGATTTCGGATTTTAAACCTGAGTGTCTCTTCGCTCAATGGCTTAATGACTCAATGACTATCTTTCAATCCGCATTCCGCGATCCCAAATTTCATTAGGAGGATTGCAAATCTGTAACGAGCGGAATCCGCGGTCTTTTTGCTTGAGCCAATCCACAATTCAAGACGCGGCCCCATTTTTCATTTTTTTGATATTACCGGCAAATCGTGCCTTTGACTCGGTCACTACTACAAACTGTCCTGCCAACTGTTCAGAATAATTCCTAAGTAATCGTGTGAGCGTCTCAATCTTGATAACAGTCCGTTCATCTTCAAGTCGCAGGAGAATTACGCCATGATGAGGATGCCGCTCCAGATAAATTTTCTTTCCAAAATCTTTATCGTTTGTTATCATCATCCATGCCGCGTGCTTCGCCATACACTGAGAATACTTCATGCCTTTGTCCTCGCAGCCACTCGGCAACAGAAGGACCCGCGCATTCATCCACGAGAAAACGCATTTACGCTGTCTCCACTATTAACGGCATGAAGGCAGCGTCCTCAAGTGATTTGGCCGCGAATAGAATACAAGCTTGAATATCTTCAGACGTAAGTCCTTTATACTCCTTGATGATTTCTTCCACTGTTTCACCACGCGCGAGCAGATTCAAAATATACTCCACGGCCAGTCGCGTTCCCCGTATAACAGGTTTTCCAACCATTATTTTGGTATTAATGGCAATCCGTTCAAGTAACCGTTCATCTTTCATGCTGCTTCACCTCCTGTAAAACTGTATCGGAATTTCAAAGGTTTTCTTTAAAAATCAACGAGATTGCGAGTGCCTAAAGTGGCTAAAGTTTAAAGCCTGCCTGCGCCAAGCGGAGCGCGGCAGGCAGGGATTGAAAATCCCGAAGAGCCGCGTTACAGATTACAAATCTGTAACGAGCGGAAACTTAAGTCAAAAGCAGACTTGACCCCTTTCCTAAGGCGCAGCCCCAATTTTTCGCGCAAAAATTATATACTAACCAAATCAGTTTTTCTTTTAGGAGTTTTTGATTTAAGATTGAATCGTAGCTTGAAGGATTCAGCCTCTTTGCTGATAAATTCCATAAGTTCATGTATAGTCATCCCATTAGTCTCAGAGTAAATTTTCTCCCTGATTTTATGAATTTCCTCCATAGCCTTTGGTTCTTCATTTGTCATACTCTATCACCTCCTCTGGCGTGCATATCTCAATTTCCTTGTATCCTTCAATCTTGTTAATTCCATTTACCTCTAACCTTGTCTTTAATTTCACTATATGTCTAAGATTCCAGCTTACAACCACATCCAAATCGTTTGCCACCGCAAAAGCAACATGGATTACATCCGCTTTATATTTAATCGGGACAATATTTGCTTTTATATATTTCTCCGATAATTCTTCCGCGTCACTATCGCTTTTAAGCTCAAATGGTTGATATTCTTTAATAAGACCCTCTAATCTATTTTGTTTTTCCTCCACTGACCTGTTTATTTCCGCAAATACCAATTCTGAAATATAAATTTCATATTTTCCACTTTTGATCTCCTCAAAAAACTTCTTTGTCACCTCCATCTTCTCCGGTGAATCGTCCGCATAGTAGAAATTCCAGACAGAGGTATCAAGATATAGTTTAAGCTTTCTCATATTCAAATTATATCAGAGAGGAGACGCTGGAGAATCAAATTAATTCCAATTCAAGTCGCGTCCCCATTTTTTTTATGCGTCACGGGCCGCACGTCATGAGCCATGCGCCGCTGGCTTCAGCTTCAATTTACAATTTACAATCGACAATTTACAATTGAAAATGTCCTCCGTCCTCTGTCCTCCGCCTTCTATTTTCCGCCCTCCGCCTTTCCCTGTCAACCGCCTTTTAAATTTCGGATTTTAGATTTTAGATTTCGGATTTTAAATCCCAAATCCGCCTTCCGCAATCCCAAATTTCATCAGGAGGATTGCAAATCTGTAACGAGCGGAATGTCCTCTGCCTTTCGCTTCAATTGACAATCGACAATTGAAAGTCTTCCGTCCTCTGTCTTCCGCCTTCTGTTTTCCGTCCTCCGCCTTCCGCCTTCCGCCTTCCGTCCTCCGCCTTTCCCTGTCAACCGTCAACGGATAACCGTCAACTGTGCTTTTTTCTTCAATCCCCGACACAGCGAACGCTGAACCCGTAGTACTTAGCGAGGGTGAAACGGCGTGCGTTAGCGCAGGCGTTATTAAAGAAGTACCGCAGGCGTCCCGCCTGCATTGTCCTGAATAAATTTTTAAAAACGCAGGCGTCCCGCCTGCGCTACTTACCAAAACCCGCGGTCTTTTTGCTTGAGCCAATTCACAATTCAAGACGCGGCCCCATTTTTACTTACAATTGTAAATCGTCAATTGCCTCCGCCTTCCGTCCCTCGCCTTTTGCCCTTCCCTGACAACTGATGCCCGCCTTTATATTACTGCTCGTTACAGGTTTGCAACCTGTAACGCCGATCCATCCGGATTTGAAATACGGGGATTATAAATCCCGAAGGTGTAGCATCGCGGATTGCAAATCCGCGACAAGCGGAAACTTAAGTCAAAAGCAGACCCCTTTCCGGCCGGGTTTTTGGGGGCAAGAAAGGCCGGACTGTTCAAGCCGCCGAAAGTTGACGATGAGTGGCTACAAAACCCCTCTCGGGGGGAGGAGTTTTTCAATGAGGGACTGGAGTTTCTCGATGAGGGATTTCAGAAATGAAAGCTCCTCCTTTTGCGCCTCAAGGGAGGTTTCTATCTGGGTTAGTTTCTTCTGTTGATTCCAGAGTATCCGCCCCATTATCCCCATTAATGAAAGGGCAACGGTAATGAAAAGCCCGAACATCCATTGGAGGATATCGAACCGTCCGTTGATATCATCGAATCGTTTATTGGTTGACTCCTGAAGATCATCAAACCGTTTATTGACATCGTCAAACCGTTTGTTGACGGAATTATTCATGTCATCAAACCGTTTGTTGACATCGTCAAACCGTCCGTTGACGGAATTATTCATGTCGTCTAACCGCTGCCCAAGGGCCTTCTGCCCGGCCTTTAATTCCGCAAGGCTTTCTATTATCTCCCTGTCGGATATGCGGGGAGCGGTTTCCACGGCAAAGACGGAGGCATGGCAGAGGACAACGAAAAGAAGGAAAAAAAAAGGAAGTGCCTTTCTCATGGATCAATTTTAACCGGAATAGCGAGGGGTGTCAACCGGAAATTCCGATGACAATTGTCAATTCCCAAATCCGCTATCCCTTTTCTTCAGCTAATTCACTATTCAAGGTTTGACCCCAGGCATTTCACTTCTTCAAGGTAAAAGTTTAGCCCTTTCTGTGTCTTTTTTGTTCTAATACCGTCCATTATCTTGACAAATG
>JACRGO010000197.1 GCA_016212295.1 Nitrospinota bacterium | reverse complement strand
TTATACTGCCGCGATTAAAATTTTTTCCTTTGAAAAATTCCCCTCTTGAGAGGGGTGGCCGAAGGCCGGGGTGTGTTAAGGATTTCAGTGGCTGCTTGCAAGGCGGCGGACCATAATGCTTTTTTCAAGACAGCTTCTAAATTTAGTTTCATAGGCGTTTATTAAATTGTAAGAGTGGGTTAAGAGCAGCTAATTCAAAGGGCGCAAAGTTCATGTCTTTCCTTGCGTCTCAATAAATTGACTTGATTTTAACCCGGTGTTATCATTGTTGCGTAAAGTGTAATCATGCGGACTGAGTTTTTAAATTTGAATCCTTGAATTTTAATATTGTTTAGTATTTCGTTAACAGGAGGCATGGACATGGTAAGGACGCAAATTCAGTTGACGGAAAAACAGGCCGCGGCAATAAAAAATTTAGCCAAGAAAAAACATACATCAATGGCGGAGCTTATCAGGCGATCGATAGACAACATGGCCAGGATGGGAGTTGTTGATGAGGAAAGACGCCAAAGAGCCATGGAAGCAGCGGGGAAATTTCATTCCGGCGTTTCCGATCTTTCAGGGAAGCATGATAAATACTTAATTGAAGCATTCAAATGAACGTATTTGTTGACACATCGGCTTTTTTGTCAATATTGGACGCCGACGACGATCATCTCAACGATGCGCTAATGCCTTTCATTAAGAAGTGTCTACACGCGGCCTTCCTTTATATATGCCTTTCGCTGTTCGTTTTCCCCCCCTGCGCCCACGCGAAAGGCCCATATATAGGCAATCTGTCCGTCATGAATTCCCAGGACGGTCTGCTAATCAACGCCACCCTTATCAACGGTTTCAACAAAAAGGTGGCGGAGGCGGTCCAAAGCGGCGTCCCCATCATCCTGCAATACGACATCGAACTCAAGGAGCGGCGCACCCTCCTGCCGGACGAAAATATCGCGAAAAGGGCCATAAAAAAAGAGATGGTGTACAGTTCCCTGGAAAAGGAATACAAATTATCGAATGTCCTCGGAGCTTCGAATAAGACAGAGACCTATAAAAGTCTCCGGGAAGTGCGGGACAGCATGATCCAACTCAGGAACGTCCACGTCATTTCAGCCAAGCACCTGAAGCCTGACGAGGAATATTACATCAGGGTGAAAGCGACCATGAGCGCTAAGAGCTACTGGTTCCCGTTCAATTACATCCTTTTCTTCATGGATTTCCTGAATTTCGAAACTTCCTGGGTGGAATCCGCCACCATAGTCATTAATAAATTTCCGGTGGTTGACAGTCCCGGTCTTCCGGAAGACCCTTTTGAAGTAAATGAATGACTGACGGCCAAGGCATCCAATTCGGAGATGAGTACCAGGCGAAGAAGAGGACCAAGGTCAGGCGGAGCATTTATATCATTCTGGTTTCCGTAGTCCTCTTGACCGCGATCGAGGTCTTCATCCAGCAGGAAAGGGTACGGACTCCCATCGCCAGCAACATCCTTGTATTCTCCCTCCTCAACATCATCCTGATCCTTTTGGGGATACTGGTCCTCCTCCTGCTCAGGAGCCTGATCAAGCTTTTTTTTGAAAGGCGCAGCGAGAGGATCGGCACCAAATTCCAGACCAAGCTCGTGGTTGCCTTCATCACCTTGACCCTCGTGCCTTCCGCCCTCCTGTTCTTGGTGGCAAGCAAGCTTTTCAATTACAGCATAGATAACTGGTTCAACTTGCAGGTTGAGACCACGTTGAGCGACTCCATGGACGTGGCGCGGAACTATTATTCCAGGAGCGCGCAAAAGGCATTGTTCTTCTCCGAACAGACATCCATAAGGGTCGAAAAGGCCCTTAAGGAAAAGAATTTCCACATGGTGGAAAGGATCATAAGGAACAAGATCGAGGAATACGGCGTTGACGGCATCAAGGTCTTTGACTCCGAAGGCGCGCCGGTGGCGGAGGCATGGAATAAAAATCTTCCCCAGGACGTGGTCTTCCCGGAATTTTCGCAATCACTCCAGAGGGGGTTGAAAGGGGAATCCTTCTATGAAATGGTGCCCAGGGCAAGGCACAATTTTATTTTCGGTATCTATTCCATGAAGGAGGGGGACAACGTGGCGGGCGTCGTGGCCATCATGGATTACATGCCGGAGAGGCTGGTTGCCCAGATAGAGAAGATCAAGGCCAATTTCGAGGAATACAAGCAGCACAAGATGCTCAAATCACCTATGAAGGCCGGATTCATGATCACCTTCCTGATGATCACCTTGCTGATTCTCTTCGCCGCCACATGGTTCGGCTTTTATCTCGCGAAGGGGATCACGGTCCCCATCCAGGAATTGGCCCTGGCCACCAAGGAGATCGCCAAGGGGAGGCTGGATTTCAAGATCGGCATGAAGGCGAACGACGAGATCGGCATCCTTGTGGACTCCTTTAATCAGATGGTGGACGACCTGAACCGCAGCAACAAGGAACTGGAGAGCCGGGGAGAGGACCTGCGAAGGAGCAACATCGAGCTGGAGAAGAGGAGGAACTACATAGAAACCATATTGGAGAACATAGCGGCTGGGGTCATCTCCATAGACAAGCTGGGCAAGATCAACATGATCAATTACGCGGCGGCCAATGTCCTGAAACTGGACGCGGACGCAGTGTACGGAATGAACTACAAGGACGTCTTCGATCTCTCGCACCTGGAGTCCGTCCGCAAGTTGATCCGCAAAATGAAGGAAAAGGAGGCTGAGACCATTGAGGAGCAGATCAATCTTACGGTATCTGGCCAGGTCCTGACCTTTCTCATCAACGTCAGCGTGCTGCGTGACGCCGGCAGGAAGTACATGGGGACCATCGTGGTTTTCGAGGACCTGACGGAACTGATCAAGACCCAAAAGGTGGCGGCCTGGAGGGAAGTGGCCAGGGGGATCGCCCACGAAATAAAGAATCCGCTTACCCCGATCCAGTTGAACACGCAGCGGCTCAGGAAGAAATTCAAGGAAAACGCGGCTGACTTCAACGATATTTTCGACAGTTGCACCAAGACCATCATCAAGGAAGTGGATGATTTAAAGGAGTTGGTGAACTCCTTTTCACGGTTCGCCAGCATGCCGGAGGCCAATTTGCGGCTGGACGACTTCCACGAATGCGTGATGGAGGTGGTGCAACTCTACCAGGGGGCGCAAAAGGACCTGTTCATTGAAAAGCGCCTGGACGAAAGAATAGGGAAAATCCGGATAGACAGGGAGCAGATGAAGCGCGTGTTCATAAACCTCATCGACAACGCCATCTCCGCCATGAACGGGAGCGGAAGGATAATTATCAGGACAGAACTGGACGAGGCGGCGAAACGGGTCCGGGTGGAAGTGACCGACAACGGGGAAGGGATCAGTCCCAAGAACCGCGACAAGCTCTTCCTCCCCTATTTCACCACCAAGAAGAAGGGGACCGGCCTGGGCCTGGCCATCGCCAGCCGGATCATCGCGGACCACAACGGTTCCATCACCTTGAAAAGCTCCAAGGTCGGCGAGACCATTTTCCTGATTGATCTGCCGGTTTGAAAAAAAAAATGGTTTAGCCACTTATGAACAGTCTCATAATAGAATTTACCTAAGCCCCCCTCTCGCTCCCAGGGTCCTCCCTGGGAGCGCTGATTCTGGAGGCTCCGCCTCCTAATGGCACGAGGCGGAGCCTCGTGGCCACGCATTCCCAGGCAGGAGCCTCACTGCCATTAAGTTAAGGAAAAAAGCCTTTGTTTTCAATTAGTTAGGCGGGCTAGATTTTATATTAACTATATGGTAATATGTGTCTATTATGCATTAATTATTAAATTTATAGTAAAAAAGGATGATATAAT
>JACRGO010000196.1 GCA_016212295.1 Nitrospinota bacterium | reverse complement strand
TTTAGTGGAATACCAACGTTTACAACACCATTTTTTAATATAAAGCTACTGAAAAAAAGCAAAAAATAACGATAAAGCCACCGCACTCGGAGTTCAATGAGTTTTCTCCAAGTTTTTAGGAGCTAACTGGATAGGCATTTTTTAAATTTCTAAGCCCCTTACTCTTTCAGCCTTGCCGCGACTTTATCGCTCCCTTCCCAATTCTCCTGATACCGTTCATAAAGGACCTTGGCCTCTTCCTTCCTCCCCTGAGCCCAAAGGGCGTTCCCGAGGAGCAGCACAGTGGAGCCGGAATGGGGATTGGCCGCCAGGGATTCACGCAAATGCCGCTCTGCGGCTGTAAAGTCCTGCCTTGATCCCATGATTTTTCCCATGAGGAAAAGAAGGCGGTAACCGGAAGACTTGGCTGTCCTTTCCTTCAATATGGCGTATGCCTTGTCCACTGCCCCAACGGACTGCCAAAGGGCCGCCAGCCGCTCTATTTCATCGTCCTTCATGCCTTCCAGGGCCAGCGCGCCCAACCCTTCCAGGGCTTGCATGGCCAGGGAAAAATCGCCGTTTGCCGCGGCGGCCTCCCCAAGCAGCAATTCTTCATTTTGGACCCCATCGCCGCCAAGGTATTTCTTCAACAAAGCAACCGCCTTGGAAGGCTCCGCGTTTTTAAGGGCAAGCTTGGCGCGCGGCAGGTCCAGTTCCTTCCATTCCCTTGGATAGGAGGCCAGCAATTCCCCGGCTTCCGTAAAGAGTTCATGATTAATCAATCTTAACGCCTTGGTCCTGATGATGCCAGCCATGCGGCAGATTTGGGATTTCGGATTTCGGATTTCGGATTTGTTTTCTAAAATCCCCCTTCCGCAATCCGCGATCCGCAATCCCGGAAAGCCAACGTCTTCCTGATTGGAGGCGCTTTGAAATAAATCCATGGAAAATTTCCTGTTTTCAGGCAAGGTGTCCTTGTACAATGAAAGCGGCGCCTTGAATTCCAGGAGAGGCAATTGGTCGGTGTTTTCAGAAACCCCAGGAAAATTGAACGCCTTGGCGGTATAAGCCCCATTGAAATAGGCCCAAAGGTCCTCCGGCTTCTCAATGAAAAGGGCCTGCCTCAGGTCCTTGAATACGCCGGGCGCGCCGCGCTCCATGTAATGCAGATGAGACAAGTCCCACCTGACAGCCCCTTTGGCGCAAACAAAAAGCATGTCTCCGAAACCTGATTCCCAAAGCTGTATGGACGGGAAAACGGCTGACAGTGTTTTAAGCACCATCTTGTAATTTTGAAGATCCATTCCATACAGATGGAACCACTGGACAAACACGCCGTCCTCCTTGAGGTTCCCTCTGACCATCTCATAAAACTCCCTGGTGAAAAGGTTCGAGATTCCCATTATCCACGGATTGGAAGGCTCGGATGTTATCAGCCCGAATTTTTTCCCGGAATTGGAGAGAACGTTTCTGGCGTCGTTCAGAACGAACCGGACGTTCTTCTTTTCCAGCAGGGAGTGGTTTTCCACGGCAAAAAACCTGCTCGCCTCAACCACCGTCGGCTCTATCTCCGCCACCCAAACCTTTCTGGCCGGCAAGGCGTCCGCCAACACCATCGCGGTGACTCCGCTTCCAAGCCCTATCACCAGGGCGTCTTCCTCTCCCGGCCTTGCCAGATGGGGAAGGAGACCCAATAACAACTGCGTGGCCATGTCCCTTCCATTGGAGGCGTCCGCCTTGCCGTTGATGTGAAGGCTGACGCGGTCGTAAGCCTGACGGACGGAGATAGAGGCATTGATGCCTTCGGCATGAAACACCTGGTCCCCAAGAGTGGTCTTCTCATTTTTCGAGGCCAATTCCGGGCCGTAAATGGAGACGCAGACGTCCAACATCCCCTCTTTCCACGTTTGGCTCCATAGCGGGACAAGGACCAGCAGGGGGATGGCGTGGGAGAACCTGAAACGGCGAAAGGCGAAGGGCGAAGGACGAGAGGCGGGTGGAACGGCGCGGCCATAAAAATATAAAAACCCGGCCCCCAGGACAAGGTTTAGTGTTATGGCCGCCTTAAGGGAAAAAAGGGTCCCTACTTTAGGGATGAGGACAAATCCCATGAGGAAGGAACCGAAGATGGCTCCGATAGTGTTAAAGAAGTAGGCGGTCCCCACGCAGTCCGGAATCCCGGCTTTATATGCCCTCAAGAGGGAAATCACCACAGGCATGGTTGCGCCCATGAGCATGGTTGAGGGGAACACTATGGCGCTGACCAAAAAAAACTGGAAGACCAGTATTCCAGTAAATGAGTCCGGGAACCACTGGAACGCCTTGAGCATTATTTGGGGAAGTGAGGACATCATGGGAACCAGCAGATAGGAAAAGAGGCCGATCCCGGCAAGAAGCCAGCCGAATGTCCCCGGAGAAACGGCGTCCTGGCTGGTCCACCGTGAAAGGACCCAGCTCCCCACGGCAATCCCGAAAAGAAATGCAATTAAAATAATGGAAAAAGCGTAAGTGGAACTGCCCACGACCTGGGTAAGAAGCCTTGTCCACAACACTTCATATCCCAGGGACAAAAATCCTGAGAGGGCAAATAGAGCAAGCAATATCCTTGGGAAACTTGTCGCCATTCCCTTCAGGCCCTCCCTGTCCCCTGCCCCCTGGCAATCTTCTAATTGACAATTGACAATTGACGATTGACTCCTGCCCCCTGCCTTCCGCCTTCCTCCCTCTGCCTTTTGCCCTCCGCCTTCAGCCTTCAGCCTTCCGCCTTCTTTTTTCTGTTCCCTGCCCCCTGCCCCCTGCCCCCTTTCCCCTTTCTTATTCATCACCCACAGAGACGCCCCTATGGCAAGGTTCACCAATGCCGCCGCTCTCACGGAATTATCGACTCCAATCGTGTGAAGCAATATAAACCCGGCAAGAAAGGTCCCAAAGACAGCGCCGATGGTGTTCACCGCGTAGAGTCCTCCGACCGCCCGGTTTATGTCCACTTTATTCTCAGCCGCGTAAAGACTCAGTATCGGGAACGTGGCCCCCATTAAAATGGTGGGGACCGCCAGCAGTAGAGAGGACAAGGTGAATTTGATCCAAAGTCCAGCGGACGCGTCAAGGTACGATTCCGCTGGAAGCAGGGAAAGAGAAAATTTTTTCAGGAGGGAAAAAAGTTCAGGAGAAAACAGAGCGAAAAACCCTATCAACGCCTCCAAAACGATATACAGCGCTATTGGGGAGAAGGAAAACTTCTTGGACGCCTTCGCGGCCAGCAGACTCCCTGCCGCAAGGCCGGCCATGAAGGCGGTAAGGACCGTGGAAATTGAATAATTTGAACTGCCGAAAACGGAGGTGAGATAACGCGTCCACACGACCTCGTAAATCAGGGAGGTCATGCCGGACAGGAAAAAACAGAAGAGTATGAAGGGATTGATGTTAAGCAAATGGGTCGTGGGGATAAAAAATAGGGGGCAGTTATCAGTTGTCAGTTGTCAGTTGTCAGTTGTCCGTTGTCCGGGGCGGTACATTTTAGAAGCTGTCTTGAAAAAAGCATTATGGTCCGCCGCCTTGCAAGCAGCCACTGAAATCCTTAACACACCCCGGCCTGCGGCCACCCCTCTCAAGAGGGGAATTTTTCAAAGGAAAAAATTTTAATCGCGGCAGTATAA
>JACRGO010000195.1 GCA_016212295.1 Nitrospinota bacterium | reverse complement strand
CAAAGGTGTCTCCAATGTCGCGCAAAAGATGAGGCAACTACACCGTAGCGCCAGGTTGGTCTTCGATTACCTGCGCATGACAAAAAACTCCTGCACCCTTAATGGCGTGTGAGATATGGTAGAACAAATTTACCGTGGTTCCTTGCTCTTTACGCTTGTATTCTTTTATAATTTTTCATGGACCTTCATTTGATCCCCCTCCAACTTCATAAAGACGCGAGAGGATTTGTTTTAAATCCTTTCGACGAAATCCAGGCCCCGGCAGGCGACGTCAGGAGCTTTCACGTCTGCAGCCTCAATAAAGGCGCGGTAAGGGGGAACCATTATCACGAAAACGGGGAGGAATATATCCTGTTCCTTGGCGGGGACTTCCGCCTGGTAACGGAAGACATGGCAACCGGGGAAAGAGTCGACCGCCATTTCGGGGAAAGTGACGGCAGGCTTATGAAAATCAACAGAAAGGTCGCCCATGCCATCAGAAACGAAGGGGAGGAACCCCTTTACCTTCTTTGTTTTTATGTCCTGAAAGATCCGGTCCAAATTGACACCATCCGGCATCAAATTATATAGATCCTTCTCGTTCATTCAAAGAATTCGTCTCGATCAATTTAAGAAATGGCAAACAGCGCCTTTTATAATGGACACTTCAGCATGTATACTTATTTTTTGCGTGTACTATCCGCTATAAATCAAAAATTCATTCCCTCCTTTCCCTCTTCTTGAAAAGTATCCTTATCGGAGTACCTTCAAAGGGATGGGTTTGACGGACCTGGTTTTCCAGGTAGCGAAGATAGGAGGGCAGCATTCCTTCCGGATTATTGACGAAACATACGAAGGTGGGCGGGCAAACAGCGGCCTGGGTGGCGAAGAACATCCTCACGGTTTTTCCCTTTACCAGCGGAGGCGGCTGTCTACGAAAGGCGTCTTCAAAAATTTTCGTGGTCTCGGCGGTTGGTATCCTCAGGCAATAATTCTCGTAAACCTTGTCTATCGCTGGAAAAAGTTTTTCCAGGCGTTGCCCGGTCAGGGCGGAAAGGGAAAGAACGGGCGCGAACTCCAGGAACGTCAGTCTTGCCTTGATGGAAAGCTCGAAATGCCGGAAGGTTTGGGTCTCCTTTTCCAATAAATCCCATTTGTTGATGGCGATGACGCATCCCCTTCCCATCTCATAGGCATGGGCCGCTATTTTCGCGTCCTGGGTCCCTATCCCTTCCATCGCGTCGATCATTAAAATAACGATGTCCGCTCTTTCCATGTTCTTTAGGGCCATGATGACGCTATACTTCTCAAGCTTCTGGGAGACACGGGTCTTCTTTCTGATCCCGGCGGTGTCTATGAAAAGATAATCCCTGCCGTTTGCCTTGATTAAGGTGTCGATGGCGTCCCTGGTGGTCCCGGCCACTTCGCTCACTATTATCCGGTTTTCCCCCAAAATTTTGTTGATCAGGGAGGATTTTCCCGTATTCGGCTTTCCCACCACCGCGACCCTTATCTCTTTCTTCCTTGGGGCCGCGCCCTCCTGCTTTTCCACCTCTTTGGGCAGAAGGGAATTCACCCGCGCCCTTAATTCGTCCAGACCGGTTTTATGCTCTGATGATATGCCGATTATTTCCGGAAAACCTAGTGAAAAAAAATCATCCACTAATTTTTCGTGCATGAAATCATCTATCTTGTTAACGACAAGGAGCGTCTTTTTTCCGGAGGTCCTCAGAATCCGGGCCACCTCTTCGTCCGCCGGATTGATTCCCTCCTGGCCGTCGCAAACCAACAAAATCAAATCCGCCTCCTCGATGGCGAGAATTGTTTGCTCCAGTATTTGCGCCTTAAGGTTGTCCTGGAGGACTGGCTCATAACCACCTGTGTCGATTAAATAAACCAGGCGGCCATTTATGGAAACCAAATGGGTGTTCCGGTCCCTGGTTACCCCGGGCGTCTCATCCACGATTGCCTTGCGGTATCCGACAAACCGGTTGAATAAAGTTGATTTGCCCACGTTAGGGCGCCCGACGATGGCGATTATTGAAGTTGGCATGTTCCGTTAAGGATAAGGAGCGGAAAAAAAACCGGCCTGGAAGGATAAATTATTTTCAGGCCGGCATGCGGCAGGTGAATTGTTGAGTGGCGGCCGAAAAAGATTTAAAAAAGAGCGGTAATCGTAAATCGGGAGCGTTTTAAAAAAAATACAGGGTGCGTGAGGCCGGTTTTTCCTTGGCGCGATTGGGTTACGGATTTGCTTTGTGAAACACCTTTTTCTGTTTTGGATTATTTCCTTGCTTTGGACTTTGCCTTGACCTTTGCCTTGGCTTTGGCTGGGGCTTTTTTTTTGGCTGGGGCTTTCGCCTTTGCCTTTGGCTTCGCTTTGGCTTTTTTCTTAACTCCCATTCATTACCTCCTTTAAAAAACCAAAAAAAAGCGTCACTCCGCACCCTGTATTGTGATATAACATACCAGAAAAAATATAATAGTCAAGTAATAATTTATATTAATTTAATATTTTTTTATATCATTACTAGTAAATATGTCTAATGCCTTTGCAAATCCTTGGTTTCACGCGAATGCGGCCCAGAAAAAAAAATTTTCAAGTCAACATGGCGATTTGCATTCCTGTCGCGTTGTATACATGTATATTCCATTTCTGAATTCCAAATCTTCGTGGATTTTTCCGGTTTTTTGAAATCGCGCGTGTTTACTTGCTCACGGTTCACGAATGAGAGTGATTAAGTGAGCTTCCGTTTAAACTGCCTGAAGTTTCTCTTTCAAAACCGGACAGGTCCTGGGCCATCACCCGGTAAAAATTATGTGCTGCAATTGACATTGTGAGATCGAAATCAACCTTTACTATAATTGATGAGGACAGGTGTCTAATAAAGCAGGCATTCAGGAATCGGCCTCCCAGTTTTCACCCGTTGAAAAAATGTCTTCATCCTGGTATAAAATGGAGCCCTTTTGTTAAAAAAGACGGTGGAATCGCATAGTCAGTGAACTGAAACCTCTCGATAAAATCATGGGCAAAGACAAAGGATGTAAAAAGAGTGCGGCGCAAGAGCCTCATCGCACTCGAGTGGAGGCTTCGCGCCCGAAAGGAAGTCCTACTGTGTCGTAACAGCAATGGCAGAGTTTTCCTAAAAACGTCCGGTTAAATTTGAAGTAAGGCCGGATGATCTTGGGGATGGAGAAGACATAATGCTTGTGGTTTAGGTCTTCCAGTATTTCATTGGATATTCTTTCTCCGAAAATCAGGGAACGCTTTTCCGAGCAGGAATTGCAAAATCCGCCACGGGTCTTGCAGGAAAAGGGAACCAAGTACTCGCTTTTACAATCACCACGCCGTACCCTTGCGAATCCGTTTTCATAAATCCCACATTCCAAATACCGGTACATGGTGTTTACTTCATTCCAAGAGTCAGGAGGTTTATTTGATTGACCACAAGGAACACGCGCGGCTTCGCCGCAACCAAAGGGAAAACAAAATCCCAAATAACAAACAACAAATTACAATTACCGAATATCCAAAAAAATTGCATTTCCTTGTTTATTATTTGTAACTTTGGTTAGTGTTATAGGTTTGTAGTACAAAGCGCCCAGAGATAAGACTTTGTGGTCTTTGTGTTCCTTTGAGCGCTTTGTGGTAAAAAGCCTGATTGCGCTCTGAAGCAGGGGCCAAACTGCTACATGGGATTTTCATCGGCGCTTGGGCCATAGCTGGATGGCACCTTGGCGCCCAAAAGCCTTAGATAGACCCCCAACTGGCCGCGATGGTGGTACCAGTGATTCAGCATGACAGACCGGATAACCACTATTTTAGGAAGCGCCATGATCTCCTTGCCCCCTTTCATCAGCTTCCAGGTGACCATTAACGCCTGGTCGTCGAACTGGCCGAGAATTTCCCTGGCCTTTTTAAGTCCTTCCTCCAAAGTGGCCGCCAGTTCTTCCGCGGTTTCCGCGGATTGGAATTCAAGGGATTCCGGGAATTCAAACCGCTCTTGCTTCACCATTTCAGCGACGAAGCAAGGGATAGTGGCGATGTGCCGGGAAAGCTGTCCCAGGGACAAGGATTTTTCATGGGGTTTCCAGGATAGTTTGTCGCCCGGCACTTGCTCCAAAAACTTCCTGGTCGTGGCGCCTTCCTGGGCCAACTCCTGTAATATCGGGTCTATCATTCGCATATAGGATTCTCCTTTTTTAAAATCTTATTTGATCTTATATTCCAAAGGCCGAGATGCTTCAATATTTTTTTCCTGGTTTAGTAATCCGTGATCACCGCTATCAGGCGCATTTCACCGCCGCATTTTTTGCGCACGAGAGGAGAAATTTCATATATCTTTCGCATAATTTTATCTCCAAAATACCAATGGCTTTAAAATGCGTTGACTATAAGCCCTCAATAAATCACTTTCCCGAACACTGATTCCAACAGCAATACAGCAACTTCCGAGGTCCGGTTTTCGTGGTCCAGCAAGGGATTGACTTCCGCGACGTCGATGCTCCAGGCGTTGCCGTTCTCAGCTATCATCTCCATGAAGAGGTGGGCCTCCCTTAAGGTGACGCCCCCAAGCACCGGCGTGGCCGTGCCTGGAGCGAACTGGCTGTCGATGACGTCCACGTCAAAACTTAAATGATAAGGATTCCCATCCGGGGAGGCGGTTTCAAGGGCCTTGCGGACGCAATGCGTCATCCCCTTATCATCGATGTCCTTCATGGTGAAAACCGTGACCCCCAACTCCCTTACGAGGTCCCTTTCCAGGGGATCAACGCTTCTCACGCCTATAATGGCCGTCCTTTTCGGATCAAAGAATCTTCCCTCAAAAAGGGAAATCAACCTTTCATCCCCCTTGCCCAGGGCCACTGCCAGGGGCATCCCATGTATGTTGCCGGTGGGGCTGGTCTCCCCGGTGTTCAGGTCCGCATGGGCGTCGAACCAGATCAGTCCCGGTTTTTTTTCAATAGACGCATAATAACCCGCCGCAGCGGACAAAGAAGCCATGGCTATGGAATGGTCTCCACCAAGCACAAGAGGCAGATGCCGTTGCTCAAGGGCCGCCAGGACCTTTTCCTTCAAGAGGGATAGAAATTCACGGGCCTCGTCCGGATAACGAATCGCGGCCTTGCGGAAATGTTTCGGAGGAAAAGGCTCCTCCAGGGAAGGAAGGTTGCCGGCGTCCTCCACCTTTTTTCCCAGCCTGCGCAATTTTTCGCGCAAGCCGGCCATTCTGATGGCCTCCGGGCCCAGGGAGGCCCCTTGCATAGGGGAGGCGATGCCGATGGAAGCGCCGATGATACTGATGGTTTTCATAGCTCGACGTGGCTCAATAAACTTGCGCGCAAA
Source organism: Nitrospinota bacterium (assembly GCA_016212295.1). Classification (GTDB taxonomy): domain Bacteria; phylum Nitrospinota; class Nitrospinia; order JACRGO01; family JACRGO01; genus JACRGO01. The sequence goes on along the minus strand of JACRGO010000195.1, from coordinate 36,901 downwards.
ACGCAAATTTTTGAACGTAATAATATATTGGCGGGAATCGATATCGCTTGGTTTTCCTGACTCCTGATCCCTGACACCTGTGAACTATTTCTAAACCCTCAGCCATACTGCTCCTTCATCCAGGCTTGATATTCGCCGCTTCTTACCCTGTCCACCCACTCCCGGTTGTCCAGGTACCAACGGATGGTCTTCTCGAGACCGGTTTCAAAGGATTCCCTGGGGGTCCAGCCCAGTTCCGTTTTCAGCTTTGAAAAATCTATGGCGTACCGCCTGTCGTGACCGGGCCGGTCCTTCACGAAGGTGATCAGTTCCCTTCGTGATTCCATCCGGGAGGGTTTCCCGGCCAGCCGGTCCAGCAGATCGCAAATGGCCTCCACTATTTTTATGTTCCGGATCTCATTGTTCCCGCCGATATTATAGGTTTCCCCGCGACGCCCGCGCTTCATGATGAGCCAAATGGCCTCGCAATGGTCGAGCACAAAGAGCCAGTCCCTGACATTCAATCCGTCGCCGTACACGGGCAGGGGCTTCCCTTCCAGGGCGTTCAGTATTATCAAGGGGACCAATTTTTCAGGGAACTGGTAGGGGCCATAGTTATTGGAGCAATTGGAGATGGTAACCGGTAGCTTGTACGTTTTGGAATAGGCCCTTACCAGGTGGTCAGAGGACGCCTTGGAGGCTGAATAAGGGCTGTTGGGCTTATAGGAGGTCTCTTCAGTGAAATAACCGTCTTCCCCCAGGCTTCCGAAGACCTCGTCCGTGCTGACGTGGTGGAAGAGGGTTATGGCGCCAAGCCGCGCCCTTGCCAGTTCCAGCAGATTAAACGTGCCGACGATATTCGTCTGGATGAAGTCGTCCGGCCTTGCTATGGACCTGTCCACATGCGATTCCGCCGCGAAATGGCATACGGCGTCGATTTGATATCCGGCAAAAACCCCTTCCAAACCCTTCGCGTCACAAATGTCTGTTTTCTCAAATACATACCGCCCGGGGAACCGGCTTTCTATCCCTTTAAGGTTTTCCGGGTTTCCGGCGTAGGTAAGTTTGTCGATATTGATGATCCGTCCGGAAAAATCTGGCGCTTCCAGCAGGTATCGTATGAAGTTGGACCCGATGAAGCCGCTTCCGCCGGTTACAAGGAGATTTTTCATAGGCTCAAATTAAAGTTCACCACAAGAGGCAATAGAACACGGATTCAAGTTTGAAGCGACAAAGTGTCAAGTGAACTAAAGTTGTGGTGGAAAAACAATTTTTTGTTTTTAACTTTAGTCACTTTAGCTCACTTTAGGCACTTTTAATTCATCAACTGCCGGACTTTTTCCACGTGCTCCCGGAAGGAGCTCAATTCATCGGCAGGGATTTTTTTATAGTAAGTGTTGTGGAATTTGAACTTGAATGGATTGAGAATTTTATCTTGATCGTTCCGGTCCTTTAGTTCATAGTGCAGGTGAGGAGCAAAGGACCTCCCGGTGTTGCCGGATTCCGCGATCTTTTGGCCCGCCTTCACCACCTGCCCGGGCTTTACATCCACTTTGCTAAGGTGCAGATAAACCGCCATGGTCCCTTCCCGCGGATGGTCGATTTCAATGCAGTCCCCATTGAACTTGAAATTCCAATTCACGCGAAGCACCCTTCCCTCGAAGGGGGAATAAACCGGGCTGCCGACCTCGGCCTTGAAATCCACCCCGGAATGCCCTTTTCTTTTTCCACGAAAATCCCCCACCAGGGAGGTTATTTCGGAAAAGTCCTTGATGGGCGCTTCCTCATCACGAAATCTTAGGAAAATTTCCACTCCGTCCTCGGAAAAATAGGAGCCATATTTCCATTTGGGTCCCTTGTAATAAAAAGTCTCGAAGCCCTGGGCCTTTGACCCTTGAAAATTAAGGGCGAGGATGTTGTTATTATCATCTTCCAGCTTGGGGCCTTCGATCAACAGGCCGATCTTGTCACCGTTTCTCATGTCGGAATAGCCCGGAAGCTTCCAGTTCAAAAGGCGGCTCATATAGGCGGTCAGGATCTCGCAGCCATCCTCCTTGGAAATGGCGGCGCACAGGGTTTGCGAAAGGGAACTGTTGATTGTAAAGGCGAGACGCTTGACCTGTTTCTTGCCAAGCGCGGGGAAATCCACATCAATGAAACCGCCTTCCATGGCCGTGGAGAGAGTGGCCGCCTTGCTTCCCGGACTGGACGCCTGAGCAGGGGCCTCCTCCTTTGCCTTTTCCCGCAAAACGGTTTTGTCCTCTTCAGCGGGTTTTTCCCCTTTCCCCTGAAAAAAAATAAAATAAAAATTCAGGATGACGGAAAGACAAAAAATTGAAATAAAAACCAAGTTGCCGGTGGAGGTTTTTTTATTGCCATCTTCTCCAATAAAACGTTTTCCTCCAATTCTATTAATCATTTCACCGTCATTCATATTCGTGTATATGGTTAAATTGTGGCAGTTGGAATTCCAAGGAAGAAATAAAGCGCAAAAAGAACTGGACCTTTTCAGGCAGGACGATTTGGAACCAATGCGTTTCATAGCGCGGCATGGCCGCTACCAAAATAAATTTCCGAACGTTATAATATAAAAGTATAAATAAATGAAAACCGCCCGTCAACTTTTCCCTGAAAACCGCTGGTCGAAATAGTTGACACGGTATGCATAAAATATTTATCCTGTGCATGCATAGCGCGGCATGGCCGCAACCAAAATAAATTTCGACGTATTCAAGCGTTTGATGTTCTGTTTTCCATTATTGGCTTCACATGGCTTCGCCATTATGGAACTGGCTGATGTTAAAAGCTTTTCCTGTACCCTGCCCCCTGACTGCTGATCCTTGCCTTCTGCCCCCTGCTCAAACCATTTGCTCCATGCCCTCCCTTTCCGCTTCCATGAATGCCTCGGCCTCTTCAATGTCCCTTGCGTTCAAGTCCAGCGCGGCCAGGATATCGTCCTCAAATTCATGCGGCTTTTCATCGCCGCCATAGCCGATAAGAATGTTTTTTGTCAACCCGTCCGCGATATGCACAGTGGAAACCAACGGGATGAACTCCTCCAGCGCCTTCCTTGGATTGGAATGGTATTTGACGCATTGAACTATTTCCTCCGGCATGCTCCATTTCCGGCAGAGCCACTCGCCTATGGTTTCATGTGTCACACGGAAAATCTTCTCCTCCGCCTCTGGAAGCGAGCACCCTGTTTCCGAGACCATCTCCGCCGCCTTTTTATATTCCTCCTTGAAGGAGTTAAGCAGGACCACTTTTCCTATATCGTGCAGGAGGCCGCCGGTAAAGGTGGAATCCGCTGAATCCCCTCTTCGCTTGGCAAGGAGCCTCGCCAGGGCCGCAGTGGCCATGGAGTGTTTCCAGAGGTTCTCAATGCTTATTTCCCCCTTGGCCGCCTTTTTTTGGGAAAAGGCATGGAAGACCGACATTCCAAGGGCAAGACTCTTGACCTCGTTGAAACCGAGGACAACTATGGCCCTGGGCACGGATACGACCTTTCCCCGGCACCCGTAAAAGGCGGAATTGGAAAGCCGCAGCAGCTTAGCGGAAATGGTCTGGTCCATGCCGATGATTTCCGCCAACTGGCCGACGCTGGAACTTGCGTCAGCGGTCAGGGAGAGCAGTTTCATGAGGACGGACGGGACCGTGGGGAGGTCCTTGATCCTCTGCACCAGAAGTCGTAGTTCAGTGGGATCGTCTTGTGGAGAAGCATTATATGTCGCGGCCATTATGAGACCCTTAATATCGCGGATTTCAGATTTTATGCCCTCTGCCTATGTGCCTTGATGCCTGATTAGTTATTATCAAGGCAGTAGAGGGAGGTGTCAAGTCCGGGTTTATGTTAAAATACAAGACATGATAGCCGACATCTTAAAATATTTTTCCTCACGCCTGGCCCTGAGTTATATACTCTTCGGGTGCGCTGCCTTCGGAATCATGTATTCAGGCGAGGGCAGGAACTATCCTCAATATTTTCTCTATATACTCTTCCTGTTTTGTTTTGCCGCTTCCTCGGTGATTCTGAGCCGTCTAGGAAAATGGCGCTTCAATGCCTTGATGGTGGACGCGCAGGAATGCGACATCACCCGCTTCTTCAAGAAGGGGGAAATCCTTTTCGAGAAATTATTGGTCCTCACCAACTCCTTTCACTTCCTGCCTCACACCGCCTGGCGTTTGAGGGAAAGGGTCTTCAGGGAATATTCCCGGTTTCTTCTGGCCTTGGACGTCAACAGCGAAAAGGCCCTTCTGGTGCATAAAAAGGCGTTGACGTCCGGATGGGATGACCCTCAATTGAAATCAAAACTGGTTTCCTGCTTTATGGAAAAAAATAATCTGGAAAGGGAGGAAGTCGAATTGGGCCTAAAGCTGATTCCCAATGGAGGGGACACCGGTTTTATTGATCTTTTGGCGGAAAACTGTCTCACGAAGAATTTCATGGATTACGACGCGCAGGAAGTCTACCGCCAGGCCATAGAAACACAATCGAAACACGTCCCGAAGATACTGGACCAAATCCTCCCCGGCGTTCTGAACGCGAAGCGCAAGGACCCCTTTGCCCTGATGCTTTATTTTAACGCCGTTGAAAGGAAACACAAACTGGCGGAAAAAAGCAGGGACGTGTTGATGAACCTTGCCCAACCCTATCTCCTGGACAAGGATTTGGAGGGGTGGGAAAGAAGACTTGTGGACTTTTACCGCGCGGCAGCCGGGGTCAGCGAACCGGCCGCCGCTCCCAAGAAAAGCAATGCTAAAGGCCTGGCTGATCTTTTCCCTGAAATTATCTCCAGGAAGAAAGGTAAATCATTTAAAAAAGAACCAGGAGAATTACAGAAAAAACAGGGACTGGAGTGGAGGGCCTGGCTTCCCGACACAACTTTTCTCTATATCACGGCCGGGGTCTTGCTTGTGGCGGTCCTTGGGTATCAGTCGTATAAATCATATAAAGAAAAGCCTTCCCGGCTTGAACAAGTCCAGGAAACTCCGGCGCCGGCGCAAACGGAAACGGAAATAGAAAGCAAGCCGGCGGAATCCAGGAAGTACGTCCCTTTTCAATCGACGCTTCCCTTTACCATACAGGTAGGGGCCTACAATTCCATGGAAAAGGCGGAGGATATCATGTCCAAACTGAGAAAGGGGTGCAACGCGGCGGTATACTGGCTCCCGGCAAGGATAGGGGGAAAGGTGTGGTATCGTGTGCGCGTGGGGGAATTCCCGGACCAGGAATCCGCGCGCCTCTTCGCCAAGGAACTTGAAGACAAGGGATTGGTGGGAAAGGATTATTACCTGACGAATTTTCAGGAAGGGTTTATACTGGGTGAAGGGGGCAAGGAACCTTGAAGTATGTCATGTGTCATGAGTCATGGGTGGTGAGTCATGGGCTCATGACACATGACATACTTCGATGTTCAATTTTCAATATTAATCCTTTGATCCCATGACACATCCTTCACCCTCGCCGGAATTCGCCTTCGTGGCGGTTAATCTTCCAATCCACGAGGCCTTTTCCTATAGGGTCCCCAAGCCTTTTCAAAACCACCTTTGCAAGGGCGCCCGCGTGCTGGTCCCTTTCGGAAACAGGATCATCACAGGGTTCGTGGTGGAATACCCGGCCTCCGCGCCGGAAGGGGTCTCCCCAAAGGAAATAACAAGAATCAAGGACCATGAGCCGCTGCTGGCCCCTGACCTTCTATCCCTCACCAAATGGATCTCCGAATATTACCTCGCCCCGCTCGGAGAGGCGATGAACCTGGCTGTCCCCAAGGGTATCGACTCCAAGGACGCGGAAGTGGTTTTTCTCACGGACAAGGGAAAGGAGGCGGCGCCTTATATAGCGGACCAGGCGGCCAAGCGGCTGCTTTTGGAAGTGGACCTGAAAAAACCCGTTAAGGCCGCCTCCCTGGAAAGGAAGTTCAAGGGAGAGAGGGCCGGGACCTTAATCAAAAGGCTGTGCAGGGAGGGCTTGATCTCCATGTGTCGCGTCATGCAGGAAGAATCGGTGAAGGAGAGGACCGAGAGATTTTATTTCCTGAAAATTTCCGCCGGCGAAGCAGAGGACAGCGCCCGCCGCGCCCCTAAGCGGGCCGGGATCATCCGCTTCCTGAGCGGCGGAGAAAGGTCCATCGGGGAAATCCGCTCCGCCTTTAAAAATCCCGCCCCCACGCTGAACCAGTTGCTGGATAAGGGAATCGTGGGCGCAACCGAGAAAACAAGCTACCGGAATCCCCTGGATGGCCACTTTCACCTGGAAGCGGAAACTGAAAACCCAAAGACCCTGACGCCGGAGCAGCTTCACGCCTTCACCAGGATCAGGGAATGGCTGCAGTCAGGAAAATTCCGCCCTGCCCTCCTTCACGGCGTCACCGGGAGCGGAAAGACGGAGATATACCTTCAATCCATTTCAGAGACGGTCCGCGAGGGGAAGCAGGCCATCCTCCTGGTGCCGGAAATCTCTTTAACGCCTCAAATGATTTCACGCATCCGCGCCAGGTTCGGCAAGAGGGTTGCCTTGCTCCACAGCGGGCTTTCCCAAGGCGAGCGGTTCGATGAATGGAGGCGGATCAGAAACGGGGAGGCGGACATCGCCGTCGGCGCAAGGTCGGCCATCTTCGCCCCCTTCCCCAGGCTTGGGATAATCATAGTGGACGAGGAGCACGAGACCTCCTTCAAGCAGGAGGAAAGCCCCAAGTACCACGCAAGGGAGGCGGCCTTGATGCGCGGAAAATTCACGGATTCCGTTGTCATCCTCGGCTCGGCTACCCCTTCCCTGGAGTCGGTCCATAACGTCCGCCTGGGGAAATATGAATACCTCCCCCTCAAGGACCGGATTTCCGCGCATCCCATGCCTTTGATAGAGATGGTTGACATGCGCGTTTCGCAGCGGGACAGCAAGGGCTCGGCGCTCTCGGAGGTCCTTCGCGTGACCATGCAAGAGGCCCTTGAGAGAAAGGAGCAGATATTTCTCTTCCTCAACCGCAGGGGCACTTCCCACTTTCTGTTGTGCGAGGAATGCGGCCAGTGCCTGGCCTGCCCCCATTGCTCCGTCACCCTCACCTTTCATGGGAAAGTCCGGGAGATGCGCTGCCATTACTGCAATTATTTTTCGCCCGCCCCGGACCTTTGCCCCTCGTGCGGGGGACATAGGATATTCTTTCGCGGATACGGCACGCAGAAACTGGAAGAGGAAGTGGGGGATTTCTTCCCGGGGGCGCGGATAGCGCGAATGGACCGGGACGCGGTTCGGACCAAGGGGAGCTTTTTCAGGATTTTCAGGATGCTCCACCAACGGGAGATCGATATCCTGATCGGGACCCAGATGATCGCCAAGGGGCACGACTTCCCCAATGTTACCCTGGTTGGGATAGTGAACGCGGACGCGTCCCTCAACATCCCCGATTTCCGGTCCGGGGAACGCACTTATCAGCTTATCGCCCAGGTGGCGGGAAGGGCGGGAAGGGCTGACAAGCCGGGCCGGGTGATCGTGCAGTCCTTTAATCCAGGCCATTATGTGTATGGTTTTCTTTGCCGGAACGACTTCGACGGATTTTGCAGAAGGGAGGAGGAAGCCAGGAAGATGCTTCTGTATCCGCCCTTTTCAAGGCTTGCGGTCTTGTCCTTTGAAAGCGCGATCGACGAAAAGGCCGAGCAGGCCGCTATGGAAACCGCTGGCGCCATCAGAGCGGAAAATCTTGAGGCGGTCCGGGTGGAGGCGCTGGGTCCCACAAAGGCGGTTATCCATAAGGTAAAGGACGTCTACCGCTGGCGTCTTTTATTGAAAGGCTCGGACTACAATAGCTTCCGGCGGTTCCTTTCCAAGCACTTTTACTTGATAAACCAAAGGAAGGGCCGCTGGCGCGGGGTAAGGGTGAGTATTGACGTGGACCCGGCGCGGATTGTTTAAGTGATTTAGAAATTAAAAATATACCGCGGAGACGCCAAGACTATGAGCGAATCATTTTTTTCAATTTTTTATTCAGGTATAATGGCTTTGCTCTTCATTATGAATCACATAAAAATCAGGTAGAATATGGGGAAAAATTTTTTCTTCAGCGGCATGGCGGTTTCTTTGAGTATAGGCGACAAGCCCTACCAGGGATCGGTCATCTCATTTGAAATCGGGGACAATTTCGTGGTGAAGCTCACGAAGGCGGACATGACCCTCCTCAATGCCATGCTGAACTCAGAGGTCGTGGTCAGGTGCATAGCGGATGACGGCATGGCCTACGGCTTCAAATGCCGCCTGAAAAATAGGAAGATCCCCCTGGTCACCCTTACCTATCCCGAAGGCGAGCCCCAGGGAGTCAATGTAAGGAAGGAGAAGAGGACGCCGGTCTCCTTCTGGGCCGAACTGAAGATAATGACCGTTTCCGGCCCGGAAAGCGAGTCTCAACTGGAAGGTATAGGCGACGCCAATATCGTGGATATTAGCCTTGGCGGCTGCAAGATAATGACTCATGGGGAGTTTAAAAAGGGCGATCCGGTTTGGGTGGTGTTTTCCTGGGGGGAGAATGAGGAACCGATTGAGCTGAAGGGGGTGGTCCGCGGTTCCAGGCCGGCGCCCTACGAGTCCACCTATTACGGCCTGCAATTTTGCGCTTTGGATGGAGCGACCCTTGAAAAAATAAAAAAGATAATGGAAAATCCTCATGAATAGAACCTTATCCTCTAAATCTCAAATCTCAAATCTTAAATTTTAAATAGGAACTTCATGAACGCGGACAAAAATTTATTTTACAGGGGAATGCCTCTTTCCCTCACCATCTCAGGCAGTCCATATAATGGAATAATCACCTCTTACGAAAGGGGGAATATCCTTGTGGTGAAAATCAACAAGGTGGACATGAAGATCACCCAGGTCCTGCCGAACTCCGAATTAATGGTCAAACTGATAGCGGAGGACGGCAATGCTTATGTTTTTAAATCCCGCCTGAAGGAAAGAAAGATACCCATGCTTACCCTTTCTTATCCGGAAGGGGAACTCCAGGGGGTAAAAGTGAGAAAGGTGGACCGGGTGGATGTGTCCTTCTGGGCCGAGTTGAAGATGATTAAAACGCCAGGCGTTGGAAGCGGCGCCCAACCGGAAACCATAGGAGACGCCAACATTGCGGATATGGGGATTGGGGGTTGCAAGGTCATGACCCAACAGGCCCTTAAAAAGGGAGAGCCGGTTTGGGTGGAATTTACCTATGGAGAGAAAGAAGAACCGGTCCAGTTGAAAGGTATAGTGCGTAGTTCCAAGCCCGGCCTATATGAGTCAACCTATTACGGCCTGCAATTTTGCGATCTGGGGGCCAGGGAAACAGAAATCATAAATAAAATTCTTGAAAACCCGCAGGGATAAAACGTTATTTCAAATCACAAATTTCAAATAAACTCAAAATTCCAATAACAAAATGTTTTTGTTTGGCATTTTGTTTTTGGAGCTTATTTGTGATTTGATGCTTGTTATTTGGAGTTTTAATAAGAAAGATATTCCTCCGCCATGATCTTAAGCTTTTTGACCATGTCATTGGATTTCTTGATGCGGTCGTTCAGGGACATGATAATGTTTTTGCAAATGGTCTCGGAGATCGCCCTTTCCTCGTTCAGGTATTCGTCGAAGAGGTCCTTTTTCAGGACGATCACCTTTGACGGTTCCGCGGCCACCACAGTGGCGGAGCGTTTTTGTTCTCCGATGAATCCCATCTCCCCTATGGTGTCTATGGGGTTGATCTCCGCCACCTTCTTGCCCTGATACAGGACGTTGCACTTCCCTTCAAGGAGGATGAAGAGATCGAAATTTTCCTCGCCTTCCTCGCAAATTGGCTCCCCCTTTTTCTTCTTTATTGTTTTTCCGCAAGCGCTCAAGGCAAAGGCCACTTGTGATGGAGGGACTCCCCGGAAAGTCGGGATTTTCGCGATCAATTCGGACTGCTCCAGGTCCTGCAATGGAATATCACGTTCCAGCTTTCTGATTTTAGACAGAAGTAATTCCTTGGGGAAGGGTTTTACTATGAAATCGTTGATGCCGCAATCCAGGGCGGTATTTATAATTTCCCGCTTGTTGCTCGAGGTGTTCAGTAGGAGCGGGAGGCATTTGGAATGGAATTTTTTCCGGATTTTTTCAGCGATCTCGAAGGCCGCGCCGTCCGGGAACTCCATGCAGAGGATGATCATTTCCACGTCCTTCCATTCGCACGAGGAATTTCTTTCCGGCAAGGCTGAGGCCCCCTTCCCTGATCGCAGGCCGGCAAGGCAATGAGAGTCGCAGGCATGGTTTTTCGCCAAAATGGAAAAGACGTCTTGTCCGCTTTTCGCCTCCAGGACGTCATAAGCGCCTTCCAGGTATTTTTTAACCAGCAGCCGGACGGTATGGCTTATATCCGCCACTATGATTTTCTTGAGCCCCGATTCGTTTTTTCTCTCTTCCATGCCAGCACCTCCAAAATTTTGCGCCTTTTTACCACGAAGTTCACGAAGAAATCGACTTTTTTTAATAGAACACGGATGACACGGATTATTCTGATTTTCACGGATTAAAAGAAATTTAATCCGCGATGATCCGTATCATCAGCGTTATCCGCGTTCTATTTTATATTTTTAGCTTCAAGATTACTTCGTGATCTTAGTGGCTATTCATTATTCCGCCGATTTCCCCAATTTCTCCAATTCCCTCAAAGCCTCCTCGAACTCCGGGTCCATCTCCACCGCCTTGCGAAAACACTTGACGGCCTTTTGGATGGAGGAAGGAGAGTCCTTTTTTTTGCTAAGCTCCAGATATGCCTTTCCCATGTTGTAATAGACCGCCTCGTCCTCCGGATCGAGCTTGCGCGCCTTTTGATATTCGTCAAGGGCTTCCTCTATTTTCCCCTGCCTTCTGAGGGCTATGCCCAGGCGGTTGGCGGTGTGAACGTACTCCTTTATTTGATCCTGGGAAAGATTTTCCACTTCCTTGGGCATGGAACGGCGGAAAAAATCCTCCGCCAGGTCCGCCTTGTTCTCCTTCAAATATGCCTCGGCTATGTCCTTTGCTGTTTTGGGGTCTTCCTTGATCGCGGCCTCAAATGCCTTTTGCGCCTCTTCCACCTCTCCTCTCTCCAGATGGATCTGCCCCATGGTTGCGATGCGTTTGCCGTTGCAAGGGCTGATCTCGGATGCTTTTTTCAAATAACCCAGCGCCAGATCCTTGTTCCCCTCTTTTATCGCGAGATCGGCGGAGGAAACGTAAATTTTCAGGTAATTAGGGTTGGTCATGATGGCCTGGGCAAAGGAGCTCCGCGCCTCCTCGAATTTCCCTTTTTCCTTTAAGGCGTCTCCCTTCAACACATGGACCCTCGCGCTGTTTGGATTAATCTCCTGCGCTTTAGCAAAAAGCATCAACGCGCCGTCAAATTTGCCCTGCTCCATAAGCTGCTCTCCGGCCTTGATCAGCTTTACATGCTCAGGCGGATTTATACGCTGTTTTATGATGGCGGATATTTTGGTTTCCAGGTCCCTTGCTGAAAACGGCTTTAGAATAAAACCGTTCACGCCCACCTCGGCCGAGGCCTGAACAATCTGGTCCCTCCTGCCTTCGGCCGTGATCATTAAAATAGGGATGTTCTCCAGTTCCTTATCGGCCCTGATTTCCTGCGCGAGGTCGATTCCCGACATGCGGCCCATATACCAATCCAACAGGGCGAAAAGACAGTTCTTTTCCACGCCGCTTTTCAGCCCGCGCAGTTTAGAATGCTCCTTGTTTTTCAGGATTTTGAGCGCGATATCCCCATCCGATGCGTCAATCACCTGTTCGATTCCCATGGATCGAAGAAGGTTCTTGGTGGTTTTGCACACGTTCGGCGCGTCATCCACAACCAAGACATACCCGTTCAGAAAATAGTCGCGCAAATTGCATGAGACTTCCTTTTTCAAATCCGCCATCTTGTTTCGCCTTTTTTTGCCACTATATTATTAATAGTATAGGAATTTCCATTTTTAATCTTTTAAAATCAAATAGATATATTAAGCACACCCCCCTTGATCCCCCCTTGCCAGGGGGGAATTTTGTAGATATTCACCGTCTTTGTAGATATTCACCGCGCCATGGTGGAATTTTTGAAATATTCCCCCTTAAAAAAGGGGGCCAGGGGGATGTCAATTCTTTAAAGTCCGCCCGAAGGTCGATAAATTTATTTTGAATTACAACTTATAAGGCCGCTGGCTAATAGTTACGAATTTTAACATACTTTATACTGTCGAGACAGCAAAGCCCTGATTTTTGTCTCCTCCTTGAAAACAAATACGAAAAACTTGATACTATCTCTTTATCTTATTTCTCGCAAAGGTCGAAGAAATGCCAAAAACCCTGGAAAAAGAAAAATTAATAGCCGCATTGTTGGACTCAAGCCGTCCATTTGAAGAAAGGGCCGGGTGTTTTCTTCAATTCACGGCGCGAAGGTTCCAGGCGCGCTACGCGCTGCTGGTTTGCCCCTTGAGGGAAACGGAATGGACCATCTTTTCCCTTCGCGGGAAGGGAAGGATAAAGGTTTCCAAAAAACATGTGGAAAATTGCGACCTTGGTAAGCTCTTTAAAAATAAGCCCATTATAAGTTCAGGGAAGGGACCCGGACAACAGTCCAGGGATTTTTTTAATCTTTTTCCGGACCAGCGCTTTGTGGCGGTTCCGGTAACAGGCGAGGGGAAAAAAATTCTGGCCGCCTGGGGGATTGTCCTGGAGGACAACGAGCCCGCCGGCAAGGGGGAGATGAGGATTTTTTCTTCCCTCGCGAAAGAAGACCTTTTCATGGCAATGGCCTGCGTTTTATTCGCCGAGACATTGAAAGCGAAAAACAGGGAACTGGTCCGGTCCGGCCATGTCAAGGACGACTATTATCAGATGGTGGCCCATGATCTTAAAGGCCCAATAACGGAAATCCTGGCCAATATAGACCTGCTTAAACTCAATCCCAACCTTACCCCGGAGGATCAAGAGGTTGTTGACACAGCCCTTTGCGGATGCGATTCCCTTTTCCGCATGGTGGCCGAGCTTTTGGATATCAACAAAATGGAGGAAGGAAAATTCATTTTTTCTTTTTCTGATTTTGATTTGGCCGCCATGGCGCGGGACAAAATAGAAAGAATGAAGGCCGTGGCCGCGCAAAAAGAGATTGTTTTTGAATTGGCCTCTGAACCCGGAATCCCCACGGTTCGCGCTGACGAGGAACTGGTCTTGCGCGTCCTGGCCAACCTCTTTTCCAACGCCGTAACCTATAGCTACAGCGGCCAGCCTATTTCCGTGGGAATCTCCTTGTTGAAGGACAAGGGGATGGTCCAGGTGAGCGTCCGTGACAGAGGCGAGGGCATTCCTAAGTCGAGACACAGGAAAATCTTCGAGAAATTCGGCCAGAGCTTCAAGGCCGGGACCAGGAAACGCTACAGCACCGGCCTCGGCCTGACCTTTTGCAAGATGGCCGTGGAGAGCCACGGGGGAGATATATGGGTGGAAAGCAACCCAGGGGAAGGAAGTGTTTTTTATTTCACCCTCCCCGTCAACCCGCCATAGGAAATTGCACTCTTCAAAAAAAATGTTTATATTGGATACTTACTCGCCTATTCCGGGAGTTTATCTCGTGCATTTCATTTTGGGCTATATTTGTGGCAGGTTTAATCTTTATCCTGTCCATCCCTGCAAAAAAAATTTAACAGGGATATACAGGATGCACAGGATCTTTTGTTTTTATATTTTCCAATCTGAAATCTGAAATTTAAAATATCTATTGATAGGAATTAAGGACCCCAAAATATGGCTGATAATCCACTCCTGAATATAGCAACCACGGTACAGACTCAAACGCCCCTCCAGAAAAAAGCGCCTCCGCAGACGCACGCCAAGGACATGAGGATACTGGTGGTGGATGACCTTTCCAACATGCGGAAGACCCTCAGGAACATGCTACGGTATATAGGCTTTGAAAATATAGAGGAGGCGGATGACGGGGACACCGGACTTCAAAAGCTCAACGAAAGCAAATTCGATATGGTTGTGGCTGATTGGGTCATGCCAAGGGTCTCCGGCATTGAGATGCTTAGAATGGCCAGGGAAAAACCCAGCCTTAAAGACGTCCCATTCTTGATGGTCACCGCGGAGGTGGACGCCGGGCAAATCGTGCAGGCCGCTGAAACGGAAGTGGACGGCTATATCATAAAGCCCTTTGTGGCAAAGACCCTGGAGGAAAAAATTCTCGCCATCCTGCATAAGAAAAAAAATCCTTCAGAACTTCAGTTGCTGTTTCAGAAATCGGAGGCAGCCCAGGAAAAAGGGGACTCCAAGGAGGCCCTCCTCTTTTTGGAAAAGGCCCAGGAACTGAACCCGAAGAGCGCCAGGACAAGGCAGGCCATGGGGGCCATTTATGAGAAAATGGGGGACTTGGACAAGGCCGAGGAACTCTATAAGGAAGCGGCCTCGGTCAATCCCCAGTTCGTGAAAGTCCACCAGTCGCTTGGCGAGCTCTATGAAAAGAAAGGGGAGCCGGAAAAGGCAGCCAAGGCCATTGAGGCGGCGGTGGAGATAAGCCCGAACAATCCTGACCGCCTGACCCTCCTTGGAAAAGTATATCTGGAAAAAGGGGATGTGGAGAAGGCCGAGGAGCTTTTTAAGGCAGCGGTAAAGCACGATCCCAAGAACCCGGACAGACAGACCGCCATAGGGGAAATTTTTCTGAAAGCCGGACTTGAGGACAAGGCCGCCGAGTCCTTCCAGGGGTCATTGGAACTAAAACAGGATGTGAACGTTTATAACCGCCTTGGCATCGCGTTGAGGAGAAAAGGCAAGTTCAAGGAAGCCATTCTGGAATACAAGAAGGCCCTCAAGGTGGATCCCAACGACGAAGTCATCTACTACAATATCGGCAGGGCTTACATGCAAGACCAGAATTTCATGTCCGCCAGAAAGGCATTCAATAAGGCCCTTGCAATGGATCCCAAATTCGAGGACGCCAAGAGAATGCTTGAAAAATTGGATGAGAAAGGCGCTTAGGCGTTGCCATTACTTTTCCCCTCTCCCTTTAAAAAGAACCCCAAGCCCGGACAAGCCGGAACCAAAATTAACCACAGAGGACACAAAGAATCCACAAAGAGCACAGATAAAAAAGCTTTGTGATCTTTGTGCCTGCTTTGCGCGCTTTGTGGCGGGAAAAAAGCTTGTCAAAAAAACAAGAATTTGGCCGATAAATTACTAATGGCGTCTAAAAAATTAATCTTGCTTCTTGCGGTCCTTGGCGCCGTCTTCGCTTCCGACCAGGCAACGAAGCGCTATGTTTCATCCTCATTTCAACTTCACGAATCCAGGGAAATCATCCCTGATTTTTTTCATATAACCTATATACATAACAAGGGGGCGGCCTTCGGTTTTATGGCGGATGCCGACAGTCCATGGGTCGCTCCGTTTTTTGTATGCATCACCCTTGCCGCCACCGGGATTCTATTATGGATGTATTGGCAGGCGCCGCCGAAAAAAAAATTTTTCCTTGTGGGGATATCCCTCCTTTTGGGCGGGGCCTTCGGCAACTTCGCCGACAGGCTGATGCTTGGGGAGGTGGTGGATTTTCTGGATTTTCATTTTTACGCGCACCACTGGCCGGCGTTCAACATAGCGGATTCCGCCATCACGGTGGGGGTATGCCTGTTCCTGATAGATATAATCACTTCCCGTTGATTTTTTCCCAATGAGATTCGCCGACCCTTTGTTTTCCATTTTCGCCCTGCCGCTCCCCTTCATGGTGTTTCAGTATTTCAGGAAGGAGAGAGATGGACACATCCGGTTTCCGGTTATCGGAAGACTGAAAAAACTGCCGTCCTCGAAGACTCTGTATTTCAGGCATGGCCTCATAGTGCTTCGCTGCCTGGCGGTCCTCCTGCTGGTCCTGGCCTTGATGCGGCCCCAGTCCGGCAGCACCACGGCCGAGATTCCAAGCGAAGGGGTGGACATCATCCTGGCCATTGACGTGTCAGGCTCCATGCGGGCCATGGATTTTGAAATGGACGGGCAGCGAGTGACCCGCCTTCAGGTGGTGAAGAACGTGGTCAAGGAATTCATAAAGAACCGGAAAACCGACAGAATCGGCATGGTGGTTTTCGGGGCAGAGGCGTTTACTCAATGTCCTCTCACGCTGGACCACGGAATATCCTTGTATTTCCTGGACCAACTGGAGACAGGCATGGCCGGGGACTCCACCGCCATCGGCTCCGCCATAGGGACCGTTGTTAAACGGCTCAAGGACATTGAATCAAAAACCAGGCTGGCCATTCTCCTCACGGACGGCAGCAACAACGCGGGGAATCTTTCGCCGGACATGGCCGCGGAAATCGCCAAGACTCATAACATAAAAATCTATACCATCGGCGCCGGGACAAAGGGGGAAGCGCCCTTCCTTGTGGACACTGCCTTCGGGAAAAGGCTTATGTACCAGCGGGTGGACCTGGACGAGGAGACGCTTGGCAAGATAGCCGAAACCACGGGCGGAAAATATTTCCGCGCCACAGACACGGAATCGTTGAAGGATATCTACAAGCAGATCGACTACATGGAAAAGACCGAGGCCAGGATCAAGGAATACACCGAATACACGGAGCTCTTCCCCTGGTTCCTGGCGCCCGCGATCTTTTTTTTCCTCCTGGAAATCGTCCTTGCCCAAACCTGGTTCCGGAAAATTCCTTAGACCTGAATTGGTGGAAAAGCAATTTTTGTTTTTAACTTTAGGCATACTTTAAAAATCATGCATAAAAAGAGACTGCATGAGCATAAAATAAACCGGCTGCTGGAAATGTTTCCTGCCGTGGCTGTTTAGTAAACGCGCAAATTATAGTAAACGCAAAAAATAAGTAGACATGCCTAAACTATCGATGCACGAGATAACGCTTATACTTCTTTCGCTGGGGGCGCTGCTCGCGGTTGCAAGCGCGTTCGCGGAAATCGCCAAGCGCTTTAGCCAGCCTTCGGTCATGGGGGAGATACTTGCGGGTATACTTATGGGGCCAACGGTGGCCGGGACGTTTTTTCCGGAAGCGGTGTCGTTTCTTCAGCCGACGCCAGGGATTAATTTTTTCATGAACGGGTTTACCACCGTGGCGGTGGTGCTTTTCCTGCTGGTGGCTGGAATGGAAGTGGACTTCACGCGGGCGGTCAGGCAGGGGAAAGCGGCGATTTGGGTAGGCATGATGGGGATAACGGTCCCTTTTACCATTGGATACCTGGCCGCCGGCCGGTTTCCCGGAGTGCTTGGCTGTGAGCCCGGAGTGGCCGCCAATGTTTATGCGCTTTTTTTCGCCACGGCGCTTTCCATCTCCGCCCTGCCGGTGATCGCCAAGACCTTGATGGACCTGAATTACTACCACACCGATATCGGCATGGTGATTATCACAGCGGCAATACTTAACGATCTGCTGGGTTGGCTGATTTTCTCGGTCATCCTCGGCATAATAGGCGCGGAGAATGGATTTCCTGTTCCGGTTACGGTCACTTTGACGATTCTTTTCACATTAGGCGCGCTTACCGCCGGCCGGTGGGCGGTGAATCGGCTCTTGCCGCTGGTGCTGGCGCATACCAGTTGGCCCGGGGGCGTTTTGAGCTTCGCGGTTACCCTCGCGCTGGCGGGCGCGGCGTTTACGGAGTGGATCGGCGTCCATGCGGTGTTCGGCTCGTTCATGGTGGGCGTGGCCCTTGGAGATTCAGAGCACATGCGCGCGCGGACGCGGGAAACGCTGGCGCAGTTCGTGTCTTTCATATTCGCGCCGCTGTTTTTCGTGAGCATCGGATTGCGCGTGGATTTCATGAACAATTTCGACTTGCTTCTCACGCTTCTTGTTCTGGGCATAGCGATTATCGGCAAGGTGGCCGGA
Organism: Nitrospinota bacterium; assembly: GCA_016212295.1. Classification (GTDB taxonomy): domain Bacteria; phylum Nitrospinota; class Nitrospinia; order JACRGO01; family JACRGO01; genus JACRGO01. Next base: position 19,063 of record JACRGO010000195.1, on the reverse strand, counting down.
TGCGGCCTTGGGGCCAAGGCAAGCGGCATGCCCTGGCGTGAATCGTGGGCCGTGGGGTTCGGCATGAACGCGCGCGGCGCGATGGAGATAATCCTCGCGCTGCTCGCGGTGCAGCACGGGCTTATCGGTGAGCGGATGTTCGTTTCGCTGGTGGTGATGGCGCTGGTAACGTCCATGGCCAGCGGCCCTGTGATGCAGTTGATATTGAACCGGAAGAAGAGCAGGCAGGTGAGCGACTGCCTGAACTCCCGGGCGTATATAAATCCGCTGAAAGGAAAAACGGCGCGCGAGGCGATTTCCGAGCTTTCCGCCCTCATGGCCTCGATTTACCGGTTTGACGCGAATGAAGTGGAAAAGGCGGTGGTGGACAGGGAAAGGCTCGCGCCCACCGGGCTTGGCTCCGGCATCGCCATCCCGCACGCAAGGATTGCCGGGCTTGGCGGGCCGGTGATAGGCATGGGGATCTCAAGCGAAGGCATTGACTTCAACGCCCCGGACGGCCAGCCGGCTGAACTTCTGTTCATGATTCTCACGCCGCATGACGACGCCGGGGCGCAGGTGCAAATACTCTCGGAAATAGGCCGAATAATGAAGAACACGGAACTGTGCGACCGGATAAAGAAGGCGTCCGGTTACACCGAACTCCTGGGGCTGATAAAGACGAAGGAAGTTTGAGAGGCTTGAAAATCGTCTGGCAGAGGAGAGGATGCCGTCTCTAATCGTGGAGCGGATGGACCAAGCTATCTGAGACCCTCCCGATGCGCTTTATTGGCGCAAGATTCAGGTATAAAATTGGCAATCGACAATTGAAATGATTGGATCATCATGTCAAAACTCTACATAATAGGCATAGGACCCGGCGCTATTGAGCAAATGACCCTTCGCGCGCGGGAGGCCATAGGGGAATGCGACGTTATCGTTGGATATAAAACCTACGTCCGGTTGATCGAGTGCCTGGCAAGCGGCAAGGAGGTCATCTCCCTTGGGATGACGGAAGAGATAGAACGCGCCCGAAAGGCGGTGGAGCTTGCCTTGGAGGGAAAGGTGGTGGGCCTTGTTTCCAGCGGGGACGCCGGGGTCTACGGAATGGCGGGACTTGCCCTTGAGGCATTAAAGGAGAGGCAGGCGGACACTGTAGCGGTGGAAGTCGTGCCCGGGGTCCCGGCCCTATGCGCCGCTGCTTCCCTGCTTGGGGCGCCGCTGGGACACGACTTCGCGGCCATCAGCCTGAGCGACCTCCTTACTGAATGGAAGACCATTGAAAAGAGGATCATGGCCGCTGCGGAGTCCGATTTCATCATCGTACTTTATAATCCCAAGAGCGGCAAGAGGACATGGCAACTCGAGCGGGCAAGGGAGATTATTCTTGGGCACAGGCCGGGGACGACCCCGGTTGGACTAGTCACCTCCGCCTACCGGGAAGGGGAGAAGGTGGTCCTCACGGACCTGGAGCGCATGCTCTCGCACGAGGCGGGTATGCTGACCACGGTGATCATCGGAAATCTTTCCACCTATATTCACGGAAATAAGTTGATCACCCCGCGAGGATACCAAAAGAAATACGGTCCGCTCTTCCCGGAATAACCGGCCTGAATTTGACAATTTCTGGTTTTTGTTTGATCATATTATCGTCAACGCTTTTTAAAAAGTGCCATGATTTTTCATGGTTTTTCATGCAACTCGTAGAAAAATAAATTCGAAATCCGAAACAATATCAAAATTCAAAGGTCCAAATTTCAAAACCCAGGCCCAGTGGTTTAAGATATTGGAATTGGGTTATTCGGATTTGTTTCGTGTTTCGATATTGGGATTTTTGGTGCGGCGAAGCCGCGCCATGTTATTCGTGAATTTTTATTGCCCTTTGTGTTTTTTTCTTTTTTAATTTAAACATGCCCATGCAAAAAAAGCTGGCCTCCTCCCCGAAAAAAATCATGCCCCTTTTTTTTCTTATCCTTTCCCTGGGGTTTTTTACCTTTGGCAGCGCCCCTATTGTCCTTGCCGCCGAGCAAAACCCCTTTGAAGAGATCCCCATTCCTTCCCCGGATTGCTACCCCACTGATATCGGCGTTGATAAACAAGGGACTGTCTGGTTCCTGGAGTTTAAAACGAACAAACTCACGAAATACGAGCCAGGGAAAAATGTATTTTCCGGGTATGAAATTCCAACCATCAAAAGCGAATCTTCCTATCTGTCTATAGGGCCGGACGGGAAAATCTGGTTCACGCAGCAAGACGGAAACCAAGTGGCGGCCTTCGATCCGGCAACAAACCGGTTCCAGGAGTTCAGCATTCCGCGTCCGGTCGCTATTCCTACTTCCATATTCGTGGACGGCGAATCAGTGGTCTGGTTCACTGAATGGAACACAAACTACCTTTCCTCTTTCGATCCCAGGACCTCCAAATTTGAAGGATACATGGTCCCCACCAAGATGAGCCGCGCCTCTGGATTAACGGAGGACAAAAAAGGCAATATCTGGTTCATAGAGTTGGTTGGGAACAAGCTCGCGAAGTTTGACAAAAAGACCAAGGCCTTCGAGGAATACCCTCTCCCCGAGGACCTTTGTTCCCCTTTCGGCGCGGTGGTTGACTCCGGAAACCGCGTCTGGTACTGCAATATGCGGGACAGAAAAATAGTCCGCTTCGATCCTGCAACCAAAAGCTTCAAGGAATTTGATCTGCCGCCGAATAAAGGGATCAAGGGCATGAAAATCGACCCGGGCGACGACGGCATTTGGTTAACGCTCCCGACTGACAACATGCTGGTCCGCTTTGACACAAAAACCGAAAAGGCAGTAAAGTTCGATATCCCCACGCGCAGCAGCCAGCCAATGGCCTTGGCCATTGGTTCCCAATCCAATTTGTGGTTCACCGAGGTTGGTTCCAATCAAATTGGAAGACTGAAGTACAGGGAGTCCTTCTCTGTTTCCCGGGAATCTGACCTCAAGATCCAATTCAAACCTTCAGAGAAACTTAATTTCAACAGGGATAAGTAAACGCGAGCTTCTGAATGTTTTAATGTAAATGGATGAAAAAATAATTCTCCTGTTTCCAACAACCCATGAAACCCTTCTGGCGGAAAAGGTCCTTAAGGAAAACAATATAAGGGTAAAGCCCAGGATAAAACCAAGGGTTATTTCTTCCCAGTGCGGAATCGGCCTGGAGGCCGATGAGGGACGGCTCCCAAGCATTCTTTCCCTTTGTGAAAAAAATAGATTTTCCCGTCCCGGCGTTTTCAAGGAGTCGGAGGGAAAGGGGTGGGAGAAAGTATAGACAAAATATTTCAAAACTTGGCTATGGCAGCTGGCTTCGCCACAACCAATATTTAGAACACGAATGACACGAATAGACGAATCGCGCCAATCAAATCTATTCAAAAAATTTTCCTATTCGTGTCATTAGTTGATTAGTGTTATTCGTGTTTCTGTATTTAAAAACCGTTTAATAAAAATAGCGTTTAATAAATTTACGAGATGGAAGGAGACAGTCCATGAGAAAAAAGGCAGTGGTTTTTTTGGCGGAGGGATTCGAGGAGATTGAGTCAGTTTCAGTGGTGGATATCCTCCGCAGGGCTGGAATTGAAGTTGTGTCAGCGGGACTGTCCGCCAACCCCATTAAAGGCTCCATGGGCATTCTCATTATGGCGGACAAAAGTTTAGATGATGTTTCTCCGGATGAATTCGACATGGTTGTTCTGCCGGGCGGACTGCCGGGGACCGCTAATTTGGAAAAGGACCCAAGGGTCATTAAGTTCCTGGAGGAAATGGAAAATCAGGGGAAATATATAGCCGCTATATGCGCCGCGCCGCGGGCGCTGAAGAAGGCAGGCCTTTTAAAAAACAGGAATATAACGTCCCACCCTTCCCTATCCGATCAGTTTCCGGAGTCGCGTTATCTGGAGGACCGGGTAGTGGTGGATGGCAGGATCATCACCAGCAGGAGTCCAGGCACGGCCCTTGAGTTCGCCTTCCAATTGATGGACGTTTTGTTGGGAGAAAAGGCCGTGGGAGAAGTCAACCAGGGCGTTTTGGCTAAGTTATAGATACTTACTCGTCTATTCTTAGAATTTATCTCGCACATTTCACTTCCGGCAATGAGCCAAAAATATTTGAAATTTCAAAAAGGCGGCAAAAAGCAAAACGTTTCATGGCAAAAAAAGAGATAAATTTTCGGAATAGACGAGTAAGTATCTTCGCGGATGAAAAAACATTGCGCCTTTTTTGAAAATTTCAAATATTTTTGGATAGCATTACCTTTTGTTTAACATTTCCCTTATGGCGCGTTTCACGTCCTCCACGGAAATATCCTCAAGGCATTTCAGGCGGCCGTGGCCGCATTTCGCGATACTTGAGTATTTCCAATCGTAGCAAGGACTGCAATCCATCTCCTTCCTGACAATAATGTGTGGGCCGAAGGGAGCGTTTTTTTTGGGATGGGTCGGGCCGAAAATGGCGACTACCGGGGTCTTCACGGAAGCGGCGATATGCATGGGGCCGCTGTCGTTTGTAATAAAAAGATCGCAATGGGCCAATAGGGCGGCCGTGTCAGGGATTCCCAGGCATCCAACCAGATTGACCGGAGTGGATTTGGAAAAACTCAGCATTTCCTCCACTTGGGGCAGCTCACCCCTTCCCCCTGTTATGGCTACCCTTGCCTGAAAATCCACTGCGAGAAAATCCGCGATTTCAGCGAATTTCCTTGGGTCCCAGCATTTATAGCGCTGGTTTGGGTTTGCCCCTATGTGCATCCCGATAAATAGGCGCCCTTCGCGGAGACCGTGTTTTTTTATCAGGGATTCAGCCTCACCCTTTTCTCTTTCGCCAAGGGGAAAGTGAAAATCAGGAGAAATATCCTCAATGCCCAAAAAGCGCAGGAGGTCGAGATTCATTTCAAGGGTATGCCTTTCGTAATTGAAAGGAAGGGAATGGGTGAACAAAAAATCCGTGTCGCCAATTATCCCTAAACGATACCTGGGGCCTATCCTGATTTTTGCCTTGGAACTAAAGGCGATAATGGCCGATATAATGTTTTGCGAGGGTTCCACCACAAGAACATGGGAAAATCCGAGCCTGTTTATCTTCCAAAGGAATTTCAGGTTCTCTCCAAAAAAACGAAAGGGTGAAAAAAAATTGGGGAAAGGATAACATATCAGGGAGTCCATGCCCTTGCCCTCCTGGAAAAAGACGCCTGAGTCCATGTTATTCACCCAGACGGTGGCCTTTAGTCCCGGCAATTTCCTTTTCAATGCCTCAACTGCCGGAAGGGACAAAAGGGTATCCCCTATTCCGCCTGCCGCGATAACCAAAATGGAACCGGAAGGGGTTTCCTGGACGCCTTTTCCTGGAGATTTTTTTATTAAATTCCAGATAAACAGCCAGGGAAGGAAGAAGAGGGTTATTAATAAATTCATTGATTGGCCTTTTGGGGAAGTTTTATACTATTACGTTCAGAAATTTATTTTGGCTGCGGCCATACCTCGCTATGAAAGGTGATGAAAAGAACGCGTTTATACTTTACAAGGTCACAAATGGCGATTTATTATTAACCACGAAACACACGAAAAAATTATAGAATGATTCTTTCAGCCCGGGCCTTGGGATAAGATATACTCAACAAATCCGCAACCCATTTCACGATACACTTCGAATACTGCCCCCTGAATGGCAAAACATTCCTCCTCAAATAAAATTTTTTCGTGTGTTTCGTGTATTTCGTGGTTCATGTTGCTTTTCTAAAAAAAGAATTAAAACCGCTATATTCCTGCTTTCGCGGGAATGAGCGGTGAAAAATCACCGTTTATGGCCATATTGAGTATACTTGTGTGACTGAAATCACAAAAATGGTGCGATATTGCTCCTTTGAAAATTCATTAAATTATAATAACATACTGAAAATAATAACTAAATTCACCGCAAAGACGCAAAGAGCGCAAAGTGGATTTTGGGGAAAAAAAAATTCAGGAAAATGGTTGAATTTTTTTTGAAGCCTATGACAAAAATCTCATTTTTTCTTTTTCTTGCCATGCTTTCCTTTGCGAACTTTGCGTCTTTGCGGTTATCTGAATAGATACAAAAAAACATTGACTATATAAATAAGGGATTGGTGAAGAGGCTTGACCATTGTTTATAATTTTGATAAATTGTTTTCTCACGTTTTTCCTCCCTTTTGAATTTTTTCCCATGCAAACCAAAAACGAAACAGCGCTTCTTAATCCTGGGCAGGAAAAAAGGCCGCTTCACTCCTTGGCCTCCCAAGAGATGGATATTAACGATTGGCTGACAAACAGTCTGGCTAAATACATAAAAAAAATGAATGGCCGCGGCAAGGGCAACCTCTATGACCTTGTTATTCAAGGCGTTGAAAAACCTCTTATAGGAATTGTTCTTGAGGCCACGCAAGGAAACCAAGCGCAGGCCGCGGAACTGCTGGGGATTAATAGAAATACCCTTCGCAAGAAAATTAAATCACTGGGCATCAACGTCAAATAAGTTCAAGGCGGCAATAACCTATCGACTAAATTCTTGCCAAAATGGCAAGAATTTTTGGCCTTCGTTTTTCCTGCTGGTCCAGGTTAGGTCATTTTAAAATTTCCTCTTTTTCCAGACCTTCCAACTTTTCCCGTCTTATCTCGTTTTGCTTTTCATCTGTCTTTTATTTAATGGACAGTTAAAAATTTTTTCCGATGAGCCGTTTCTTAAAATCCAGAAATAAGAAGAAATACTCAGTCGCGGTTATTGGCTGCGGAAGGATAGGGTCCATTTTGGAGGAGGACCTGCTTCGGGACAAGCCGTGCACACATGCCGGGGCGTTTTTTGCCCATCCCAAAGCTGAAATAACCGCTGGCTGTGACATAGATGAAGCCAAATTGAAAAAATTCGGGGAAAAATGGAAGGTAAAAAAACTTTACGCCGATTACAAGGAGATGCTGTCCGCGGAAAAACCCGATATCGTTTGCGTGGCCGCGTGGACCAATCTTCATAAGGAAATGGTAATAGCAGCGGCTGAATCGGGCGCGAAGGGAATTTTTTGCGAAAAGCCAATTGCGATTAATTCCAGGGACGGACAGAGGATGGTGGATATTTGCGGGAAAAGGGGCGTGATGCTTTCCATAAACCACGAGAGGAGATACGAATACAGGTACCAAAAGGCGAAGGAATTGGTTGATTCAGGGGCCATAGGGTCTTTGAAGGCCATAATCGGAAACGCCCTTTCCTCTGGAGGAGTGAAGGCGGAGGTCAAGAAATGGGGGGGAGGGGGCTACTTTCATGACGGGACCCATTTGATCGACCTTTTGCTATATTTTGGCGGGGACATAAAATGGGTCTCAGGGTTCGAGGATCGGCCTCATGGAAAAAATTATATTGAGGAGACCGCCGGGGCGGTCCTGGCTTTCCGGAACGGGGCCATGGCCTTCGTGGAGGGAGGCGGCGGGAGGAAATATTTCAGTTTTGAGTTGGATATACAAGGAACAACTGGAAGAATTATAATCGGGAACGCCACGAACGAATATTACACCATAGCTCCAAGTCCACGATACAGCGGCTTCACGGAGTTGGAAAAGCGGGTCCCTCCCTTTGGGTATACCAAGGAGCCTTCAAGGAATATGTTTGCCGCAGGCGCCAGGGATTTGGTGGATTCCATCGAAAACGGCCGGACTCCCCTTTCAAACGGCGAGGACGGGCTCATGGCCTTGAAAATCATAGAGGCAACTTACAGGTCGGCGCGGTCAGGCGGGAAAAGGATTTTTATTCCTTCAAGCAAAAAAAAACGGACGACCTAGAGAGCATGGTTAATGGTGTCAATTTTTCTGGACTGACAGGAAAAAAGCCAAAGCGAAGCCACCTGTGAGCGCAGGAAAACCATTAGAACTTCTAAGGCGTCCGGAAAGGTTTATTTGATCTTTTGGTAAAATATAGCACAGCTTTTTCAGACTGTCAAACCAGTTAGAAATCCCTTGAAAAACCCAGATTTTCATTTCCGGTTTATTTGATGAGAAAAAAATAAACGATCGCGAAAGGAGATTTGAAATGGCTCGGATGTTGCAGTAAAGCGTGCATATCCATGGTCTGACGATTTTCCGACACTTTGATAATTGTTTTTTCTTTCTACACCGAATGGGATTTCGCTCACTGTTCTAATCTTGACATTCGTAATGTTTATGCTTACTATAAAAATGAATCCTACCCTTGTAAAATCGCCGTTACCCGTAATATCGCATCTTGAAAACGAAGGGGAGGTTTTGCCTTTAATCCGGACGGGAAGTCATTCCCATTGCAATTGGAAGGGTATCCATAATGTTTAAACGTTTTACGGAAAGAGCAAGACGTGTCATTATCCTGGCCAGGGAAGAAGCGGAAAAGTACCGCCACGAATACCTTGGGACCGAGCATATCCTGAGCGGCATATTAAAGGACGCCAGCGGGATCGCTGTGGCGGCCCTTAGAAAAATGAATGTCGACCTCGAAGAACTGAGCCTGGAAATCACCCGCCACTATCCCGAAAGCTCTCAAAGCTTGAATCTTGGGGACATACCATTTACAGCAAGGGCCAAAAAGGTCCTGGAGTATTCCGTTGAGGAAGCAAGGAGCATGGGCCATAACTACATCGGCACTGAGCATATCCTCCTGGGGCTTATAAAGGAAAAAGACGGCATGGCCTCGACTGTTTTAAAACGTTTTGGGGTCAATTACGCCGATATCCGGGAGCAGGTATTAAACTTTTTCAAGGAACCGGCGGGGGGGGCCGAGACCGCCACCAAGACCCCGGCGCTGGACGAGTTCGCGCGCGACCTGACCAAACTGGCGGTGATGGGAAAACTTGATCCCGTCATAGGAAGGACCAAGGAGATCGAGCGCGTCATCCATATTCTCAGCCGAAGGACCAAGAATAATCCCATACTGATCGGAGAGCCAGGGGTTGGAAAGACCGCCATAGTGGAAGGGTTGGCCAGGAGGATCGTTGATAAGGAAGTCCCGGAAACCCTGTACGGCAAAAATGTCCTCTGCCTGGACATAGGCATGCTTGTAGCCGGCACGAAATACCGGGGCCAATTCGAGGCCAGGATGAAAAGCATAATGAAGGAAATCAGGGACAATAAACAAGTTATTCTCTTCATCGATGAACTCCATACCATTATCGGCGCGGGCTCGGCGGAAGGGTCCCTTGACGCCTCCAATATGCTGAAACCGGCCTTGTCACGCGGGGAAATCCAATGCATCGGGGCCACTACCCTGGAGGAGTTCAGGAAATACATAGAAAAAAACGGGGCCTTGGAAAGGCGGTTCCAGCCTGTGATGGTGAACCCTCCGTCCGTGGAGGAGACGATTGATATTATTCGCGGCTTGAAGGTGGAATACGAAATCCACCACGCCGCCAAGATTTCAGATGAGGCCATTTTATATGCCGTAAAGCTTGCCGACAGGTATATCAGCGACAGGTTTCTCCCTGACAAGGCCATTGACGTTATCGACGAGGCCGGGTCCAGGGTCAGGCTGAAAAAAGCAACCTATCCTTCGGATATAAGGGAGACCGTGCGCAAAATAGATGAGGTCAACCGGGAAAAAAAGAGCGCCATAGAGAGGCAGGATTTTGAAAAGGCCGTGGAGCTTCGCGACAGGGAAGAAGACCTGCTGGCCCTTATGCAATCATTGAAACAAGACTGGAAAAATCAACAAGAGGAAGAAGAACCAGTGGTAACCGTGGACGATATAGCCTACGTGATATCGAACATGACCGGAATCCCGCTGCCCAGAATTGAAAAAGGCGAGGCGTCAAAGCTCAAGGAAATGGAGCAGGAGTTGAAGAAACGGATCGTCGGCCAGGAAGAGGCCATTGAAATTGTCTCAAAGGCGATTCGCAGATCCAGGGCGGGCCTTAAGGACAGCGAATGCCCAATAGGTTCCTTTTTATTCATTGGCCCCACGGGCGTTGGAAAGACCGAATTGGCCAATCTCATAGCGGAATTTTTATTCGGGGACAAAAATGCCCTCATCAGGCTGGATATGTCGGAATACACGGAAAAAATCAACGCCACCAGGATCACCGGCGCTCCTCCAGGATACGTGGGGTTCGACGAAGGCGGCCAGCTTTGCGAGAAGGTGAGAAGAAAGCCCTATTCCGTTATCCTATTCGACGAAATCGAAAAGGCCCACCCGGATATTTACAACATACTCCTCCAGATAATGGAAGACGGCAGGCTGACGGACAACTACGGACGCCGGGTAAGCTTTAAAAACGCGCTACTGGTCATGACCTCAAACCTTAACACCAGGCAGATCGAAAAGGGGACCACTCTGGGCTTTCAGCAAGACGACGTCCCCGGCTCCATCGATCCGAATCAATCCCATGAAAAAATGAAGGGGATTTTGATGGGAGAGCTTAAAAAGACCTTCAATCCTGAATTTTTGAACAGGCTCAACGAGATCATTGTCTTCCGACCTCTGAAAATGGAGCACATAGAAAAGATCGTCGCGTTGCAATTAACGGAAATAAACAAAAAATTAATTGAAAAGGGGCTTTCCCTTCATATTGACGAAGAAGCAAAAAAGTGGCTGGCCAAGGAGGGCTTTCATGCCACTTATGGCGCGCGTCCACTGAAAAGAAATATGCAAAAATATATCGAAGACCCCTTGTCCGACGAACTGCTTGGCGGTGAATACAAGGAGGGCGGAGTGATAGATATCGGAGTAAAGGATGGAAAGCTCACATTTACCCCTAAAAAAGACATGGTGGAGTCCCTTAGCCACTGATTTTTTCTTTTCATTGTTTTTTTGATATAAAAATTTGAGAGATAGATGAATATAAAATTATTGAGGGCCTTGGCTCTCGTTTTATTTTTTACTTTTATTCCGCGCCTTCCCGCCTCGGCCGTTGAAAACTTTGAGGGCAAAAAGGTCACGGAGGTAAAGATCGTTGGAAATAAAAGGATCAATGAATCCACCATCATTTATTACATCCACTCCAAGGTCGGGGAATTTTTCTCCTATAAAACCGTCCGTGAAGACATTCAGCGGATTTACGATCTTGGACACTTTGAGAATGTAAAAGTCGACGCCGAAGCTTATAAGGACGGGGCAAGAATATCCTACATACTGGATGAAATCCCCGCGATCAGGAATTTTAGTTTCCTTGGCAACAAGGAAGTCAAGGAAAGCGAATTCCTGGAAAAAATAACCATCACCAAGGGCGCGACCTACAATAAGACCTTAATCACGACCGCAGTGGAAAAAATCAAGGAAATTTACCAGGACAAGGGCTATTGCCTGACCACTGTGGAGCCTAAAACCAAAATAATCCAGGCGGATAACCAGGTGGACGTGACATTTCAGATCAAGGAAGGTAAAAAATTCGGAATAGAAAAAATCCGCTTTACCGGTAATAAGGCGTTCAAGGACAGCGAAATCCTGAAAAACATCGAAACCAAGGAAAAGGGCTGGTTATCCTGGCTGACCCGGTCCGGCATTTACAAGAAAGAAGGCCTCAAAACCGACCTCATGAGGATCGAGATGTTTTACCGGGATCACGGCTATCTCAAGGCCGCGATTGGAGAGCCGGTCGTGGATATAAGGGAAAAAGAGGAAAAGATTTACATTACCATCCCAATTGAAGAAGGGCCTCAGTACAAGATCTCGAAAATTTCCTTTGCCGGGGACGATACTTTCACTGAAGCGGAATTAAGGAAGAAGTTGTCCGCCAAGGAAGGAGAAATCTTCAGTCTATCCAAGCTACGAGAGGACATAGGTGTTTTGAGTCAAATGTATTCCACAAAGGGGTTCGCCTACGCTGACATTATTCCGCAACGAGAGCTGAACGACCAGGAAAAAACCGTTTCCATGGTCATCCAAATCGACAAGGGGGAAAAAACCTATATAGGGAAGATCACTATAAAGGGAAACGCCAGCAGCAGGGACAAGGTAATACGGCGCGAATTCAGGCTGGCCGAGGGGGAACTTTTTGACAGTGAAAAACTGCAAAGGACCAAGCAGCGAATCATGAACACCGGATTTTTCGAGGACGTCAAGATCACCACGAAAAAAGGGGATGACGACAAATTGGTGGACATAGACGTGGATGTGAAGGAAAGGCCCACTGGAAGCATTTCCGCGGGCGTCGGGTACAGTTCCTATGAAAAAACCCTTTTTAACGCATCCATTGCGCAAAATAATTTTCTTGGGTACGGGCAGCGTCTTTCCTTTGAATCGGAATTTTCGTCCATCCGGCAAAATTTCTTGCTGAATTTCACGGAGCCATACCTTTTTGACAGGGAAATTCAGGGAGGCGTTGACCTTTATAAGAGAAAGCTTGATTATTACAATTACAGCTCCGACGCCTTGGGGGGAGGGTTGAACCTTGGAAAGGCATACGGGGAATATATCAAAACCGGGATGGGGTACCAATTCGAGGAAATGAAAATTTCTAAAATCAAGCCGGAGAACGAGACAAACTGGTTCTACAACCGGGATGATATCACCTCCCGGGTAACGCCTTATTTCATGTGGGATTCCCGCGATGACTATTTTAATCCCACTAAAGGGTCCCGCGCCGTCACAAGGGGCGAGCTTGCGGGCGGTCCCCTTGGCGGACTCAATTTCTATAAACTGACACTTGAGGGGACCTATTACCATCCCCTCTTCCTGGGGCTTATCGGCATGGTCCATGGAAAGGCCGGATACTCTAATGGATACGGCGGCGATTCTTTGCCTAACTATGAAAGATTTTACATGGGAGGCTCCAATGATCTGAGGGGATTTTCCTTTGATGAAGTTGGCCCTATGGATAATAGCAATTACTCCATGGGAGGAAATAAATCGCTGTTATTCAACGCGGAAGTGCAATATCAACTATTCAAGAATTTTCGCGCCCTGGTATTTTACGACAGAGGCAATGTCTACGGAAGCGGGACAAGCAATCCTGATAGTCTTTACAAAACCTCCGAGAATTACAGCCTTACGGATATGAGACATTCCGTGGGCGTGGGCGTCAGGTTCTTCAGTCCTGTCGGCCCCATAGGGTTGGCCTACGGTTGGAAGCTTGATAAAAAATGTCCGCCGGCCGGCATGGGTACCAAGGAATGCGAGCGAGCGGGTGATTTCCACTTTACCATGGGAGGCGCATTCTAGTAGCGCGAGTGGTTAAAGTGAGCTAAAATTTCAAGTGACTAAAGTTAATTAGACTGATTTTAGATTTGTGGTAGGTTTTTTCTTTTTATATTCTTCCAATCTAAAATCCACAATTTGAAATTTAAAATATCTTTTGTTGGCACTTTAGTTCACTTTACGCTTTAGTCACTCAACTTTTCGGGAAATCAGCTATTTTCATTAATTAATTTGCGAAACTATTTTCTGTGGTGCGTATCTTTGGAATTTTAACGGTCAGATCCCGAGCGTATAGCCGCGAGTAACCTCCCGCAACAAAATCTGAAGCAAAAAATTTTGCCGTTAAACATTTCTTTTTTTGCATAAAAAACTTTATAATAAAATTTTTAACATGAAAGGAGAATGCATGAGCAAGAGCAACAAATTCAGGAAAGGCATCAAGATTTTGGCTGCAACCACGGGAGTAATGGCCCTCCTCCTGCCCTTTGAAAATGTGTCGACCGCTTCCCAGGCGGCGTCCCCAAAGGGCAAAATCGCGTTTTGTGATTTTCAAAAAGCCGCCAAGGAATCCAAGACCGGGAAAAAAATGTTGGACGACCTGCAAAGCGAACTTGAAAAAAGGTCCAAGTCCCTGGAAGACAAAAAAGACAAACTTGAGGGCCTGCGATTGGAATTGGACAAAAAAAGCTCCGTCCTGGATGATAATTTGAAGAAGCAAAAAGAAGAATCTTATTTCGAGTCCAGAAGGGACTTGCAGCGTTTGCGTGAGGATGTGGAGCGGGATTTGAAAAAAAAGGAATATGAATCCACCCAGGAAATCATGAACAAGCTTAGGGAAGTAGTGAATCAAATAGGGATAGATGAGGGCTTTGACGCCATTTTCCCAAAGGAAACAAGCGTCTATTTTTCCAAGGAGCTTGATATTACCGATTTGGTTATAAAAAAACTGGATAGAGCTAAATAAAGATAAATGTGAAATTAAAAGAAATAAGCCTTTTACTCAATGGACGACTGCAAGGCGATCCTGAATTGGAAATCCATGGCGTTAACGGCATCGAAGAGGCCATGGAAGGCGAGATAACCCTCCTTTCCCACAAAAAATACTTGGGGAAGCTTGGGAAGTCCAAATGCTCCGCCGTTATTGCGCCTTTGGAAACAAACGCCGGAATTAATAGGGCCGTTATTTATGTCAAAAACCCCTATTTGGCCTTTGCAAGGTTATTGGAGGCATTTTATCCACCGAAGGAAGAGGTTCCACATGTCTCCCCTCGATCGGCTGTTTCCGAATCCGCAACGCTGGGAAATGGAGTACGGATTTATCCGATGGTTTATGTGGGGGACGGCGCAACCATAGGAGACCGCTCTGTATTATATCCGGGCGTTTATGTAGGCGATAACGTGAAAATTGGAGACCAGAGCGTTATTTACGCCAATGTAAGCATATACCCTGGAACGGTTATTGGAAACAGGGTGGCCATTCACAGCGGCACGGTCATTGGAAGCGACGGGTTCGGATACGTAGTGGATGAGCAGGGAAAGCGGAAAAAAGTGCCTCAAGTCGGAAGGGTGGTTATTGAAGACGACGTGGAGATAGGCGCCAACACTTGCATTGACCGCGCCACCATTGGAGAGACCCGTATCCGCAAGGGGGTCAAGCTGGATAACCTGATACAGATAGCCCATAATTGCACAATCGGCGAGGATTCCGTGATGGCCGCCCAGGTTGGGATTTCAGGCAGTTGCCATGTTGGCAAGAGGGTCATGATGGGCGGCCAGGTCGGGGTGGCCGATCATGTGGAAATAGGAGATGACGTCATGGTCGCGGCCCAGTCAGGGGTCCCTTCGGATTTAGAGGGAAAACAAATTTACGCCGGTTCTCCCACTATCGGACATGGCTCATGGAGGAGGGCCCAAATGGCGCTTCCCAAATTGCCCGACCTTATTAAAAAAGTGCGGGCCTTGGAAAAGCTGATAGAAAAGCCCGGGAACAATGCTTGATATAAACGAAATTAAAAAATATATTCCCCATCGTTATCCCTTTCTGCTGGTTGACCGTATTATCGAGACCGACCGGCAGAAAAAAATAGTGGGGCTGAAAAATGTTACCGGCAATGAAGAGTTCTTCAACGGCCATTTCCCGGATTTCCCCATTATGCCGGGAGTTCTGATATTGGAGGCCATGGCCCAGGTCGCCTGCGTGTTGTCAATGATCATCCTCGGGGGCGGCGCCAATTCCGTGGTTTATTTCATGGGCATCGATAAGGCCAAGTTCCGGAAACCTGTTGTTCCAGGCGACCAGTTGCGAATGGAATTGGAGGTCCTGAAACAACGCGGGAAGATTTTTTGTTTCCAGGGAAATGCATACGTGGGTGAAAATCTGGTCGCCGAGGCTGAATTGAAGGCCATGTTAGGCAATGAAAAATAGCGCAGCGTGGCCGCAGCCAAAATAAATTTCGACGTATTCAAGCGTTTAGATGATATTATTACGTTCAGAAATTTACGTTTTCCGCTTAAAATAAAACCAAGGTTGAATGCTTCAGTTGAAAAACTTGCGCGGAAAACGTAAGTTTCTGAACGCAATAATATAATGCCCATTCATCCCACCTCGCAAATCGACCCAAGCGCTCAAATAGCGGAAGACGCCGAGATCGGGCCGTTTACAATCATCGGACCCGATACAAGAATAGGCCCTGGGGCGAAGATAGGGGCCAATGTCTCAATTGAAAAATGGGTGAATATCGGCGCTGATTGCAGAATCCGCCATGGCGCGGCCATTGGCGGCGCCCCTCAAATTATCGGATACCAGGAAAAGAAATCCTTTGTGAATATCGGCGATAAAACGGTAATCGGCGAATTCGTGACCGTGCATCGCTCCGGGACGGAAGGGGAATCAACGGATATCGGCGCCGAGTGTTTTTTGATGGCCTACAGCCATGTCGCGCACGACTGCAAACTCGGCAATAAGGTGGTGATCGTTAATTATACCGGATTGACCGGACACGTTCAGGTTGGGGACCAGGCCACCATTTCCGGTTATGTGGGCATCCATCAGTTTGTCCGCATTGGCCGCCTTTCAATGGTAAGCGGCCTATCAAGAATACCTAAGGACATCCTCCCATATTCCCTGGTGGAGGGAAATCCAGCGGAGGTGCGCGGATTAAACGTAGTCGGCATTAAACGATCCGGCATTCCCCAGGAACGAAGAAACAATATAAAGCGCGCGTTCAAGCTGCTTCTATGGTCGGACCTCAACACGTCCCAGGCATTGGAAAAAATCAGGGAAGAGATGGAAGTCAGGGAGGAAATAGAGGAAATCGTCAGTTTCGTGGAATCCTCCGACAGAGGAGTCTTGAAATAAATATTGTAATAGTTCACGGGGGTCAGGGATCAGGAGCCAGCAAAACCAAGCGATATTTATTCCCGACAATGTTGCTGAAGGGCATGCCATGCAAAGCAGCAAGGAGTTTCACCGCTATTTGTCCATTTGGTGGTCAAACCACTGAAATTGGCGGAATAGTTGGTGGTTTGAGAAGGTTCATGAAGAAGTAAACTGGCCCCTGATCCCTGATCCCCGTGAACTATTATTAAACATTTAAAGAGCGCAAAATGAAAAACATCCGGGCGGGCGTGGTCGGCGTGGGCCACATGGGGCAATACCATGCGGTGGTCTACTCCGAACTCATCGACACAAATAATATTTTATTGGCTGACGTCGACGCGGAAAGAGTGAGTCCCCTCGCCAAAAGGTACGGGGTCCCCTTTTACACGGATTACCGGGAGCTTTTCGGCAAAATAGACATAGCCAGCATCGCGGTCCCCACAACCATGCACTTTGCGGTGGCAAAGGAATTCCTTGAGAACGGGATACATGTCCTGCTGGAAAAACCCGTGGCCCGCTCCATGGAGGAAGCGGAAACTCTCTTCGCGCTGGCGGACAAGAAGGGACTGACCTTGCACATCGGCCATGTGGAGAGATTCAACGGCGCCGTGCAGGAACTGAAAAAAATCGTTGACACCCCTTATTTTATTGAATGCCGGAGGCTGGGTCCTTTTGCCGCGCGCGTTCAGGATGACGGGGTTGTGCTCGATTTGATGATACACGACATAGACATGGTGTTGAATCTTGTGGACTCCAAGGTGATGGAAATCAATGCAATGGGAAGCTCCATAAGGTCCGACAAGGAAGACCTCGCCAATGTCCAGATTTATTTTGAAAACGGGTGCATAGCGAACATCCTAGCAAGCAGGATGACCCAGAACAAGATCCGGAGCTTGGCTATAACTCAAAAGGACTCATATATATTTTTGGATTATACCGACCAGGACATCCACGTCCATAGATGCGCCTCCTCGGAGCACCTTCTCACCAAGGATGAGTTGAAGTATAAGCAAGAGTCCTTCGTTGAGCGCATATTCGTGCACAAGGAAAATCCCCTTAAGTCAGAGATCAAGCACTTTATCGACTGCGCCACCAACGGCGCATCCCGTAAAGTGTCGGTGGACAAGGAACTGGCCTCTCTCGATGTCGCGCTCCAAGTTAGAAAGCTTATCGGTTTTGAATGATTTTTTTTACACTGTCTAAAAAAAAATACCCTTCTATCCACGGCGCGGCAATTTACAAATCAAAATATTTTTCTGTTCCATGTTTTCCCCCGCTATATTTTTTCAACATACTCTATTGTTTTAAAAGATATTTTTTTGAACCACGGCAATTTTATCCCTTATGTGTCCGTTAGAGGCGGTATTCATTTTTTACCCTAAGTTTTTCGCGGCCCAATCCTTGCTGAGCTTAATATTGTCCGTTAAAGAACATTAATCATTTTTATTAAGGAGGGGGCAGGATCAGTAAATTTTTTTAACTTTTTGCTTGATGTTATATTAAAAAATCATTACACTTTGCTTCAATAGGCCCGTAAAAAAAATAACAACCATTTTAAAGGAGGGTTCATCATGGACAGACGGCTTTTTATCACTAATCTGGCAACCATTCCAGCGGGATTAATGGCCTTTGGATTTGGAGACGCCTTTGCCGAAAAAAAAGGAAAGGGCAAAAAGCCTAAAAAGGAACATGGGCATGGGGACGGCACGAGCAGCTCCGGAACCACTACCCAGGTAATCATAACGGTTTACGGGCTGGTCTCCAGCAAAATCAACAGAGGGCCGATTGCCGGAGCCACTGTAATCGTGCTTGACGGGCCCGACAGCAATTCAGCGGCATTGGGTACAGGGACCACTGACTCGGATGGACTTTATAAAGTAAGCGGAATCTCGGTGGGCCTGGACCAAAAGATCAGGGTTGAATGCGATGCCCTTGGCTGTGAGCCCGCCCTGGTAAGGGTAAAGGGTGAAAAGCTTATCGTCTGTTTTGATAGCAAGGAAAAGGGTTCCGGTTCAAGCACAACGAACAGCGCCGACACAGGAAGTTCTACTACAGATACCGGGGGGACCACCACTGATACTGGCGGCACCACTACTGACACTGGCGGCGCTGCCACAGATACCGGCGGGACAGACAGTGGAACCGGAGGCATGGACACTGGAGGCGGTACCAGCGGCATGGATACTGGCAGTGGCACCGGAGGTGGAAGTGACATGGGCAGCGGAGGAGATAACAATAAAGACAAGAAAAAAAAAGATAAAGGCGGCAAGGACAGTGGCGGAGGGAAGGACTGAGGCGGCATCTCGCTGAGTATTTAATTTTACAATACGTAATTTTGTTTTTTAAAAAAGCGTTTCGGAGATAAGGATTTTCTCTGGAACGCTTTTTTTGTTTGATGAACAGCCCACTCCATGCTACCCGCGCGCTACCGGCTATTGCAACACTTGTAGATACACGGTAAATTTGTTCTACCATATCTCACACGCCATTAAGGGTGCAGGAGTTTTTTGTCATGCGCAGGTAATCGAAGACCAACCTGGCGCTACGGTGTAGTTGCCTCATCTTTTGCGCGACATTGGAGACACCTTTGGAT
>JACRGO010000194.1 GCA_016212295.1 Nitrospinota bacterium | reverse complement strand
CAATTTTACAGATTTTGAGCCTGACCTTGTTCGAGAAAAGTCCATTATTTCAAATACTTACAAAAAGAGAATACAAAATACAGGACTGCTATATGCCTAACCAATTGAATTTATTCGATAATTTAACCGGACAGTAGTGTTATTTTTTATAAAAAAAAACTATAAAAATCCATTGGTTATACCGTTTCCTTGTAAATGTAAATGGAAAATTTAGGTGACATTACGAAAATCTGTGCCTGTCATTCTGAGCAGAGCGAAGAATCTCAAGCCTTTCGTGTTTCACCGAGAATTGCTGCTCTGAACGGCTTTCTTGTATTTAAGCAAGCCGGATGTTAAAATTGTAACCAAAATTATTTGACATTTTTTGCCAACCATTCCTATCGCCCTTCTTTTTTCCCACTTTCTCTCTTCATGAATATAAAACGAATTCGCAACTTCTCCATAATCGCCCATGTGGACCATGGAAAATCCACCCTGGCCGACAGGCTGCTGGAAGCCACCCACGCGGTTGATAACCGGCGGATGAAGGCCCAGTTTCTGGACCAGATGGAACTTGAGCGCGAGAGGGGCATCACCATCAAGGCGCAGACGGTCCGCCTTTCCTATACGCACACGGATGGAGAGGAATACATCTTAAACCTCATCGACACCCCCGGGCACGTGGACTTCTCCTATGAGGTCTCAAGAAGCCTGTCCGCATGCGAAGGCGCCCTTCTTGTCATTGACGTCACACAGGGGGTCCAGGCCCAGACCCTGGCCAACCTGAATATCGCCCATCAGAATAATCTTGCCATAGTGCCGGTATTGAACAAGATCGACCTCCCGAGCTCCAACCCTGAAATGGTAATGGAGCAAATGAACCATCTCCTCCAGATGGAATCGGACAAGGCCATACTCGCAAGCGCGAAAAAGGGGATAGGGATAAACGAGATATTAAAGGCAATAGTGGAATGCATACCAGCGCCGCGGACGGAGGAGGGCCAATGGCTCAAGGCCCTGATATTCGACTCCTGGTACGACTCCTATCGCGGGGTGGTTGTCCTTGTGCGGATATATAATGGAAGCATAAAGGCCGGGGACAGCGTTAAAATGATGTATAAGGGAAAAATATGCAAGGTGGAGCAGGTGGGAATCTTCTCGCCTGCCCTGAGAATCGTGGACTCCCTCTCCGCCGGCGAAGTCGGCTTTGTCATAGCCGGACTGAAAACAGTTTCCGACACTGAGATAGGGGACACCCTGGCTTCCCCGGCCGATCCGTCCCCGTCCCCTTTGCCTGGTTTCAAGAAGGTAAAGCAAATGGTCTTTTCCGGGCTTTATCCGGTGGACACGGCCCAATTCGATGTTTTGCGGGACGCCTTGCAGAAACTTAATCTGAATGATTCCTCCTTCAGCTTTGAGCCGGAGACGTCACTGGCCCTTGGATTCGGCTTCCGTTGCGGCTTCCTGGGGCTTTTGCACATGGAAATAGTCAGGGAGCGGCTGGAAAGGGAGTTCGGCCTCAATCTTATTTCCACCTCGCCCACGGTCGTTTTCAAGGTCATCAAAACAGACGGGTCCGAGGAATACATGGATAATCCCTCCAAACTGCCGCAGCCGACCTTGATCAGTTCAATCCAGGAGCCGTATATTCGCGGGACGGTTTTCACGCCCTCGGAATATGTCGGCCCGATCATGAAACTTGTCCTGGAGCGCAGGGGAATACAAAAAGAATTGGAATACCTGGACAAGGGCCACGTCTCCGTGGTTTATGAGGTCCCGTTCAACGAGGTGGTAAAGGACTTCTATGACAAGCTGAAATCGGTCTCCAGGGGTTTTGCGTCCTTTGACTATGAACACATAGGATACCGGGACTCCGATCTGGTGAAACTGGATATCCTTATAAACGGGGACCCGGTGGACGCCTTCTCATCAATTGTCTTTCGTGAAAAAGCCTATTACGAAGGGCGGGACCTCGCGAAGAGGATGAAGGAAATAATTCCGAGGCAGATGTTTGAAGTTGTCATTCAGGCAAGCATAGGGAGCAGGGTGGTGGCCAGGGAGGTGGTGAAGGCCATCAGGAAAAACGTCTTGGCCAAATGTTACGGCGGCGACATAACCAGGAAGAGAAAACTCCTGGAAAAGCAAAAGGAAGGAAAGAAGAGGATGAAACAAATCGGACATGTGGAAATTCCCCAGGAGGCGTTTCTGGCCTTCCTGAAGACCGGAGAGGGAAATTAAATGGAACAAAATGCCGCCTTGATTGAAATAGGGACAAGGAAAAAGTCAGCCTTACGCGAATACGTTGAGGCCATACTGGTCGCCTTGCTGCTGGCTTTTTTTATCCGGGAATTCATCGTGCAGGCGTTCAAGATACCCTCGGGTTCGATGAAGGAGACCCTCTTGGTGGGAGACCACATATTGGTGAGCAAGTTTTCCTACGGGATCCATGTCCCTAACCAGATACCCTTTACTTCCATGCAGATTTTTCCCGATATCCATTTTTTCCAGGGAATCCCGAAACGCGGCGACATAATCGTGTTCAAATATCCGAAAGACCAGACCAGGGATTTCATCAAAAGGGTTGTGGGGCTGCCAGGGGAAACCATCGAGATCAGGGACCAGGCCATTTTCATCAACGGACAGGAACAGAAGGAAGGGCCTTACGTGAACCACCAGGACGCCAATTTTTTGAGCAGCCTTTATTCCCCCAGGGACAATCTGCCCCCGACCAAGATACCGGACGGCCACCTTTTCGTAATGGGGGACAACAGGGAAAACAGCCAGGACAGCCGGTGGTGGGGGGCGCTGGACATTAACTTGATCAAAGGCAGGGCCTTTATTATTTATTGGTCTTGGGACAGTGAGGACACTCGGCTTCGTTGGGAGCGCCTGGGAAAAACCTTAAAATAAAAAAAATGAAGAAACCAGTTGCATTTTAAGAGGAATATTCTTATACTTATCAATCCTTTTAGGGGGGGAGGTAAGGGGATCCATCAGCAGCGGATTCCTATATCCATAGGCGTTCCTTTTTGCCGCTCCCCTGTATTTCTCTTTTTTTCCCTTGACTTATAATAAAGATTGAAGTATATTTAGCCAATTTTTATTTTATTTCCAGAGGTAGAGGGAAAAGTATTCCGTTACTTTAAAAAAACTGGAGAAACAATTATTATGAAAAATTTACTCCTTGACTGCCTTTCTTTCTTCGGGACAACCCTATTGGCCAGAAGCCCCATGGGACCCTATAGCGAAGAAAAAGAAGAAACAGCAGGAGAATATAATTCTCTTGGGAAAATTCTTGAGGAAAAGAAGGGGGCGCCGGCGGTATTGCTCCCCTTGCATGAGAAGAGACTTGAGCAGGCCATAAAACGCTCAAGGAATTATCTTCTCAGCGAGCAGGACCATCAGGAAGGGTTCTGGATCGCTGAGTTGGAGGCAAACACGACCCTTACCTCCGAATACATCATGTTCCGGCGCTATATGGGCATACTGGACAAGGCAAAGGAACGGAAGGCCGTGCATTCCCTCATGGCCACTCAGCAACAGGACGGGGGATGGAACATTTATTATGGCGGCTCCAGCGACCTGAGCACCACCATCGAAGCTTATTTCGCCATGAAACTGGCTGGCGTCTCCAAGGAAGAGCCTTGCATGGCAAAGGCCAGGGAGTTCATTCTCCGCAACGGCGGGGTTTTAAAATCCAGGGTCTTCACCAGGATATTCCTTGCCCTTTTCGGGGAATACCCGTGGAGCGCTCTCCCGGCCATGCCGGTGGAGATGGTCCTTTTGCCAAACTCCGCGTACATAAATATTTATGAACTTTCCAGTTGGTCCAGAAGCGTTATTGTTCCTCTGCTTATAGTTTACGCGAAAAAACCGGTTGTCCCCATTAATGAATCAGCCAGGGTCCCGGAGCTTTACGTGGAACCGGAGGGAGAGAGGGATTATTCCACGCCATTTGATGGATACAGCCTTTCCTGGAAAAATTTCTTCATCGCTTTTGATAAAATCATTAAAATCGCCGGAAAGTTTCCATGGAAACCCCTTCGCGGAAAGGCCTTGAAGGAAGCAGAGAAATGGATACTCCAACACCAGGACAAATCCGGCGACTGGGGCGGCATAATACCCGCCATGATGAATTCCATTATCGCCCTGAAATGCCTGGGCTATGACCAAAGCAGCCCGATCATCAAAAAGGGATTCCAGGCCATTGAAAATTTCCGCATTGAAACAACGGACACGCTCTCCCTTCAGTCATGCATCTCGCCTGTATGGGACACCGCCATAACCATGAACGCCTTGCTGGAATCAGGCATGCCGTCCGATAATCCCGACTTGATAAAGGCCGGGGAGTGGCTGCTGGAAAAGCAGGTCAACGTCAGGGGAGATTGGAGGATAAAAAATCCCAACGCGGAGCCGGGGGGATGGGCCTTTGAATTCGTTAACGAGCATTACCCGGATAACGATGACACGGCCGAGGTCCTGCGGGCCTTGAACCGGATAAGCTTTCCGGACCAGGAAAAGGCGAAAAAGGAGATTGACCGCGGCTTCCGTTGGCTGATGAGCATGCAAAGCAAAAATGGCGGATGGGGGGCCTTCGACAAGGACAACACCAAGAAAATACTGAACGAGATCCCTTTCGCGGATTTGGAGTCCCTTCTGGACCCTCCCACGAGCGATGTTACAGCGCGTATTTTATGGATGCTTGGGGATTTGAGCTACGGTAAGGAGTATCCGCCCGCGAATGCGGCTATAAGTTTTCTCAAGAGAAACCAGGAATATGACGGCGCGTGGTACGGGAGGTGGGGCGTTAATTATGTTTACGGAACATTCCTGGCCCTTGTGGGTCTTGAATCCATAGGGGAAGACATGAACCAGGGATATATACAAAAGGCCGTGAATTGGCTTAAGGTCCACCAGAACGCTGATGGAGGATGGGGAGAGACTTGTGAATCCTATCGCGATCCTGGTTTGCGCGGAAAGGGAAACAGCACGGCGTCCCAAACGGCATGGGCCATCCTGGGCTTGCTGGCGGCGGGCGAAGGCGATAGTTCCTTCGTGAGGAGAGGCGTTGACTATCTCTTAAAAACGCAAAACGAAGACGGCGCATGGGATGAAAATGAATACACCGGGACAGGGTTTCCCAAATATTTTTTCATCAAGTACCACATGTACCGGAACAATTTCCCTCTCCTGGCGCTCTCCACATATAGAGGTTTGGCGAAAAATTTGATTTAAATATAAAAGGGGTTAAGCGCGGGATATTGTTCAATAAACTCCTGCTCCTTAACCCCTTTTTTTAATTCGGCGGGTTTTGCGCGGGCGGGGCGTCGTCTATAGGCGGTTTTTCGAGTTCAACAACGACGTTGTGTTCATTAAAAGAAAAAACCTGGATTTGTTTTTCCCACACAACATAACCTTTTTTCTCAATTCTTAAAAGGTGTTTTCCGGTTTTGATTCTGAGCGCGGCCATTGGCGTGTTTCCAATAAAGCTTTTATCCATATAGACATCCGCCTTATCCGGGATGGTGGACAAATTTACCATTCCGTAATCGTCCACTGGACTGGAATTCCAGGAACACCCGCTTATAAAGGATATACAGAGAAAAGAAAGCAATAATTTTTTTTTTGTAACCTTGGCGTTGAATTTCATAAGGAATTGATGATAGGGAAAATAGAGGACAAAGTCAATTTTCCACAAGAGAGGTTTAATTGGTTTTAAATGACCAATGACTTAATGACTAATTAAAATTTCAGGGCGCGTAGCTCAGCGGGAGAGTACTTGCCTGACACGCAAGGGGCCGGTGGTTCGATCCCACCCGCGCCCACCACTAACTTTAATCACTTTAAACTTTAGTCACTTTGAACCGCAACTCGAACCCGCAATGGCTTTAAAAACCCAGGAACCGGAATCATTGGAAACACTGAGGCATACCTCCTCCCATATCCTGGCCCAGGCGGTTTTGGAGTTGTTTCCGGGAACAAAGCTTTCCATAGGGCCTTCAACCGAGGACGGTTTTTATTACGATTTTGACCGGGAAGAACCTTTTGGCATAGGGGACCTTGAAAAAATCGAAGAACGGATGAAGGATATCGTCAAGAGGGACCTCCCTATTGAGCGGTCGGAAATGAGCAAGGAAGAGGCCATTGAGTTTTTCAGGAAAAACGGCCAGCCTTATAAGGTTGAGCTCCTTGAAGAGATAGAGGACGCCGCCGTATCATGTTACTCGCAGGGGGATTTTATAGACCTCTGCCGGGGTCCCCATCTTCCTTCCACCGGAAAGGCCCGCGTCTTCAAGCTTTTAAGCGTCGCCGGCTCTTATTGGCGCGGCGACGAAAAACGGAAGATGCTGCAAAGGATTTACGGGACGTCCTTTTTCACCAAGGAGGACCTCAAGGAACATTTAAAGCGTCTTGAGGAGGCGAAAAAAAGGGACCATCGTAAAATCGGCAAGGTATTGGATCTTTTCAGCATAAACGAGGATATCGGCCCAGGACTTATCAACTGGCACCCAAAAGGGGCGCTTATACGCCACATTATAGAAGACTTCTGGAAAACCGAGCACTTCAGCAACGGATACCAGTTGATCCAGACCCCGCACATGGCCAAGGTCCACCTATGGGAAACCAGCGGGCACATGGATTTTTACAAGGACAATATTTTTTCGCCGATGGAGGTGGAGGGACAGGCGTACATCATAAAGCCGATGAACTGTCCGTTCCATATCCAGATTTACAAAACGAGGCAAAGGAGTTACCGTGACTTGCCCTTCCGCTGGGCGGAACTGGGGACTGTGTACCGCTACGAGCGGTCCGGCGTCATGCACGGACTTTTGAGGGTGCGGGGATTCACGCAGGATGACGCCCATATTTTTTGCCGCCCGGACCAGTTGGCCGGTGAAATTTCCACTGTTCTTAACTTTACAGTTAAAATGCTTCGGGCCTTTGGTTTTTCGGAGTACGACATATACCTTAGCACCAGGCCGGAAAAATTCGTCGGATCAGAGGAAAACTGGAAAGCGGCCACTGACTCCCTGAAGGGGGCGTTGGAGCAGGCCGGGCTTGCTTATCAGGTGGACCCAGGAGAAGGGGTCTTTTATGGGCCGAAGATTGATGTTAAGATAAAAGACTGTTTGGGACGGTCCTGGCAATGTTCCACCATCCAGGTGGACTTCAATCTCCCGGAGCGCTTCGATGTGAATTTCGTGGGCAGCGACGGGGCAAGCCACAGGGCCATAATGATCCACAGGGCCTTGTTGGGTTCGCTTGAGCGGTTTTTCGGGTGTCTGATAGAGCATTACGCGGGCGCCTTCCCGGTTTGGCTGTCCCCTGTCCAGGCGATATTATTGCCGATAACGGACGCGCAAAATGGATATGCCTTGGAGGCGGCCGGGAAAATGAGGGAGCGCGGCCTCAGGGTGGAGGTGGATTCGAGGAACGAGAAGGTGGGCTTCAAGATCCGCGAGGCCCAGATGCAGAAAATACCTTATATGCTCGTGGTCGGCGAAAAGGAAGAAAAAGACGGGACCGTTTCCGTAAGGGAGCGGGGAGGAGAAAACACAGGCCCTATTGATAAGGAGGAATTTATTGAGAAAACATTGGAAAAAATCCGGGCGAGGCGGAACAATTAGATGAAAGGAAATTATAAAGCAGGCGACAGGGGACCCAAAAAGGATTTGCGCATCAACAAAAGAATCAGGGGGCCGAAGGAAGTGATGCTCATTGGGAAGGACGGCGAGCCGCTTGGGACCAGGCTTCTCCAGGAGGCCCTCTTGCTTGCGGAGGAGGCGGAGCTTGACTTGGTGGAGGTGGCCCCCAATGAAAACCCTCCGGTTTGCAAGATACTGGATTATGGAAAATTCAAATACCGCCAGAGCAAAAAGGCGCATGACGCTAAAAAGAAGCAGAAGGTCATACACGTCAAGGAAGTCAAGCTAAGGCCGAAAACCGAGGAACACGACTATCAGTTCAAGCTCAAGCATATAAAAAGATTCATCAGCTCCGGCGACAAGGCAAAAGTGACCGTCGTTTTCAGAGGCAGGGAAATGGTCCACAAGCATCTTGGCCAGGCCATACTGGAAAGGATATCAACTGAACTGGTCGATGAGGTCGCTGTGGAGCAGTTACCGCGCCAGGAAGGAAGAAACATGATCATGATCCTAGCGCCAAAGACAGCTAAATAATTTAATACCCGCGTTCCATTTAAATTTAAAATCAAAGAGGAGAATATTTTATGCCTAAAATGAAGACAAACAAGGGAGCGGCCAAACGCTTCAAGGCCACCGGGAGCGGAAAAATTTCCAGGTCAAAGGCCTGCCGCCGCCATATATTGACGTCAAAATCCACGAAGAGAAAAAGAGACCTTAGAAGAAGCGGCATTATGGAGCCCGGCGACCAAAAGAGGGCCGAAAAACTGTGTCCGTATTTTTAGCCATTAGAAACAAAAAGGAGATAAAAGATGCCTAGAGCAGTAAGCGGCGTTGTCAGACGCAAAAGAAGAAATAAAATTTTAAAACAAGCCAAGGGTTTCAGGGGCGCCCACGGCAGCACGTTCAGGAAGGCCCGAGAATCGGTCAATCGCGCCCTTAATTTCGCGTACAGCGACCGGCGCGTTAAAAAAAGGAATTTTCGAAGTCTTTGGATCGCAAGGATAAGCGCGGCCGCCCACATGGAGGGGATGAATTACAGCCAGTTCATGCACGCCATGAAAACGGCCGGCATAGACATCAACCGGAAGATGTTGTCCGAGATGGCCATTCACGATCCTTCCGCCTTCAAACAATTGGCCGGGACCGCCAAGAAGCAGCTTGCCGCAGCCGCATGACCTGAAGCGAATTCATGAAATAACTGCTAAATTACAGCAAATTTCATCAATAAAATCAAGGGGTTATCTCAATACGAGTTGACCCCTTTTTTTTGATTGTGGGGATTTTGTGTCATTGGATCATCCAAAACGCAGATATCCCGCCTTAATTTCTCCGGTGAAAGGTGTGCATAGCGGACTGTCATTTTCATGTCCTTGTGACCCAAGAGTTCTTTCACGCTATAGATATCCACGCCTTTAGATACCAAGTTGCTTGCAAAATCGTGTCGGAGATCATGAAAGTGGAAATCCATAATCCCCGTTTTTTGGCAAGCCCTTTTAAAAGCCTCTCCCACTACTACCCTACTACGATTTTGGCCTCTGCTATCCGGGAATATCAATGTCGTATTGATATGTCGAACCTTGCTTACCTCTTTCAGTGTTTCAAATACGACATTCGTCATTGGAAGCCCTAAAGGGTCACCGTTCTTGGTCTTGCCAACGGTTATGGTCTTTCGGAAGAAATCAACCATATTCCATTCAAGCCCTAAAAGGTTGAAAATGCGCAGTCCAGTAAAACGGGCCACGGTCACAATTGGCTTTAACCATTCCGGGAGGGCCTTGTAAAGGTTTTCCACTTCCTCTTGGGTTAAAAATCTAACCCTCCGATTATTTTCTGGAAGCATTCCGATACCTTCCCAAGGATTTTTTTCAATCCATTTCCACTTCCTCTTGGCTGTGTTAAGGGCCACTGAAAGCAGGGCCAATTCACGATTGATTGTTGCTGGAGCGGCCTTTTCCTCTTGCCGCTTCAGTATGTACCTCTCAATCGTTGATTCAGTGACCTTGCTTAAAGGCATATCCGCAAACACTGGCAAAAGGTGTTTTAGTGAGTTGGAGTATGATTCCAAGGTGTTCTTTGAAAGCATCCTCCCTTTATAATGCCGATGCTCTTTCACGAATTTTGACATCATTTCACAGAAGAGTTTATTTTCACCTTGCGGCTTTGGGAAATACTGCCCTTTGATGATATCTATCCTTATTTTTGCAAGGACATCAATGGCATCCTCCATGTTTTCAAGACCGGTACTTTGCCGGATTCTATGGCCCTTTATTACAACGTCGATATGCCACGTTTTACCTCTGAGAATCAAACCATTGCCCTTTTTCATGGTTCACCCCCTTTCCTGTTTCGGGCTTGGCTTGATCCGGTGTCCCGCTTGGAATTATAGCCCCCATCGCTTAAGGTTTCAAATATGGCATCACAGTGCTTTTTTACAAATTTATCTTTCTTGGCCGACAATATTTCAATATTGGGCAACTCAAAGTGAGGGGTTCCATTATGCTTTTGTGCATAAAGCCCCTTAACGAATGACACCGCTTGCCTGGCATCGTCAACGTTTACCTTGATTGTTTGTCCCTCAATTGGGATTTCGATGGAGATAATAAAAATTATTCCTGGACACCTATATAGAAATTACCGTTTGTCCTCAAGTTTTTCCATCTCCGTTGGCGGTGTCCATTCAGGATCAAAATCAGGATGTTGAAGGAGTCGGGTTGTCATGTCGCGCAGTTCGTTGATTTCTTGAAACGTGATTCCGATATTGACATTCCGGCCTTCCTCGGAATAAAGCCCATCAAGCTTCCAGGATTGATCCAAGCCCTTCAAAACCACTGACGGGTCTTTAGCATCAATGCACTGTTTTAGTTTTTTAAGGCGGTAACGCCGTGTTAATCCGGCTTCGCTCATTAAATCCGT
>JACRGO010000021.1 GCA_016212295.1 Nitrospinota bacterium | reverse complement strand
CCTCAGAAATAATCCTGCGGGGGAGAATAAAGGGATATATTTTAAAATTCAAGTCGGTAACACCCATAAAACGACTATTTTGTTTTAAAAAACAGTATGTTAGAGCATGCTATGACAATTTTAACCGGACAGCAGTGATTTGGTTCTATATTATTACGTTCAGAAATTTACGTTTTCAGCGCAAATTTTTAAGCCAGTCGCATAGCGCTTTTCGGCCGCAATAAAAATAAATTTCTATTGAAGCACTCAGCGCCGGTTTTATTTCAAGCGGAAAACGTAAATTTCTGAACGTAATAATATCATCAAACGCTTGAATACATCGAAATTTATTTTTGTTGCGGCCGAAACGCGCTATGATCAATGTGGTTATTTACAGCAAGGAAGATTGCTGCCTGTGCGAGGAGGCCAAGAAGATAATTCAAAAAGTGGCCGTGGATTTTCCAATCCAAATCAAGGAAATCGACATTGCCTCCGACCCTGAAATTCACGCGCTGTACAAGGAAGAAATCCCTGTTGTCACCATCCAGGGGGAAAGGGCCTTCCGCTTCAAGGTCCACGAAACCACGTTGAGAAAAAAACTGGAAAAAATTTTGTAACCGTTCACGGGGTGCCAAGGAAAACGGAGTCACGCTCAATTGCAGGAGAAAACCACATCCCCCTTGGTCCCCCTTTGGTAAGGGGGAATTAAAACAGATCCCATTTTAGGGGCATTTTCCCTATTCCCCCTTACCAAAGGGGGACCAAGGGGGATGTAAAAAATAGTCAATGAGGCTTTCTCCGGTTTTTCATGATAACCCCGTAAACGGTTACAAAATTTTAAACCAATCTCGGAATGAACACCATAATCTTTAATAAGGAACTGTCCCCGGGTTATTTCCACATGGGGATCTCCGCGCCTGAACTGGCAGGAAAGGCCAAGCCGGGCCAATTTGTAATGATTTCCGTGCGGGACGGGCGGTACGATCCCATTCTCCGGCGTCCCATGGGAATCATGTTCATCGAAAAATGGGGCATAGAAATCCTCTACCAACTCGTTGGACGCGGAACTTACATCATATCCAGGATGGGGCCGGGCGATCCCATTGACGTAATCGGCCCCTTCGGGAACGGGTTCCAACTCCGCCATGACCGCGATATATGGATCATTGCCGGGGGATGCGGCCTGGCGCCCTTCTTTGAGCTTGTGAAACAACTGTCCCACAAAATGGAGAAAGGGAAAAAAATCACCATGTTTCTCGGCGCCAGGACTTACCCGGACCTGCCCGCTCTCGGACTCCTTGAGCGTTTTGGCATTAAGCCGGGAATCGCCACCGAGGACGGGAGCGCCGGATTCCATGGCCTGGTCACGGAGCTAGTGGAAAACTCTCTTTCCGAGTCTCATGGAAAAGATGGGCCGCTTCTCCTGGCTTCAGGTCCTTTTGGGATGCTGAGGGCGTTGGCGGATTTGGCGGTAAGGCGCGGCCTGGAATGTTTCGTCTCAATCGACCGGAGAATGGCGTGCGGCTTTGGCGTGTGCCTCGGCTGCGTGGTGCCTGTTAAACAAGTAAGCGAGGACGCGCAAGAGAGCGGAGAAAGCGGCGCAGGCATAAGTTACAAGTGCGCGTGCACTGACGGTCCGGTTTTCAACGCAAGGGAGATCGTATGGTAGATTTATCCGTGGAAATCGCCGGGCTTCGCTTCAGGAATCCCGTGTGGACCGCCTCCGGGACCTTTGGATATGGCCTCGAATTTTCTCCATACCTGGACCTGAACCAACTCGGCGCGATAGTGGTCAAGGGACTCTCCCTCAAGCCCTCCAAGGGGAACCCGCCGCCCAGGACAGTGGAGACTCCGGCCGGGATGCTGAATTCCATCGGACTCCAAAACGTCGGCGTGGACGCATTCCTTAAGGAAAAACTGCCTCAACTCCGGAAATTCGACACCCATGTGATAGCCAACTTCTACGGAAACAGCTTTGAGGAATACGAGGAGACGGCCGGGAAACTTAGCCAGGCGGAGGGAATATCGGCCCTGGAAATGAACATATCCTGCCCCAACGTGAAAGAGGGGAATCTCCCCTTTGGCCGGGATCCTAAGGTCATAGAAGAGCTTGTGGGCAGGGTGAGAAAGGCCGTGAAGCTTCCCTTGATAGTGAAGCTCTCTCCCAATACATCCGACATAAAAAGCGCGGCCAGGTCCGCCGAGCAGGGGGGAGCGGACGCTCTGTCCGCCATCAACACCCTGATCGGCATGTCCGTGGACGTCAGGACTAAAAAGCCGAGGCTGGCGAAAATCACCGGCGGACTCTCCGGGCCCGCCATAAGGCCTGTCGCGGTGCGCATGGTTTGGGAGGCGGCATCAGCGGTGAAGATCCCGGTCATCGGGATCGGGGGAATCGTCTCGGCGGAGGACGCGCTGGAATTCATGATCGTGGGGGCAAAGGCGGTGCAGATCGGGACAGCAAACTTCCTTGATCCGGCGGCTTCCGTGAAGATTATCGAGGGCCTCAGGGATTTTTGCGAGAAGGAGCAGGTGGAAAGAGTCCGCGATTTAATAGGGGCCGTGCGGGTATAACCATTAGAAAGACTTTTGCTTTATGGCCAGCATGACAGAACAGGAACTGTTGAATAAACTAAACGAACTGCGCGGGCTGGACGCTGAAACAGAGGTTTGTGAATTCAAAGAGGCAAAGAATAATTTTGACTTTTCCAAGATAGGTAAATATTTTTCCGCCTTGTCAAATGAAGCGAATCTCAAGGGCAAGCCATGCGCATGGCTGATTTTTGGTGTTAAGGATAGGGACAGGACGATAGTTGGCAGCCGATTTCGTCAAAATCGCAAGCATCTCGACAGCCTCAAAGGAGAAATAGCAAACAAAACCACCAAACGCATTACTTTTATAGAGGTCCATGAAATTTATTTGGAAAAAGTGCGGGTGCTTATGCTTGAAGTGCCACCAGCGCCCAAGGGAATACCTATTGCGTTTGACGGGCATTATTATGGAAGGGACGGAGAAGAATTGTCGCCATTGAACCTGGAGAAAATCGAACGAATCAGGGCGCAGGCGGTTGCGGAGGATTGGAGTGCGGCAGTTGTACATGCCGCGACCATTGGAGACCTTGATCCAGAGGCCGTGGCAAAGGCGCGGGAAAACTATAAGAATAAGTTCCCTGAGCAGGCAAAGGATGCGGAGCATTGGGACGATACCACCTTTTTGAATAAAGCTAAGGTCGCCATAAAAGGCAAAATTACCCGCGCGGCTATACTCCTGCTGGGAAAAAATGAGTCGGAGCATTTTATAAGTCCGGCTGAATCCAAAATACGCTGGCTGCTTAAGGACGCCGAAGGGAATGACAAAGATTACCACATTGAAAGCTGTCCGCTGCTGCTGGCGGTCGACAAGATATACGCTAAGATACGCAATCTGAAATACCGCTATCTCAAGGACGGCACACTTTTCCCTGATGAAGTTGACCAATACGAACCATTTGTAATTCGAGAGGCTATAAACAATTGTATAGAGCCTACGCATAAATAAGAAAAAGTCTTTTAAATCAACAAGGTATTCTTTTTTATTGGATAAAAAAATTGTAAAAATTTCACCTTCCATGCTTATGCTCATTTACAGGCATGGCTATTTTACAGGCCGTTATGAT
>JACRGO010000189.1 GCA_016212295.1 Nitrospinota bacterium | reverse complement strand
TCTCTGAATGACGGTTTTACTTGATTATCCTTTTTTGACACGATATTCTACTCCCATTCAATAGGCATTCATGAAGACGTCACCTTTCGCCAGTAGTAAGTGTTGCGTTAGCTACTGGCTAACGGGAAGCATTACGGACACATATCCTAACAAAATAAGTCGAAATGATCTTTTTCAAATGGCTGCAAACCTGCAAGCAAATTACAACTGGATTAACCATAGAAAATTATTCCTCTCAATAATGTTGTGGGGTTTTGGGACAACCGGATATGGTGCATACCGAACAAATGCAATGGTATCTGACAAAAATTTTAAGCCCATAATAGAAGATATTGTTATCATGAAATTGTAAAAGGTAATATCTCCCAAGCATATAATGCATTTCAGTTAAATAGATGTGGTTCAGTTTTCTTTACAAAATACTTTTATTTTGCAATGCCGAGAAACGAGATACAAACAATGCCACTAATTTTAGATGCGATGGTAGCTCGCGAATTGGAGGAAAGATGCAAGCTAAATATCTCTCGGTACGCTAAAGTTGTTAGAAATAAGAAAACGAATAATCAAATTTCATCTGTTAACCGCTACGCCGATGGTTATGTAAACTACATAGCAGTGCAATTGAAACTAGAAGAAATCGAAAAGAGAGAAGTTACAACCGCTGATTCCAAACCTCACGTTGTTCCTTACGTAGGACCAATTCAACTTAGGTTCGAGGGCAGAAATTGTTTTACCGGGGCATTGGTAACAGGAGACTCAGTTTTAATGGGAGCTGTTCCCATGGAAGATATGGATTTAGCAATTGACCCATCCGGAAGGACAATTACAGTAAATCCTAAAAGTCCCGATATACCTTCCGCGCTTGTGAAATAAATCGCAAGCGCGGAAGGGTTTTCCCGCCAACAAGTAATAAATTGCCTACGCCGCCTTTTTAACGGTCTTAATGCCGAAGTCCTCCTCAACCGTGGAGGTCAGCCGCAGGTTGAAATGTTCCGACAGGAAAGCGAAAATTTTCTGGTCCATGAACTGCGGGGCCTTGGGGCCGATCATGACGTCCTTGATTCCCAGGCTGAACAAGGCCAGCAGGATCAGCACCGCCTTTTGCTCCATCCAACTCAGCACAATGGAAACCGGAAGGTCCCCTAAAGGCGCTCCCAAAGCCTTTCCCAACGCCGTGGCTATATGGACCGCGCCGTTGCTGTCGTTGCACTGGCCCAGGTCCAGGTATCGGGGGATCTCAGTTTCGGGCACGGTCCCGAAGTCGATATCATTGAACCGGAATTTCCCGCAGCTTGAGGTGATGATCACGCAATCCTCGGAAAGGCCCTCCGCCAGTTCCCGGTAATATTCCCCGCCTTTTCCCGGGGCGTCGCACCCGGCGATCACGTAAAAGCGCTTGATCTTTCCGTTCTTGACCGCCTCAAGGATTTGAGGGGCCAGGCCTAGGACGGACTTATAGTGATGTCCGGTGGACAGAGTGGCGGAGTCGTCAAATCCTGTAACCGCCGGCAGCCTCAACGCTGTTTCGATGGCCTCGCTGAAATCGTCGTTAAGGATTTTTTTGCCCCCTTCAACGCCTACTATTTTATAGGTGAACAATCTGTCCAGGTAACCGCAGTCTTTTTTGGGGGGCACGATGCAGTTCGTGGTCATGATAATGGCACCGGCCCATTTTTCAAAAAGTTTTGTCTGGTCAAACCAGGATTTGCCGATATTTCCCTTGAGGTGCGGGTATTTCCTGAGTTCCGGATATCCGTGGGCCGGAAGCATTTCCGAGTGGGTGTAGATATTGATGCTCTTGTCCTTTACGGCTTCAAGAAGGCCCTTCAACATGGAGAGGTCGTGGCCGCTTACCAGGATCGCCTTTCCCTCCGCCTTGTTCTGGGAGATTTTAACAGGGGACGGGACGCCCAAAGCCTTGGTGTGGGCCTCGCTTAATAAATCCATTGCCTTGACGCCGGCCTTTCCGATTTTCATCAATTGGGCCACATGGTCATTGAAATTGAAATTCACGTTAGTGAGGGTGAAATAGAGGCTTTCACTGATGGCATCGTCCACTTGCTTTGTGTCAGCTCCGAGTTCCCTGGCGTGCTCCCTGTACGCGGAAAGCCCTTTCAGTCCGAAGACCATTGTGTCCTGAAGCATTGCCAGGGTCGAGTCCTTTCCACAGGTACCCAGGCGCTGGCCGCTGAAACCGCATCCTCCAGGCGCGCTCATTTCGCACTGGTAACAAAACATATCGAGATGGTTTTTCTTTAACATACTTGCTCCCTTCCGGTTAAAAGTTTTAGTTAGTGTTTGCATTCAATTTACATCCGCTTCTGGATTAAATCATTGATCTTGGTCAAGAAAATAAATTTATTTTAAAAAATAGCGCGGCCGGTCACCGCGCACAGTTTACGGTTTAGCTAAAAGTTGGTGAAGTCTAAAAGGAAAGGGGATTTAGAGAGAGTTAGCAGCGGAAGGCCGCGCTATCACGGTAAATTTGTTCTACCATATCTCACACGCCATTAAGGGTGCAGGAGTTTTTTGTCATGCGCAGGTAATCGAAGACCAACCTGGCGCTACGGTGTAGTTGCCTCATCTTTTGCGCGACATTGGAGACACCTTTGGA
>JACRGO010000193.1 GCA_016212295.1 Nitrospinota bacterium | reverse complement strand
TCCAAAGGTGTCTCCAATGTCGCGCAAAAGATGAGGCAACTACACCGTAGCGCCAGGTTGGTCTTCGATTACCTGCGCATGACAAAAAACTCCTGCACCCTTAATGGCGTGTGAGATATGGTAGAACAAATTTACCGTGATCCAATCTTGACAGTACCCCCTGTATGGATTAATATTGGGCTAAGAGTTTTTTTCTAAACTTTCTTTCAACAGGGAGATGCTTCATGGATTCCAACGACTATGAAAAAAAACTTGAGAAACTTTCCCGCTCGATCACCGAGGCAATCTTGATGTCCAGGAATGTGCGGAGCGCCATCCAGGAACTTAAAAGGGAGGAAATCATCGGCCCCAAGAGTTTCCTCATGCTTATGATGAGAATGGACAGCTTGGCGGATTTAGTGGATACTATCCAGGGAAACAAGAAAAACGGCAAGGCGCAACGGAGAAAAAACGAGCAATTCATTGATGGGAAAAAGCTTTCCAATTCCGAAATAGAATTTTATGAATACCTGGCTGAAAAGTTTGATGAAACCGGGTGGATGAAGGAAAACGGTATAACGCTTGGTTGATAGTCACCTGTAATTTGATTTTTCGCCTCTCATGTCTCCTCTTTATCAAATCGACAAGTGGTGTTTTTATCTGATCAACTCTAAGTTTCAGAATCCTTTTTTCGATTTACTGATGCCCTTCCTCACGGACCTCAATAATTGGAAGGCGCCCATGATTCTTTTTTTGTCAATGTATTTCCTTTGGAATTTCCTGGCGCCCATTATGGCAGGCGGTTCCGTGGATGACGGCTCAAGGAATTTGAGCAAGGCCATGAAAAAAGGGACGGTCTTCGTCTTGATGGTCTTGGCCGGCCTGGGTATTGGAGAATCTTTTAACCATCAGATCTTCAAGCCCCTTTTCGAGAGGGTCCGCCCTTGCAACGCGTTGAGCGAGGTGAACCTCCTCGCCCCATGCAACCACTCATACTCCATGGCGTCTTCGCATGTCGTTAATGTGGCCGCGCTTGCCGTGATCATGTCCTATGTCTATCCAGGTTTTTCGCCGGTTATATGCACAATCGCCATTTTAGTTGGATATTCCAGGATTTATCTTGGAGTGCATTACCCATCCGATGTAGCGGCGGGCGCCTTTATAGGGATTATATGCGGGAGATCAACTATTTTTTTAAAGCAAAAATTCACGGATTGGCTTCTGTGGCGAATGCGGGAAAATCAAATTTCCTGCTCCGCCGGGACCCCCGCTTCCACTGAACCGGTTCCCACTTGAAAACCCTTTGAGATAATGTCAATTCGTGCGCCCCTCTTACGCTTCCTCGCCACGCATCCTTATCATTAAGCCTAGCTCATTGGGCGATATCATTCACACCCTTCCTCTTCTGAGGACACTTAGGAACGCCTTCCCTTCGGCCTATATCGCCTGGGTGGTGGATGACGCCTTCCGGGAGATACTGGCCGGAGAAAGCGGTCTGGACGAAATAATCAGCGTGCGCACCAAGAAATGGCGCAGGGAAATAAATCTGAAAACCCTGGCGGAAATCGGACGCGCTATCAAAGGAATGAGGGCGGGAAAATTCGATATCGCCCTTGATTTGCAAGGACTTATTAAAAGCGGCGCCATAGCCTGGTTGTCCGGGGCCGCTGCAAGGGTCGGGTTCCATAAGTCTAACATGAGGGAGCCCTTATGTTCCCTTTTCATCAATAAAACGGCTGAACCGGCAAGACCCGGCCAACACGCCATCGAACGCGGACTGGCGCTCCTCAAGCCCCTTGGGGTCCGGGAGTTCAATTGCAACTATGGATTGAAGGCGCCAGTGGAGCATGCGGAGGCCGCCGCGAATTTCCTCGAGGGAAAGGTTTCAGGAAAACGGCTGGTGGCGGTCAATCCTGGCTTTGGGTTCCAGACAAAGGCGTGGAGACTGGAACGATACGCGGCCCTGGCTGATATGCTTATTGAAAAACTGGATTGCGCGGTCCTCCTTACCTGGGGCCCAAGGGAGAAGGAAATGGTGGAAAAAATATCCGGAATGATGAAGGGAAAGCCGCTCATACCTCCTTCCACCACCATCAATCAATCCGCCGGTTTTTTCAGCCATTGCGATCTTTTCATCGGCAGCGACACAGGGCCGATGCACCTCTGCTCCGCCTTGGGAATCAGGACCCTGGTCCTCATGGGCCCCACCGACCCGCTCCGGAACGGACCCTTCGGGGAAGGGCATACTGTGATTCAAAAGGACATTCCATGCAGGAACTGCTACAAACGCAAATGTCCGGCCAATCTTGAATGCATGGAATCCATACAGGTGGAGGACGTGTTCGCGGCGGCCTCGAAAATCCTGGCGGAAATTCCATCCCCGCCAAAAAAAGTTTAACAGTGATGGACAGGATGCGCTGGATATTTTATACTGAATCAACTTCTTTAAAAAACTCCATTTTAAAGGCTTGGAACTGATGAAATCCAAACTTTACCTTTCAATGCTTTGGGTGTTGCTGGGTCTTCTCGTTCTGATGGGTCTTAAGGGCCTGTTCGCCAAGCGCATGGATCTGGCGGGCTCCAACGTTATCTTGATAACCGCGGACAGCCTCCGGCCGGACCATCTTGCCCCTTACGGCTATAAGGAAAACACGACTCCCAACCTGGACAAATTGGCCGGGGATTCCACCATGTTTTATTACTGCTTCGCGCAGTCCAGCCACCCTGACGCCGCCTTGGCGGGCATTTTCACGGCCAGTGTACCCTCAATGCACGGCGTCCTGGGAGGCAAAAGAGTTTTCAAGGATGGCGGGGAAAATTCCGCTGCCGGGAATTCCTTTCAGCTATTGGACCTGAAACCATTGGGACCAGGAAAAAAGACCCTGGCCGAAGGCCTTTCGGAGATTGGATATACCACCGCTGGTTTTACTTCCAGCGGTTTTTCCACAAAAGAAAACGGTTTCTCGCGAGGGTTTAATGTTTTCGAGGACGCCGCGTGCCTGTGGGATTCCGCTAAATGCGTTGTTGGCAAAGCGGACCAATGGCTGTCTGGAAGCCCCAAGCCGCCTTTCTTCCTGTGGGCGCAATTTACCGATCTTATGGATGATTTCCCGGCCGCTAAAGCCCGCCACGGCCTTAGGCCGCATATAAAGCAGGCGTTCTCCTCTGGGGACGGTGCTGACGAAAGAGCCGCTGTTGCGGCGCGATACGATTCCAAGCTCGCCTATCTGGACGGCGAAATAGGGCGGCTGTTGGACCGGCTTAAGGCCCTGGGCCTTTACGAAGGCTCGCTTATCGTCCTGGCAGGAGTCAATGGAGAGGAGCTTGGCGAGCATGGCAATTATGGAAACGGGACCACTGTATACAACGAGCAAATCCACGTCCCGCTGATCATAAAGCTTCCTGGAAATCAATACAAGAAAAATATAGTGGAGACGATGGTCCGCCAGGCGGACGTCGCTCCAACCATCCTGGAGGTGGCGGGGGGCGCCGCCATGTCCGGCGTATTTGGAGTTTCACTGGTGGCGGACATTCAAGGGATCGGCGCCGATCCCATGGAAGTTTACAGCGAGTGCCGCGCGGATGGGCTGGACCAGGCCGTTCTGGAAAGAAAGTATAAATTGATCTTCCACGCTAAGACCGGCGAAAAGGAATTCTTCAATATAGAAAAGGATTTCCGCGAGAAAAAAAATACCCTTAAGGAAAAGGAAATGGACGCGGACCGGCTGTATAAGAGGATAGTTGAAAGGTTCCATTGATTCATAGGCAGGAGATGACGATCGCGACAAACGCCAGATAAAGGACGCCGTTCACCGCAAGCAATGCCGGGGTCATTCTCATCTTCCGCGACACAAGGAAATACATCCAGAACCCGGCAAGGAGGGTTATGACGCTGCTTGCCGTCACGGTGACGTTCAAAGTCCACGGCGTCAGGAATATCCCGATGGCCGGAAGCACACTCCCTTGAAACACCATTGCGCCTGTTATATTTCCCACGGCCATGGTGTCCTTCCCCTTTCTTATCCACATGATGCTGTTGAATTTCTCCGGGAGCTCCGTTGCCACCGGCACTATCAGGAGGGACAGCGCAATGACCGGAATATGAAGGACTTCCGCGAGGTGCTCCACACCGCCCACGAACCCCTTGGCCCCGGCTATGATAAGGCCAAGCGCCATGAACAACTGAAGGACAACGAAGGCCATGTGGTCCTTGAATATGGCGGACAGATAAAGGGCCTTGCCCGCCTCAGTGGCGTGCCCCCCTTCCGTTAGGGCCTCGCTTGCCGCTATCGTTTCCATTACATAGTAGAAATAGGCGAGGACCAGGACTAGCGCCACGAAGATGCGTAGCAGCCGCCACGACTGCGGAGTGAAGGCAACGAAAAAGGCCAGGGAAAACACGAAGAGGAAGAACTCCATGTCCCTCTTGTATCCGGTATGTTCCGGCTCAACGCAGGACGCCCCGCCCCTTCTTTCCTTAAAAATCAAGGATGCCATCCCCACAAGGAACATGGCCAGAGTGGAGAGCATGAATGGCGCTCCAAGGATGGCGCCGACGCCCACCTCCTCGCTCACATGCCTCGAATTCCCGGCGAATATGGCGACAAGGGGGACCATGGTTTCCGGGAGCGCGGTCCCCACCGCGGCGAAGATGCTTCCCGTGACCCCTTCCGAGAATTTAAGCTTTGCCCCAAGGGACTCTATGGCGTTCGTGAATATCTCCGCGGCAATGACAATGACAAGAAGGGACGCCAGGAGGACAATAAGATCGTAAGCCAAGGAGAAACTCCTTTATCAATATGCTTCCTGGAGCAATATCCAGAAAGACGGTTTAAAAATTTGCGCCTGAACGAAAACCGCCATTCTGGCAAAATCCTAGCCAAAAATATTTGAAATTTTCAAAAAAGGCGCAATGTTTTTTCACGGTCAGAGATACTTACTCGCCTATTCCGAAAATTTATCTCTTTTTGCCATGAAACGTTTTACTTTTTGCCGCCTTTTTGAAATTTCAAATAT
>JACRGO010000190.1 GCA_016212295.1 Nitrospinota bacterium | reverse complement strand
CATCTTTACATCCCCCTTAATCCCCCTTTGTTAAGGGGGAATGGGTTGTGCCGTCCATCGCGGTATGTTCCCAGACATCGCCTGATTCCCCCTTGGAAAAGGGGGCCAGGGGGATGTAAAAAGACCGCAGGCTCCCTTTAATTATAAAAATTCAGTTTTAAGGAGAACAAAAATAAAAACACGCTGAATAGTTACATTATTTTTTAAAATCCGCGCAAATCCGTGTTTTCCGTGTCATCCGCGTTCTATTAGTTTTCCAAATCCAAGCTCCGCCTCGCTCATGGCCAGGAGCCTCTTCTTTTCCTTCATGTCAGGGAGCAGGAGCAGCGCCGCGCCGAAGGCAAGGACATAACCGCCTATCCAGAGCCAAAGGGTCAGCGGGTTGATGAGGACCTTGAATGTGGCGGCCCCGTTCTCTCTGTACTCAGCGAAAATAATATAAAGATCCTCAATCACCGTGGAACGTATGTCCACCTCGGTTGAGGGCTGCATGG
Organism: Nitrospinota bacterium; assembly: GCA_016212295.1. GTDB lineage: Bacteria > Nitrospinota > Nitrospinia > JACRGO01 > JACRGO01 > JACRGO01. Next base: position 28,601 of record JACRGO010000190.1, on the reverse strand, counting down.
ATTCCTTGGCGTAGAAGTCCTTCTGCGGCCTGGCGTCCCAAATCTTTTTCCCGCCTTTGGACACAGACAAACTCGCCACGACTGTTTCCTGATCAGGGTTAGGTTTCAAGGTCTCCATGCCCTCGTACGTCAGCACATAGTCCTTGATGCTCATTGACTCGCCCTTCATTAGCGACTTGGTTTCCTCGACTGAGTAAGAGGACGAGCCCGCGATACCCACATACATCATTACAATGCCTATATGTATTATATACCCGCCGTATCTCCTTTTGTTACGCAAGGTCAACCTGATGGCGGCTATGAAAAAATTTTCCCCGGTGTTTTCCATCCGGACCTTCGCGCCCCGGAAATATTCAATCAAGATGGTCAGGACGACAAAAATTGAGATGGCGAAGGAAAGCCACGCCCAGAAATGTCCCCGCCCTATAAATGGATAAAGGGCGGCCCCGCAGACCGCTGAAACCGTCCCGGGGAAAAGAAAGTTTTTCCTCAGATTTTTCGCCGACGCCTTTCGCCACGCGATCAGAGGGCAAACTCCCATTAGCAGCAGCAGGGCGAGTCCTATGGGGACATTGACCTGATTGAAGAAGGGCGGTCCAACGGTTATCTTGACCCCCCGCGCCGCCTCGGAAATGATAGGGAAAATGGTCCCCCAGAACGTGGCGAAGGCCATGCCCACGAACAGCAGGTTGTTGAATAGAAAAGAACTTTCCCTGGACAGGATGGAATCAAGCTCATTCTCGCTCTTCAGATCAGGCAGCCTCTTCACGATCCAAAAAGTTGAAAAGACAATGGTCACGGCAAGGAAAAAAAGGAAATAATATCCAAGAGTGGTCTCGTCAAAGGCGTGCACCGACTGAATCAATCCGCTCCTGGTGATGAAGGTGCCGAATATGGTCAGGGAGAAGGTCAACAAAATGAGGAACATGTTCCAGACCTTCAGCATGTTCTTCTTCTCCTGAATCATGACGGAATGAAGATAGGCGGTCGCGGCAAGCCACGGCATGAAGGACGCGTTTTCCACCGGGTCCCACGCCCAATACCCTCCCCACCCCAATTCCACGTATGCCCAGTCCGCTCCGAGCAGGTTTCCCAGGCTCAGGAAGAACCATGAAAAAAGCGTCCATTTCCTGGTGGTGCGGATCCAGACGTCGTCGAGTTTCCCGGTTATAAGCGCCGCCATTGCAAAGGAAAAGGGGATGGTGAATCCCACATACCCGAGGTAGAGGCTGGGCGGATGAAAAATCATGCCCGGATTCTGAAGCATGGGGTTTAGTCCATGCCCGTCTTCAGGGGTATATGGCAGCTTTTCAAAGGGCGGGGTGGAAAAGCACAGGAGAAAGAGGAAAAAGGCAAGGAAAGCGGAGTTTATTCCATTCACCACCGGCATCAGCTCCCTGTTTTTTTCCCGGTTTTGCAGCACCGCGATGCAACTGAAGACCGCCAGCAAGAGCGCCCAAAGCAGCAGGGAGCCTTTTTGCCCGGCCCAGAAAGCGGAGATGGTGTAAAAGGCGCTGAGGTTGCGGTCCGAGTAATTAGCAACGTACTGGACGCTGAAGTCGCGGCCCAGAAAGGCATGGACAAGGGCGGCTGAGGAAATAAGCAGAAAGACGCAGTTGGCTATCACCGCGCGGTCCGCGCTTACGGCGAACCATTCCTGCTTGTTGCGCGCGGAAATCCCATAGGAAACCGCGGCGTATAGGGCCGAGGCCAGGGAAAGATACAAACAAAATTCACCGATTTCCGTCATTTAAAGCTACCTATCAGTGGTGCGGCGCGGTCGCAAGAATCAGTCAAGACGATTGACAATTGTCAATTTCAAGAGGAGGTTGGATGCTCCTTTTGTCCCTCGTATTTGGAAGGACAGGAGGTCAAAAGGGTGGCGGCCTGAAAGACACCATCCGGGGCTACGTGGCCTTCAACAACTACGTCTATTCCTTCCTTGAACAGGTCAGGCACCACTCCCTTGTAATGGACAGGAAGGGTCTTTTTTGAGTCATCGGATATTTGAAAATCCACCATAAGGCTTCCCATTTCCCGTTTTATGCTGCCCGCCACCACATTGCCCTTGACCCTGATCCCGGTCCCGTGAATGGAAGGGCCGCGCTCCGCCAACTCCGCTAAGGAAAGAAAGTAAGTGGAGGTTTTGCTGACGCCCGTGATGACGAGGTATGCAATGGTCAGGATGATAATGCCTGACCCTACAGCGAACTTCATTTTTTTTTTGTTCATATAACTCAATTTACCTTGCCGGGCGGGGGTGAGTCAAGGAAGGAAGGCCGTTGCCATTGGATATTCTTGCCGGGCATGAAAACATGACCGTGTTTTGATCAGTAACTCATTGGCGCAAGATTCAGGTTATAATTTAATAAAAGATTGAATTATTTTACATTGACTTTCTATTAATTACCATATACTATATACCTACTTTCATAGTTGAATATTGCTTTCAGCGCGGAAAATTCATAGTGGAAAATATACAGCCTCACCATTATTATTTAGAGCCGGGGCATATTTTCATCAACCCCGACCAGTCCGTTGTCATGGCCTCCCTGGGAAGTTGCGTCGCTGTTTGCCTTTATGATCACAAGGAGCAGTACGGAGGCATGAACCACTTCGTGGCGCCTAAAAACGGCAGGAAGGAATCCCCCACCGCGAAATTCGGGAACGCGGCAACGTTGGGCCTGATCCGTATCATGCTGAAAAACGGCTCGGACATAAAAAACATTCACGCCCAGATCTTCGGCGGCGCCGCGTCCCCGTTTTCCAGGGAAAAAACCGGAAGAAAGAACGTAAAGATCGCGAAGAAAATATTGAAAAAATTTAAAATCCCCATCGTCTCCGAGGACATTGGAGGAAGCCTGGTAAGGAAAGTCGCATTCAACACGCGAACGGGCGAGACAGTGGTTTATAAAGTTTCTGGAACTGACAAGATGAACAAATTTTCCGAGAATGAAAGGTATTTCCATGCACAGCGCAATTAAAGTCCTTGTCGTTGATGATTCCGCGATAATCAGAAAGTATCTTACCACCGAGTTAAGCAAGGATCCTGAAATAGAAGTGGTGGGCTCAGCCAGTGATCCCTATATAGCGCGGGACAAGATCGTCGAATTGAAGCCTGACGTCATAACCCTGGATATTGAAATGCCAAGGATGGACGGTCTCACCTTCCTCAAGAAATTGATGAAGTTTTATCCCCTGCCTGTAATCATGGTGAGCGCCTATACAGAGGAGGGTTGCGAGACGACCCTTAACGCCCTGGAATTCGGCGCGGTGGATGTGATGCTGAAGCCCAGGATGGACCTTCAAAGCAGGCTGCCGGAGTTGTCTATTCAGTTAATAGACAAGGTGAAGGCCGCGGCAAGGGTGAAGATAAGAAAAGGGGCCGCGTCTGCCTCGAAAAAAGAAGCGTCCGCACCGGCTGGGACCTTGAACCATGTAATGGTGAAATCGGCCGATAAAATCATCGCAATGGGGGCCTCGACCGGGGGGACGGAAGCGCTAAGGGACGTACTTATGCGAATGCCCCAGAATTCTCCGCCAATAATGGTTGTTCAGCACATGCCGGAAAATTTCACGGCGGCCTTTGCCCAAAGACTTAACAAGCAATGCGCGATTGAGGTGAGAGAGGCAAAGAGCGGTGACACGCTGAAGCCGGGATTGGCCCTTATAGCGCCCGGCAACGACCACCTCCTGCTGAAAAGAAGCGGCTCCAGGTACTTTGCCGAGTTGCAGAACACTCCGCTGGTTTGCAGGCACAGGCCGTCAGTGGAGGTCCTGTTTGACAGCGTCGCCAAGTATGGCGGGGCAAACGCCATCGGCGTGATTATGACAGGGATGGGAAACGACGGCGCCCAGGGATTGCTGAACATGCGCCAGGCAGGCGCCAGGACCATCGCCCAGGACGAGGCAAGCTGCGTGGTTTTCGGGATGCCCAAGGAGGCCATCAAGCTTGACGCAGCGGAGAAGATAGTTCCCCTTCACAAGATTCCTGAGACAATACTGCAGATGACCTAGTTACTAAAGTGTAAAGTGAACTAAAGTTTAAAGTGACTAAAGTTGTGGTAGGTTTCTTTTTTTTATAGTAGAAAAATAACTTCCACAACTTTAGTCACTTTAAACTTTAGTTCACTTTAGGCACTCGCACTGCAATCTCGTTGATTTTTAAAGAAAAACTTTGAAATTCCGATAAAGAGATACACAATCCCGGATCCAAAATTCATTGCCCAGGGAATTTGTAGCCCTTGGGAATCACCACTATCCCCGATTCTTCGTCAATAAAGAATTTCTTTCTGTCTTCCTCTATGTTATAGCCTATGGCGGTGCCTTCCGGTACGCGCACCCCCTTGTCGATAATCGCCAAATTGATCCTGCAGTTCCGCCCTATCTCCACCTCTTCCATAATGATTGAGTTGATCACGGCGGACCCGGAATGCAGGAAGACGTTCCGGCCTATTATGGAATCCTGCACCTTCCCCCCGCTGATGATGCTCCCCTCGGAAACAATGGCGTTGATCGCCTGGCCGCGGCGCCCGTCCTCGTTAAAGACGAATTTAGCGGGCGGACTGCTGTAGCTGGCGGTTTTTATGGGCCACTTCCGGTTATAAAGATTGAATTGGGGCTTTACGTTCCTCAGATCCATGTTGGCCTCCCAAAACGCCTTGATGGTCCCAACGTCCCGCCAATAGCCCCTTTCCTCCTCTGACGCGCCGGGAATGGCGTTGGTCTGGAAGTCGTACGCGTATATCCTGGAATCCTTGCAAGAGGAGGGGATAATGTCCTTTCCGAAATCATGATTGGTCTCGCTTTGGGCGTCTTCCAGCAATTTTCTCAACAAGAAATCCGTGCTGAAAATATAGTTTCCCATCGAGGCCAAGGCAATGTCCGGATTGGATGGGATTGGTTTCGGGCTGGCCGGTTTCTCCTGGAAATCCATGATCCTGGAATCGTCATCTACTGAAAGAATTCCGAAAGAAGAAGCCTCTTCCCTTTTTACCTGGATTGCCGCCACGGTGGCGTCCGCGTTTTTGCTTTTATGGAAGTCTACCATCTGCCGCAAGTCCATCCTGTACACATGGTCAGCTCCAAAGATGGCCACCATGTCCGGGTGATGGTTTTCAATGAGGTTAATGTTCTGGTAAATGGCGTCGGCGGTCCCCATATACCAGTCCCTTCCCATTCTTTGCTGGGCCGGAACCAGGGAGATGAAGTGGTCCCTCAGAATGCTGCCGAACCTCCAGCCGTCCTGGAGATGGTCGGCCAGTGACTGTGATTTGAACTGGGTCAGGACATAGATTGAGTAAACTTGAGAATTGACGAAGTTGCTCAACACGAAATCGATCAAGCGGAATTTACCGCCGAAATAGACCGCCGGCTTTGCCCTTTCCTTGGTCAGTGGAAAAAGCCTGCTGCCTTCCCCGCCAGCCATGATCATCCCCAATACTTCCATGAGTTTTTCCTCCCGGTGACTTATTTATATATTATTACATTTTTTCCGTTTATGAACCAAACAGTTATAGTAAACGCAAAAAATAAGTAGACATGAGCCGGAATTCAGAATAGTTGATGGGCTTACCAAGCACCGCAGGCGTCCCGCCTGCGGTGCGGTATTTATTTAAAAAAAATTTAATAGTTTTGAAAAATCCATATCAATCTATAGTGAAGCTGGAAAACTGAAAAAATAAGAGCGTTAAGATACTTGCAATTCCATGCCGCATGGCATAAACTTTTTTCTGTCATGCCTTGGCATGGGAGGAAAAGATGAAGAATGAAAAGGGATTTAGCTTGATAGAGCTTATGATCGTCGTGGCGATCATAGGGGTCCTGGCGGCGGTGGCGGCCCCCAAATACATGGAATGGTCCAAGAAATCCAAAGCAGTGGAAGGAAAGATAATGTTGGACGCCATAAGGACCAACGAGGCCCACTACTATTCGGAGTATAACGTCTATACAAGCAGCCTGGCCGAATTGGGAAATCCGACGGACACCGCCAAATATTATTCTTTCTCCATTGCCGCGTCAACCACCGCCTATACCGCAACGGCCAGCCCAAGCGCTACCGGGACCGCCGCCGGCCTCACCGGAACATGGACCATCGATAAAGCCGGGACCCTCGGCGGGTCCGCCGTGAACTCCGGCAACAATTATTGAGACGGAGCGCCGCTTCCTGCTTTTATTATCTCCCGGAAAAACTTCCCGGCCTTTTCCATCAGGTCCTCCCTGGTCCCGTCATTACTAATCACATAATCCGCCAGTTTTTCCTTCTCCACGCAAGGCATCTGGGCCGCCATCCTTTTTCCAGCCTCCTCCCTGCCCATTCCCCTCTCTCTTAAAAGCCATTCAATCCGCTTTTCCTTGTCAGCAGTGACCACGATCAACTTGTCCACCCTGCCGTGGCGGCCGGCTTCAATGAGGAGGGTCGCCTCGAGGACTATCACCTTTTCGGGAGATTCCTTTTTTATCCGCTCGATCCTTCTGTTTTCCTCCTGAATGATAAGGGGGTGGGAGATTTCCTCAAGTATTTTTCTTTTCCCGGGATCGTCAAAGACCATTTTGCCCAGCTTCGCCTTGTCGAGCCTGCCGTCCGGCAAAAGGACTTCCTCACCGAAGCGTTCCCTGATTTTCGCCCAGATAGGCCCGCCGGGCGCGGAGAGTTCGTTGTTGATCCGGTCCGCGTCGATAACGGCGCAACCCAGCCTTTCCAGGCATTCGGATACAGTGGTTTTACCGCTGGCTATTCCGCCTGTTATTCCAAGGAGCATTGGAGGGCAATCGTGAAATTAATTTTAGATTTACTATTTTAGATTTCAGATTTGTGGCGGTTTTTTTTCATCTTTATCCGCCTATTTTGTCCATCCCTGCCAAAAAAAAATTAACAGGGATAGACAGGATGCACAGGATATTTTGTTTTTATACTCTCCAAATCTGAAACCCACAATCTGAAATTTTAAATATTTTTTGTTTGCGATTTAGCGCGCCTTGCCCAAGCTAGATCTGTTGGGACTGAGTATGCCGCCTGAAATTATCATCTTGATCCCGTCCTCCACGCTCATGTCAAGATAGGTAAGTTCGTCTTCCGGAACAAAAAGGAGATACCCGGATGTAGGGTTGGGAGTGGTGGGGATAAAGACGTTTATGATGTTGTTTCCGCCAGTTCTTTCCTGTATCTCTCCTGTGTTTTCGCATGTGACCAGTCCCAAGCAGTAGAGACCCTTCCTTGGAAACTCCAGGAGCACAACCTTGCGGAAGGCGCCAGCCTGGGAGGAGGCGACGGCCTCGATCACTTGCTTCGCGCCGTTATAAAGGCTGTTGACGAAGGGGATTTTTTCAACTATTTTTTCTCCGACGGCGACAAGCCGTTTTCCAATGAAATTCTTTGTTATGAGCCCGACCAGAAAAATACTGAACAACGCCAGTATAAAACCCAATCCTGGAATATGGTAGCCTATGTATTCGGAATGTCCCAGGGAAATAAAGAGCTTTTCCAGGACGGGGGTGAAAAGCTGGTCGAGGCTTTTGAAAAGGAAGGAAAGGACAAAGACCGTGAAGCCGCCGGGGACAATGAAAAGCAGCCCGGCAAGAAAGATCGTCTTGGCCTTGGTCTTGATTTTAGTTATCACGGCTTGGCCGGTCTCCGCAGATAATATTGGAACCGCTTTTCCAATTCCATGAATTCGCTCTTGAATTCCCCGGCCCGTTTATTGGCCAGGGAAATCAAGGCCGGGTCGTTTAATTTGTTTTCCTCCTGGAGTTTTTTCAGCGCGGAAAAAAATGAGTGTATTTCCTTTTGGAAAATTTCAATTCTTACCTGAATTTGTTCCAACTCCACGAGCTTGTAGGAAGTCATTTTTTCTCTCCACTGGAGCGCGGCATATTCAAACAACCCCTGTGTTTTTAATCTATCCTCTTTACAGGGACAAGTCAACGCGCGAAAATAATGCCATCAAGCCTTATCCCACTCTATAGTACTTATACCGGCCTGCCTGATTATTTCTTTTACAAGACTTATATGTATATCTCCACTCCCATGAGGATTCGGGACGCGAATTTTTTTCAGGCCCTTTATCATGAATTGATGTTTTCCTCCAGAAAATGGACCTGAATACCCCAAGGCCCTGAATTTTCGGATAAGTTCCCTCCTTGGAAAATAGTAGTTGGCATGGTCAAGTGGCCGCAACTTCCTTAATATTTATATCCATGCCTTTTACCACAGGCATTGGATCATTATCCTTGGCCTTTAAAATAATCCATTCTTCCAATGCCTCTATAAGCTCTTTCCTGCATTCCTCAACTTTTTTTCCATTCGCCCAAACGCCCTCAAACCCAGGAATTTCAGCAAACCAACTTCCATCTTCCAACCATTTGTATTCCGCGTTTTCCACTGCCGCTTGAATATATTCAACTAACATAAAAAAACCTCCATGTTTATTTCGTGGCGCGACTTAGCCACAACCTTAACACCAAAAGTTCCGGCATTCCCAGGCAGGGCCTCTTGCCATTATGAGAGTCTTAATAAGTCATGAGTACATGATCAACTTATTAACCGCGTTGAGATACGCCTGGGCGCTTGCCTCAACGACGTTCGTGCCGGCGAATTTCCCCCAAACCTTGCGGCCTTCATTTTCTATCTGGACGCTGACCTCGCCCAGGGCGTCGGTCCCGGACGTCCTGGAGACCACGGAATAATCCAGGAGCTTGCATGAGACGCCAGTGATTTTATCAATGGCCTGGCAGATGGAATCAATTGGGCCGTCCCCGGAGGCCGTGGCTTTTTTCACCAAGCCGTTCCCGTCCGATAACTCCACTGTCGCCTCCGGCCGGACGCCTGTTTCAACCGTGGTTTTCACCTTTTTCAAATGATACCGGAGGCCGGTCTTCTCGCTGAATTGGCCTTGCACCAGGGAGATTATATCATCATCGAAAATTTCCTTTTTGACGTCCGCCAGCCTTTTGAATTCCTCAAAGGCATGGTCCAGCTTCTCCCCGTCCAGGCGAAAACCCAGCGCCTCGATCCTGTTAATGAAGGCGTGCCTGCCGGAGTGCTTTCCCAAAACCAGATTGGTCTTCTCCCATCCCACGTCCGTCGGGTTAATGATTTCATACGTGGAAACATTTTTCAGCAGGCCGTCCTGATGCACGCCGGACTCATGGGCGAAGGCGTTTTTCCCGACTATGGCCTTATTGCGCTGCACCAGGAGTCCGGTGAGATTGCTCACGATCCTGCTGCAACTAAGCAGCCGCTTGGCGTCTATGTGCCCCACATCGGCCTTGAAAAAGTCCTTCCTGGTCCTTACCGCCATCACTATCTCCTCCAGCGCGGCGTTTCCGGCCCTTTCCCCTATACCGTTTATGGTGCATTCCACTTGACGCGCTCCCGCCTTCACGGCTGCCAGGGAATTGGCAACGGCCAGGCCAAGGTCATTATGGCAATGCACGCTTATAACAGCGTCTTCGTTTTTAATGGAATCCACGACCTTGCGGATCAACTTCCCGAATTGGCCAGGGATGGCGTATCCAACGGTGTCCGGTATATTAACCGTCCTCGCGCCGGCCTTGACCACTTCCAGGGTCACTTGGCGCAAAAATTCGGGTTCGGTCCTGGACGCGTCTTCCGGGGAGAATTCGACGTCATCGCAAAACCTTCTGGCGTACGCCACCGCTTTCGCGGCCTGCTCCAGTATCTCCTCCTTGCTTTTCTTCAGCTTGAAATCCCTGTGGGTCTTGGACGTGGCCAGGAAAACATGGATGCGGGAAAATTCCGCCTTTTCGGTGGCTTTGGCCACCATGTCAATGTCCTTTTCCACCGCCCTGGCCAAGCCGGCGATGGTGACCCCTTTTATTTCGCGGGAGATTTGGGAGACGGAGTCAAAATCGCCGGGCGACGCCACTGGAAAACCTGCTTCGATAACGTCAACCCCAAGAAGGGCCAATTGCCTGGCTATTTCCAGCTTTTCCAGCTTGTTCATGCTGGCGCCCGGACACTGCTCGCCGTCCCTTAAGGTAGTGTCGAAAATGACTAACTTTTTTTTCTTCATTCCAGAATCCTTCAAGCAAAGAACGTGGCCTCGCAAAGAACATAGCTTAGCGAATTGATTAATGAAAAGGCTGGAACCGCGAATTAACACTAATTAACACTAATATTTCATGAAAACATACTTTTTGGCCTTTAGAAACAATTAGTGTCCATTCGTGGTTCCTAAGCTTTTGTTTTGTAAAGCAAAATTTTGAAATTTCGATACAGAAATAGGCGATTTCCCAAAAAGCCAAGCTGATACCCCTGAATGATTAATCATTCAGGACATATTATAACATAGCGCGACATGGCCGCAACCAAAATAAATTTCGCGCATCAAGACGATTTCAGATATGAAATTTAAAAACCGCGCGTGGGAAAAAAAAGTAAAAATAGGGAAAATGGACATTTTTGTCCCTATTGGAGGAGGCGGGGAAAAACGGATAAAGTGGACAAAAGCGGCTGAAAAACCTGGGGAGCCTGAAAGCCTCAATGAGAGCTTGCCTCATCGGCGTCCACAACGCACCTGAAGCCGATAAGGTGGCTTGTCCCGTCCCGTGGAACGTACTCCCTGTGCGCGGCCCTGGCGTTCACAGACAGGTCGACCCAGGAGCCTCCCTTTATGACAACGAGGGAAGGGGATTCCTGTGAAGCCGACGAGGTCCATTCCCTTACGTTTCCCGCCATGTCGTGGACCCCGTAAGGGCTGACGTCCCCAGGGGCTATCTCCACCCTGTTGCCTGAGTGGATCGCGCATAACGCGCCGCTGATAAAGGCCAAGTCCGATTCCGCCGTGGCGGCCTTGAATGGATCGAACGCATTGCCCCAAGGAAAAATGAGGCCGTCCGGCCCCCTGGCGGCCTTCTCCCATTCCTCTTCCGTAGGGAGGCGCTTCCCGGCCCATCTCGCGTAGGCAGCCGCCTCAGGCTGTGAAATGAACAAAGCCGGATGGTCAAGCTGCTCGCTGCTTGGGGAGCCGCCTTCCCAATTCACCGGCGGCTTGTGTCCGGTCGCGGCCACGAATTCCAGATACTCCCGGTTGGTAACTTCGTGGCGGTCTATTAAAAAAGCCTTTAGGAAAACCTTCCTTTTCGGCTGCTCCTTTTCAAAGGGGTAGCTTTTGTAAGGTTCGCGGTTGCCGTATTTTTCCTTGAAGCCCTTTGTCTCTTCCGGGGCGCTGCCCATCCAAAATTCACCGGCCGGGACCATTTCCATGTTGGAATAATTTTTAAAGGCAGTAGCCGGTTTCACGGAAGTTCCCACGAAAACAAAAACAAGAAGGGCGATGGGAATGAATATTTTAAAAAATGTTTTCATAGCGTATTAAAAGTAATTATCTCAAAAGACCCATTTCCAAGTCAAAAAATGGCAAACGCAAGAAATAAGCGCCCGCAGCGCGGCGCCGGAACATTATTGAAAAAATTATTAGGGTCCTGCCTCTTGCTTTCAAAAAATTGTCCGCCATTGGCCTTGCATGACTTTTCGCTGTACAATATTTTCCAATAGCAAGGGACTCAGTAAATACCAATATACCATTAAGCATCCCGCCTTCGGGCCGTCTTAGGTTGCGTCTCAATCGCAAAATCCTCGACATAGCGTTGCTATGCCTGCGGTTTTGCTCAATCACCGCAAGCCAAACCCGGCCCAAATCCGGGCGCTATCCAGGTATATTTGTATTTACTGAGTCCCTAACCGAAATTGAATGCTTATTGGTCCTGGCCTGGACATGCATGGAAAAGGGGACCGGAAAAGGCGCGGGAATACCTGGCCGCGAAGACACAGGGACGCTGAGAAAAACATATATTGAAATCAAGGATTTTTTTCTCCGCGCCACTGCGTCTCAGCGGTGGTTTGATCCATAAGAAAAGAAATGGAAATTCCCATACTAAAATACCCAACGGTTTTTCATCTTATATCCCAGGAGTTTAAAAAGAAAAAAATCTCCTGTGTTTTGATAGGGGGTTTTGCCGTCAACTATTACAAGGTTTCCCGGCAGACCAGGGACTTATGCTTAAAATATGGCTCTGAATCTTTATACGATAAAATCATGGCGCAACTCGGCCTCGAAAGTGCCTAAAGCTTATGAAAAAGTTGAATCTGCCGGTTATTAAAGAGAAATTACCGGACGGCAAGGTGTTGGCAATGGATGAATACTTGGAATTCGTCCTTTTCAACCTGAAGCATAATTTTGATAGGAAGGCTTATGACAAATCTAAAAAGTTATCCAACGTGGATGTTTCCTTTGTTCTGAAAAAAAAGTGAATTGAAATATATGAGCATGGACTACGCCACTCTTGATGCATTGCGCCGCAGCCATCCCGCCTGGCGGTTGCTGTTGGCCGATCACGCGCCGCTGGTGGCGAGCTTTCTCCACCGGGTGTTTGTCCTGCCCAACGCACGCGGCATGGCGCAGGCTGAGCTCATTACAAAACTGGAAGATGAGTTGTTTCACCTGCGCGAGTCGCTGGGAGAAGCCGCGTTTCCCAAACCGGCGGCGGTTTATCTTGGGGACTGGACCCAGGAGACACGCGGCTGGCTACGCAAATATTACCCGCCCGGATCAGACGAGGCGCATTTCGACCTGACATCGGCCAGCGAGAAGTCCATTGCCTGGCTGGAGGGCCTCACCAAACGCCCCTTCGTGGGCACGGAGTCGCGCCTGATGACGGTGTTCGAATTGCTCAGGCAAATGGTGGAAGGCAGTGATACCAATCCTGACGCGCGTATTCGTGAGTTGGAAAGGCGCAAGTCGGAGATTGAAGCCGAGATCGCGCGTGTCCATGTCGGAGAATTCGCCGTGCTCGACGAGACGGCGCTGAAAGACCGCTTCCAGCAGGTGTCTTCCACGGCGCGGGAACTGCTCTCCGATTTTCGCGAGGTGGAGCAAAATTTCCGCTTACTTGACCGTAGCACACGGGAGCGCATCGCGTCGTGGGAAGGCGCCAAGGGTGATTTGCTGGAGTCGATTTTTGGCGAGCGCGACGCGATCGCGGATTCAGACCAGGGCAAGAGTTTCCGGGCATTCTGGGATTTTCTGATGTCGCCGGAACGGCAGGAGGAATTGTCCTTCTTGCTCAGAGAGGTATTTAAATTACACGCAGTGCGTATACTTGAACCGGATGCCCGCCTGAAACGGGTTCATTACGACTGGCTTGAGGCCGGCGAGCACACGCAGCGCACGGTGTCGTTGCTTTCACAGCAGTTGCGCCGTTTTCTCGACGATAAGGTTTGGCTCGAAAATCGCCGTATCATGGAGATAATTCATAATATCGAGGCTCATGCGTTGAACTTGCGCGAGGCCATACCGAAAGACCCCGCGTTCATGGAGATTGATGATACTTCACCGAGCATTGAATTACCCATGGAGCGCCCCCTCTTTTCAGCGTCAATCAAACCGGTAATCAACGATGAAAAAATACTGGTTGGCGATGACGCACATGTCGTGGTGGACGCGCTGTTCGGCCATGTGGTGGTTGACAAGGCGCACCTTGCGGCACAAGTACGCCATGCCTTACAAACACGCCAGCAAATTACCCTCGGAGAGTTGCTCGACGAATTTCCATTGAAAAAAGGATTGGCGGAACTGGTGGCATATCTCGCTTTGGCCAGTGAGGACAGTAAAGCGTTTTTTGATGATGTAAATTACGACGTTGTGCGTTGGGTTGACAGCAACAATGTTAGCCGAAGCGGCAGTTTGCCGCGAGTGATTTTTAATAGATGAGAACATGCAAAACAGCGAATTTGAAGGGCAGGCGTTCCCGCGAGTATTGATTGCCTTGATGAAAGGCATCGTCTATCAGGATACTGGCGTGGATATATGGCAGGCGCTGCTCAATTTGCAGGCCAGGGTCAGGGATTACCTCGCGCTGCTGGGGCTTGAACTGATGCTTGATGAGGCGGAAGGTTACGCGTGGCTGAAAAGCTGTCCGGCGCCTGTGGAAGGGAACGCCTTGCCCCGTTTGGTGGTAAAGCGTCCGTTATCATTTCCGGTGAGCCTGCTGCTTGTGTTGCTGCGCAAGAAATTGGCCGAGTTTGACGCCGGCGGCGAGGATACGCGACTCATCCTTTCCCGTGACGAAGTGGTTGAAATGGTCAGGGTATTCCTGCCTACCGGCGCTAACGAGGCGCGCATTGTGGATCAAATTGATACATATCTGAACAAGATTATCGAACTGGGTTTTGCGCGCCGCTTGCAAGGGCAAAATCATCTCATTGAAGTGCGCCGTATTTTGAAAGCCTTTGCCGACGCCCAATGGCTGTCCGATTTTGATCAACGCCTGGCAGCGTATTCCGGCAATCCGCCCGGCGGCGCCACAAATGGTGAACAGACATGAACATGGGGGCCATCGAAAACGGAATTCTTGATTTTTCAGGCAAGGAAGAACGGAGCGGTTTCCGTCTCCATCGTCTGGAGGTTTACAACTGGGGCACTTTCAATAACAAGGCGCGGATACTGGAGCCTGGAGGCGACAACGCACTCCTCACGGGCGACATCGGTTCTGGTAAATCAACCTTGGTGGATGCGATAACTACATTATTGGTGTCGCCAAGCCGCGTTGCCTATAACAAGGCAGCGGGCGCGGAATCCAGGGAGCGGACACTGCGTTCATACGTGCTTGGACATTACAAGTCAGAGCGGAGCGAATCGGGGGTTTCCGCCAAGCCTGTCGCCTTGCGCGACCACAATAACTACTCGGTGATTCTCGGAGTTTTCCGAAATGAAGGCTTTGTGCTCAACGTTACTTTGGCCCAGGTGTTTTTCTGGACAAAAGACGCACAGGGGCCGCCTGCTCGTTTTTATCTGGCGGCTGACCGGAGTATGTCCATTGCCACGGACTTCACGGGATTTGGCCCTAACATCAGCGACTTGAAAAAGCGTTTGCGCGGAATGCCAGGTGTGGAATTGTTTGAAACCTTCCTGTCGTATGCCGCGGCTTTCCGGCGTCGCTTTGGCATTGAAAATGACCAGGCGCTGGAGTTGTTCCACCAGACGGTATCCATGAAGTCGGTTGGCAGCCTCACGGATTTTGTGCGGGAGCACATGCTGGAAGCCTTTGATGTGGAGTCGCGCATCTCGGCCCTCATTCGCCATTTTGATGACCTGAATCGCGCCCATGAAGCGGTGCTTAAAACAAAGGACCAGGTCGCGCGCCTTTCTCCGCTGGTCGCAGATTGCTCGCGCTTTGACGAACTCACGACGCAAATAGTGGACTGGCGCAACTGCCGTGATGCGCTGAAACCCTATTTCGCCTTTCTTAAGGCTGACCTTCTGGAAAAAAGATTGGCCAACCTGAAGGACGAACATCACCGCCTGGCCAACCGAGCCAGGGCCTTGGCTGAAACTCGCGGCCTTCAGCAAGGCGAGCGCGACGAGATCAAGCGGGCCATCTCGGAAAACGGCGGCGACCGCATCCAGCGCATTGCTGCTGACATCAATCTCAAGCAGCAGGAAAAAACGAAAAAGCTGGCCCGCGCCGAGCGTTATGCGGAGCTTGCGCGGCAGTTGGATATTCCTCCCGTGAACGATGTTGACGGTTTTGCCGGTAATCATCGTCTTATTTCCGAATTGAGCGAAGCTTGTCAAAAGCGTGAAGCCGAGCTTCAAAATCAGCTAACGGAAGCTGAAGTTGATATGCGAAGTCTCAGGCAGGAACACGAAGCAATTGAAAAGGAACTAATTTCACTCCGGCAGCGGCGCAGCAATATTCCGGAAGCGCAAATTGCCATCCGGCGGATGCTTTGTTCGGCGATGAATGTACCGGAGGAAGCTATGCCTTTTGCCGGAGAACTGATACAGGTCCGCGTTGAAGACGCCGCATGGGAAGGCGCTGCTGAGCGGCTTCTGCATAACTTCGGACTATCATTATTGACGCCGGAACTTTATTACGCCGGGGTCGCCGCCTGGGTTGAACAAACCCATCTGAAGGGACGGCTGGTTTATTACCGGGTGCGGGAATCCAAGGCGGATGCTCTTTCTTCCCTCCATCCTGATTCACTGGCGCGCAAACTCGCGCTCAAGCCAGATTCCCCATTTTATAGTTGGCTGGAAAACGAACTGGCGCGCCGTTTCGACTATGCCTGCTGCAAGACCATGGAGCAGTTTCGCCGGGAGAAGCAGGCGATTACCCGCGCAGGACAAATCAAGGCAGGCGCGGACCGCCATGAAAAGGATGATCGCCATCGTCTTGATGACCGCAGCCGCTATGTCCTGGGCTGGAGCAATAAAGAGAAGATAACCGCGCTGGAAAAACAGGCTGCGGCCCTGGAAAGCCGCATACACTCCATTGTGGTTCGCATCACCGCAATCCAAAAAGAGCGGGAGGCGCTGGGCGGACGCCTGCAATGGCTGGCCCGGATTGGCGAATACATCGACTTCAGTGAACTCGACTGGCGGCCTCTTGCCGTCGCCATTGCGGAACTTGAGGACGAAAAAAAAATGTTGGAGGCCGCATCTGATATTCTGCAAACGCTGGCCGCCAGGCTCAAGGAGCTTGAAGAAAGATTGAAGCAGACCGAAAATGATTTGGACGAGCGCAACAAGGAACTTGACAGAAATGAAGTAAAGCAGAAGGAGGCGGGCTTGCTGCTCGTTGAGTGCCAAACCGCCGTTGATGCGTTTGACGCTGGTCAACGGGAAACACGCTTTATACAGCTTGGCGAGTTGCGCGCCGAGGCGCTGGGAGAACATACCCTGGCCGTGGAGTCCTGCGTTAACCGGGAGCGCGACATGCGCGAATGGTTACAGGCAAAAATCGACGCGGAAGAGGGCAAGCTCAAGCGTCTGCAAGAGAAGATCGTCAAGGCGATGCAGGAGTACCGCAACAAATATCCATTGGAAACCAAGGACGCGGACGCCAGCGTGGATGCGGCCCACGAATACCGCTCCATGCTGCAACAGCTTCAAACCGACGATCTGCCCCGTTTCGAGGCGCGTTTCAAGGAATTGCTCAACGAAAACACTATCCGCGAGGTTGCCAATTTCCAGTCCCAATTGGCGCGGGAAAGGGAGACGATACGCGAGCGCATTGAGCGCATCAACGCCTCGCTTGCCCAGATTGATTACAACCCTGGGCGTTATATTTTGCTGGTGGCGCAGCCCAGCTCCGATCCGGAGAACCGTGATTTCCAGCAGGAATTGCGCGTTTGCACCGAGGGCGCCTTGACTGGTTCGGAAGACGCCCAGTATTCCGAGGTGAAATTCCTGCAGGTAAAGGGAATTATCGAACGCTTTCGCGGCCGCGAAGGGAGCGCTGAGTTCGACCGCCGCTGGACGCGCAAAGTCACCGATGTGCGGCAATGGTTCGTGTTCGCGGCGTCCGAGCGCTGGCGTGAGGATGATAGCGAGCATGAACACTATACAGACTCCGGCGGCAAATCCGGCGGACAGAAAGAGAAGCTTGCCTATACCGTTCTGGCGGCCAGCCTGGCTTATCAATTCGGACTTGAGTGGGGCGCCGTGCGCTCGCGCAGTTTTCGTTTTGTGGTCATAGACGAGGCCTTCGGACGCGGCTCGGATGAGTCGGCCCGTTTCGGTTTGGAACTCTTCAAGAAGCTCAACCTGCAACTGCTGATTGTCACTCCTTTGCAAAAAATCCACATTATCGAACCCTTTGTCTCCAGCGTCGGCTTTGTCCACAATGAAGACGGGCGGGATTCGCAATTGCGAAATCTCACCATCTCTGAGTACCGCGCCGAGCGGAATGCGAGACCGGCATGAGCGGCTGGAGTACGCCTGGCGATATCCGTAAAAGAGTCCGCCGGGAGTGGGACACTGGCCGGATTCTGGCGGCAATGCTGGGTGGTGAACCGGTCTTTCCCTTGCGTATTCCCTTGAAAAAGCCGACCCCCCAAGCTCTCTCCGAACACTTTGAATTGGCGCGGCGGTGGATTGCAGGGCTGGTTGCGGTTTCCAGGGACGAAACCGGCGCCGGTTACCAGTTGGAGTGGCGAGAGTTTAATCATCGTCAACTGGGACGTAACCGGATACCAGTGGCCGCTGTCCTTGAGTGTGAGCGGGACGGCTTGGCGCTGATCGGCAAGCAGCGTGACGCAGCCATGTTCCGTGCATTGGCGGCAACCATTACAGGCGGCTTCCCGGCGCTGAGTCCTTGGTTGAAAAAATATCCGCTGACAGTACTTGATAATTCCGGTAATTGGCCGGCACTGCTTGCCGTGCTGAATTGGGTGGTGGGCCATCCCCGTTCCGGAGTTTATCTTCGCCAGATAGACGCCCCAGGTGTTGATACTAAGTTCATTGAACGGCACAGGGGCTTGCTCGGCGAGTTACTTGATATCGTTCTCCCGCCCGAATCCATCAATACACAGTACACAGGCGCTGGCGGGTTTGAGATGCGCTATGGTTTTAAGCCAAAATCCTCGCAAATCCGCTTCCGTATCCTAGACCCGAAATTTTTTATTCAGGGTATGTCCGATCTTACCGTGGCGTGCGGCGAGTTTGCTCAACTTATATTGCCTGTCAGGCGGGTCTTTATCACGGAGAATGAAATCAATTTCCTCGCCTTTCCGCGCGTACCTGATAGCCTGGTTCTGTTTGGCTCAGGCTACGGTTTCGACACACTCGCGCAAGCTGACTGGCTCAGACACAAGGAGATTATTTACTGGGGCGATATCGACAGCCACGGCTTTGCAATCCTTGATCAGTTGCGGAGCTATTTTCCGGCGGCCCGCTCCCTGTTGATGGATCGTGAAACCTTGCTGGAGCACCGCGCATTCTGGGGAGGAGAGGATAGTCCTGCAAATAGGGAGTTGAATCGCCTGCAACCAGAAGAATCAGCGCTCTACGATGATCTACGCTGCAATAGTATTGCGCCTTCATTGCGGCTGGAGCAGGAACGAATTGGTTTTGCGTGGGTAGAGGCAGCGCTTGTGAGGGCAGGATTCCGTTGAAGCCGGACGTGAACGTTTACAAGATACGCAAAAAAAATCACCTGAATTTTTCATTTAGTGGAGGCAGGCAAGTGGCAATAGTGGCGGCGGTCCAAATGAATTCCGGAAATAAAAAAAGAGAAAACCTCGAAAAGGCATACTCCCTTCTGACGCGAGGAGTCGACATGGGCGCGGGCCTCCTTGCCCTTCCTGAAAATTTTTCCTTCATGGGCGAGGAGAGAGAAAAGGCAAAGGCCGCCGAGGACCCGGAGAGCGGAGAATCAGTCCTGTTCCTGAAAAAATTCGCCGCTGAGCACCGGGTGTGGATCGTGGGAGGCTCTATCCCCATCAAGGCCGGAGACGGCAAGGCAACCAACACGTCTCTTCTCATTAACGACAAAGGAGATGTGGCGGCGCGATACGACAAGGTCCACCTCTTTGACGCCGACCTCGTAAATGGCGAGACGCACAGGGAGTCGGATTTCGTGAAAAGGGGGGACAAGGCGGTCGTGGCCGACACCCCATTCGGGAGGGTTGGGCTGTCTATATGTTACGATTTGCGGTTCCCGGAGCTTTACAGAAGGCTTGCTGCTGCAGGGGCTGAAATAATCTTCGCCCCGTCCGCCTTTACCTTCAGGACCGGAAAGGACCATTGGGAAGTCCTGGTAAGGGCGCGGGCCATTGAAAACCAGGCGTACATGGCGGCTCCGGCCCAGTGCGGCGTCCATGGCCATGAAAGGACGACATACGGAAACGCAATGATAGCGGACCCGTGGGGAAAGGTCGCGGCAAGGGCCTCGGAAAAGGAAACCGTGATAGCGGCGGAACTGGACCACGTGTACCAGTCTGAGATTCGGAAGAGCATTCCATGTCTGGAGCACAGGGTGTTGTGGAAGGAAGACGCGGCTATGAATTTCCCTGAAAGCAAGCCAAGGCGCTGAAGTATGGGTTTTAAAAAATGAAAGTCAGCTTGCACTGAACTTATCGCCCTTCGGGCGGACTGAAAATAGAACACTGAGCAGGGAACGGTTTGAAACCGTTCCCTGCTTCGCCGCAACCAAAAGAATTGACATCCCCCTGGCCCCCTTTTTTAAGTGGGAATATATCAATAATTCCCCCCTGGCAAGGGGGGATCAAGGGGGGTGTGATTCATATATTTACCTGATTTTAAAAGATTTAAAATGGAAATTCCTATACTATCATAGGGAGGGGATTGTGCTTGCAACACAAAAACATTCAGCGTTCGCCAGATCGTTCCTGGTTCTTGTGCTAATGGAATTCATGGCCGTTTTTGCCTGGGCCTCGGACCAGCCGCCAAGGGAAGTGCGGGACCTTATAGAACTTGGCTTTGAAAAATTAGCGCAAGTGAATATCACCTCAGTGTCAAAAAAGGAAGAAAATCTTCTTGACGCCGCGGCTGCGGTCTATGTGGTAACCCAGGAGGACATCCGCCGCTCGGGGGCCGCCAGCATACCGGAGGCCCTCCGCATGGTCCCTGGACTGCAAGTGGCGCGAATCGACGCCAACAAATGGGCCATTACCTCCAGGGGATTTAATGGAAGATACGCCAGCAAGCTCCTGGTCCTTATGGACGGCAGGTCCATTTATACCCCCCTTTTCGCGGGAGTTTATTGGGAGGTTCAGGACACCTTGCTGGAGGATGTGGATCGGATAGAGGTAATCCGCGGTCCGGGGGCCACCCTCTGGGGCGCCAACGCCGTTAACGGCGTGATCAACATTATCACAAAAAAGGCCGGGGAAACGCAGGGCGGGCTGGCCACCGGAGGCGGCGGAGACGAGGAGCGGGGTTTCGGCGGCCTAAGATACGGCGGGAAACTAAACGGGAACGCCTCTTACAGGGCTTATGCCAAATATTTCAACCGCGACAGCTTCGTGGACGAATCAGGAAAGGATGGAACGGATGAATGGGACCAATACCGGGGAGGCTTCCGGGTGGATTGGGACAGTTCCCAAGACGATTCCCTCACCTTTCAAGGAGACGCCTACTCCGGAAATGCCGGCCAGACCATGACCCAACCCGCCCTTGCCCCGCCATACTCCAGGACTTTTGATGGAGATATCAATGTGTCGGGCGAGAACGTCCTTGCCCGCTGGAAGCGCTCTTTTTCCTCAAGCTCCGATATGGAGATCCAGCTCTATTACGACAATAACGAGTATGGCGAGGAGGATGTGGGGAGATCGGACTTGGATATTTTTGACCTCGACTTTCAACATCGCTTCATGCTCGGCGAGCGCCATCAGGTCATATGGGGACTCGGATACCGTTACATCCATGGCAAATTTGACAGCAGCTTCGCGGTTTCCTTTGACCCTGAAAACCGGGCCGACCATCTTTTCACCGCTTTCCTTCAAGATGAGATCGCCATAATCCACGACCGTCTCCATTTAATAGTGGGCTCCAAGTTCGAGCACAATGATTACACCGGTTCCGAGGCGCAACCCAACGGACGGCTGGTGTGGACGCCTGATCCCAGGCATACCGTCTGGACGGCCATATCCAGGGCTGTGAGGACCCCATCCTGGTCGGATCATGGCATCCGCATTAATTTCCTCGCGTTTCCAGGCTTTGATGGATCAACTGTCCTCTCGTCCTTAAATGGCGGCCGGAATTTTGATTCAGAGGAACTCCTCGCCTACGAACTTGGATACCGGCTGCAGCCCTCGGACAGGCTCTTTTTCGACCTATCAACCTTTTATAACGTCTACAATAACCTTTTGACAAGTGAGCCTGGCGCCCCCTTTTATGAAACCACCCCGGCCCCCGCGCACCTTGCCACTCCCTTGCGGTTTGGCAACAAGATGGACGGCGAAACTTACGGGGTGGAGGCCGCCGCCACCTGGGACGTAACGGAGGCCTGGAGGCTGATGGCCGGATATTCATGGCTGAATATGGACCTGAACGGGGCATAAGCCCAATGAAAGTGGAGCGGGGTTTTTACGGAAAAATAACCTGGAAATTTTGATATTTTTTCACCGCGGAGACGCAGAGGCGCGGAGAAAGGTAAGGGCACGATGCATCGTGCCCCAACAACTAAGCCATTTTATAAAAATCTCCGCGTCTCCGCGGTTCATATTTGGGTTTTGATTTAGCAAGCTTAAAACGATGCTTAAGATTTTACGAAAATATTTTTGCCTTTTCCTTGCCATGGCCGTATTTCCATCCGCTAGCGCCTTGGCCGAACCAAATCCGGAAGCCATTTACGCGGAGGAATATAAAATCAAGGCGGGCTTTTTATATTATTTCGCCAAGTTCGTTGAATGGCCTCCGGGCGTATTTGACAATACCAAAGACAAGGTCGTTCTCGGCGTTTTGGGCAAGGACCCGTTCAGCGGCGCGCTGGAGTCCCTGGAAGGACAAGCGGTCATGGGGAAGAAAATTGCCATAAAGAGGTTTCATGATGTCGAGGAATTGGACGCATGCCATGTCCTTTTTATCAGTTCATCGGAGAAGGACAGTTTGCCCCAAATCCTGCGCGCCCTAAAAAAATCAAAAATTTTAACGGTCGGCGACTCCGAGGGATTTACGCGCCAGGGAGGGACCATAGGCTTTATAACGGAGGGGAAACAGGTCCATTTTGAGATTAATTTGAAAGCGGCGGAGGAGGCCGGGCTGGTCCTCAGCGCGAGGCTCCTGAGCCTTGCAAGGAACATTAAAGGATTAAAAAATAAAAATTGAAACCGGAAAATTGAAACAACTGAGGCATGAAAGCATTTAAGGACACTCCCATTAAACGAAAGCTGACGCTGGTTATCGCTTTTACGAGCGCCTTGGCCCTGTTTCTTTCATATTGCTCCTTTGTGGCGTATGAGCTCATCGCCAACAAAAGGCTGATAAAAAGCGAACTTTCCACCCTTGCGAAAATTATCGGAGAAAACAGCGCGGCTTCCTTGATATTCAATGATAAAAATTACGCGATGGATATTCTTTCAGCCCTGAAAGCCAAGGACCAAATTACATCCGCCTATTTATACCAAGAGGACGGCGGCATGTTTGCCGCATATCTTCATGATAACGCATCGAAAGAAACGCCGCCCCCCTGCCCGTCCAACTACATGGAAGACGTCATTAATTCATCAGGGGGCTATTTGCAAATTTTTCATCAAATTTTTTTTGACGATGAACGTGTGGGGACCGTTTATCTGAAATTTGACATGAGTGAAATTTATTCCGATCTGGCGCTCTATTCCGGCGTTGCCTTTGTTATTCTGATTGTGTTCCTGTTTTTTGCGTTGTTTTTGTCCTCCGGGCTCCAAAAGGCGATCTCAGGTCCCATCCTGCGCCTGGCGGAAACGGCCAAGGTGGTATCAAGGGAAAAAAACTACTCTGTCCGGGAATTGACGCATGATTCGGAGGACGAGGTGGGAATCCTCATCAAGGGCTTTAATGAAATGCTGGAGCAAATCCAGAAACGTGACTTGGGCCTCGAGTCCCTTGTCAGCGAACGGACAAGGGAATTAAGGGAAGCATATAAGAATTTGGAAAAGGAGATGATGGAGCGGGAACAGGCTGAAAAGGCATTGGATGAAAGCAAGGTAAAAATGATTCATGCCTCCAGATTGACCTCCCTGGGAGAAATGGCCACGGGCGTTGCCCACGAAATCAACCAGCCCCTTACCTTCATCAGCGGCTTTATCCAAAGCCTGGGCCTTTCTCTCAGGCAAAAATCCATCGGCGAAATTGATGAGGCTAAGTTAAGGAAAAACCTGAAAGACGCTTCCCATCAAGTGGCGAGGATCGTTTCCATCATTGACCATCTTCGCTCCTTTGGAAGACGGTCCGATATGCCCGGGGAAAACGCAAACCTGGAAAAAATATTGGACGACGCCCTTTTGCTTATCAGGGAAAGATTGCGCCTGAGGGATATCCGCCTGAGCATCAACGCGGAGGAAAATCTTCCAGCGGTGAAAGGAAACCCGAACCAGCTCGAACAGGTGTTCATCAATCTGTTTCAAAACTCCCTGGACGCCTTTGAAAACAAAACCGGTAATGCAGGGATCAGCGTGGACATAGGCATTTCGGATGACAGGAAGTCCTTGAAAATCCGATTTTCCGACAACGGCCCTGGAATTGATGAATCAATCATTGATAGAATTTTTGAGCCTTTTTTCACGACAAAAGACGTGGGGAAAGGGACCGGACTGGGACTTTTCATTGTTTATGGAATAATCAAGGACCACCATGGCGTCATTACATGCGAATCGGAAATTAACCAAGGGACCACATTTACTATTATAATTCCAGTTAGAGAATAAAAAATGCAAAAAAATAAAATTCTGATTGTTGAAGAAGAACCTGGAAATCTTGATGGTCATCCAGCCGGATACTCCTTCAATGGTAATTGGTGATCCGGACCGTCTCCGCCAGATTATTCTCAATTTGGTGGATAACGCCATAAAATTCACCGAAAAGGGGGAGATTGTGGTATCAGTCGAATGGGAGGAGACCGACGGGGACGCCATGTTCCAATTCTCGGTCCGTGACACGGGCATTGGAATACCGAAGGGAAAAATGGATGTTATTTTTCAAAATTTTAAACAGGGGGATGGTTCCCCAACGCGCAGGCACGGCGGCGCAGGACTGGGCGCTACGATCGCAAAGAAACTGGTTGACTTAATGGGCGGCGAAATATGGCTGGAAAGCGAGGAAGGAGCGGGGAGCTGCTTTCATTTCCGGGTCCCTTTCACGCTGGCTAAAAAAAAACACGGACAAGAAGTAAAAAAGATGGCCGGCGTTTTGCCGGCCCTAAGGGTCCTGGTGGTGGACGACAATGAGTCCAGCCGCGGAATGCTTCAGCAAATTCTGTCCTATTGGGGGCCGCGGCCATCCGCATGCGGATCAGGAGAAGAGGCGGTGAAAATCCTTGAGGAAGAGCACGGAAAGGGGGCTTCATTCGATTTATGCCTCATTGACTGCAACTTGCCGGAAAGGGACGGATTCGCCGTATACAAGGAGATAAAAAATAATCCGGACCTGAAGTCCCTTGAAATCATCATGCTGACCCGAATGGGGGTAACGGAAGATACGGAAAAGTGCATGGAACTCGGTATCCGGGATTTCACTACTAAACCCATGCGGCAATCCAAACTATTGCAGACCGTCAATGAGACTATAAAAAAAATTCCCGGAAATTTTCTATCGGACGAAATTGGCGCCGGCAAAAATAAATTTGTAGTATAGGAATTTTTATTTTTAATCTTTAAGAATCAAATATATCTATGAATTACACCCCCCTTGATCCCCCCTTGCCAGGGGGGAATTTTTGAGATATTCCCCCTTAAAAAGGGGGCCAGGGTGATGTCAATTCTTTCCTGCCTGTGCGTGTCCGCACGCAGAACAGGTGGATGCGGCGAAGCCGCTCAGTGTTCTATTTTTAGTCCGCCCGAATGGCGATAAGTTCGGTTATGTTGAAAAATAAAATCCTGGTTATTGAAGACGAAAAGGCCGTCAGGCTGACGGTCCATGAATCCCTGAAAGACGAAGGATACGAACTCCTCTTCGCCGAAAACGGGGAAGAGGGGCTGGAACTATTTCATGCCCATTATCCAGTGTTGATTATTCTTGATCTGAAGATGCCGGTCATGGATGGCGTCGAATTTCTAGAACGGATAAAACCATCCCCTTCCGATCCCTATTCCGTGATCGTGCTGACTGGACACGGCACGGATGAGGACGTGGAACAATGCTTCAATCGTGGAGTGAGCGCCTTCATCAGGAAACCTTTTAATTTCTTCGAACTAAACGGGCTGGTCAGAAATTGCGTGGCCCTGAAACGGAGTGAAGAAGATGTGATAAAACACCGGGACCATCTTGAGGACCTGGTGAAGGAGCGGACAAGGGAAATCGAACAAAAAGAGGAAGAACTCCGGAAAAGCGAGGAGCGGCTTAATAGTATTCTTAATTCCATGCAAGACGTTATCTGGTCTTTTTCCCTGGAAAATCAAAGGATTGCTTATATGAACCCGGCCGCTGAAAAAATATTCGGCCGGCCTGATGCGGATTTTTACGAAAATCCGGACCTTTGGCGGGAGGTTGTTCATCGGGAAGACCAAAAGCATGTTGAATCCTGTTTAAAAATGGTCCGCGATACCGGATTCAAGGAGTTTGAATACAGGATAATCAGGCCCGATGGCGTAATTCGTTGGCTTAACGACAGGGTTTATTTGGTGAGAGACAGGAATGGCGTTCCAACTTCCCTTAATGGGATAATAACCGACATTACCGCCAGAAAACGCACGGACATGGAGGCCGCCCAAGCGGCTTTGGAATCCAGCTTGACGCTGGATTTCATGGTTGCCTTTACCATGGGCGATACCTTAAAGGAAATCCTGCGGAGGTGCGCCGATGCCATTGTCCGGCAACTGGATATCGCCCTGGCCAGAATCTGGACCTTTAATGAAGCCGGGAACCGCTTGGAGTTGCAAGCAAGCGCCGGCATGTCCTCTCATATCAATGGCAGCCATAAATATATATCGGAGGGCCGCTGCCCCGTCAGTTTGATTGCTAAAGGGCATAAGCCCTTTCTGTGCAATTCCCTTATTGCCGAATCTCTGGTCCAGGACTTGGGATGGGCAAGGAAAGAGGGAATAACCGGTTTTGCCGGTTACCCCCTTGTGATGAGAAATAAATTGGTCGGAGTGATAGGGATGTTTTCCCGCGGCGCCATCCAGGAAACTGTTTTAGACGCCCTCAATGCCTCAGCAAGGGAAATCGTTCTGGGCATTGAGCGGAAAAGGATGGAAAACGAGCTTCGAGTCAGCAGGGAAAACCTCGCCAAAGCTGAACAAATAGTTCATCTCGGCAACTGGGAATGGGACCTTTCAACAAACAAACTTTTCCTGTCGGACGAACTATATCGAATTATTCAAAGAAAGCCATCGGAGTTCGAAGGCAATTATGAATCCTTCTTAAATCTCATCCACCCGGAGGACAGAGCGCTTTATGCAAAATCCATGAGCGACTCCCTGAAAAAAGCCAAACCGTTTGAAATGGAATACAGGATTCTTTGGCCGGACGGGTCCGGGCGCATACTTTACACCAAGGCCGAGGTGTCCTTTGACGAGGCCGAACATCCGGTCCGGGCGCTTGGCATCGTTCAGGATATTACGGAACGCAAGGGCGCGGAAAGGGCCCTGACGGAAAAACAGGCCCAACTGGTCCAAGCCTCCAAGCTGAGTTCCCTTGGGGAACTCGCCGCAGGCGTGGCCCACGAGATCAATAACCCCATAAACGGCATCATCAATTATGCCCAGATGCTGAAGGACCAATACAGCATGGGAGGCTGGGACAACTTCATAGTGGAGGAAATAATTGAAGAAGGGAGGCGCGTCGCGAATATTGTCAGGAATCTATTGTCCTTTGCCAGGGACAGCAAGGAAGCGAAAAAACCCGTGTCTCTCCAGGAAATTCTGTCCGATTCCCTTGGCCTTACCCAGGCGCAAATACAGAAAAAAGGCATTCATTTGAGCGTGTATATTTCTCCGGGAGTCCCAAAAATAATCGCCAGCCACCAGGAGATTCAACAGGTTTTTTTGAATGTCATCAACAACGCCCAATATGCCCTTAACCAAAAATACCAGGGCGCCGATGAAAACAAAATTTTTGAGATTTTTGGAGAAAAGGCCGCCTTTAACGGCCGGCCCTTTGTGCGCGTCACATTTTTTGACCGGGGAACCGGGATCGCGCCGGAAAATCTGCCCAAAATTCAGGAGCCCTTTTTCTCCACTAAACTGAAAGGGGAAGGAACAGGACTGGGTTTGAGCATCAGCCACGGTATTGTGGCCAACCATGGCGGGGAAATGCAATTCGAAAGCAAGGAAGGAGAATACACGAAAGTGATCATCTCTCTTCCGGCTGATCCGGAGGAATCCTTAACACACCCCGGCCTTCGGCCACCCCTCTCAAGAGGGGAATTTATAGGTGATGGGCCCTCCTCAATATAGGCGATGTGTCCTTCTCAATAGTGGACTATGGGCTATGGGATTAAAGAACAAGGATTCGTGGCAAGCTGCTGAAAATTATATAAGGTATATAAGGAACCACTGGAAATCATGTCTGTAGCGGCTGAAAATTTGTTTTTAAAAAATTCCCCTCTTGAGAGGGGTGGCCGAAGGCCGGGGTGTGTTAGCGGGCTTTTTATTAAAGCCTTATATCCGTGATCCGCGCCGCTGCGTTTAAATTTCTTTTATTTAAAATGTGATAGACGAACTCTCATAATGAACGTGTAAGAGTCTAAATAAATGAAACCCAAAATCCTCATAATAGACGACGAAAAATGCATCAGGGAACCATTCAGGAAATTCCTCACCGACGACGGGTATGAGGTGGTGACCGCTATAAACTACCAAGAGGCCGTTGATAGAATAGAAGAAAGTCATTTTGATTTAATATTCGCGGATCACTGCTGTCCGGTTAAAATTGTCATAGCATGCTCTAACATACTGTTTTTTAAAACAAAATAGTCGTTTTATGGGTGTTACCGACTTGAATTTTAAAATATATCCCTTTATTCTCCCCCGCAGGATTATTTCTGATGAGGTGAAAAATGTACAGTGGTCAGCTTGTTTTTTCGCAGATAATGGATCACCTGCCGCTGCATACCTTTCGACGGTATGCGGCGCGTTACCAAGGCGAACGGTATGTAAAGGAGTTCCGCTGTCTGGATCAATATTTCGTCATGGCTTT
>JACRGO010000192.1 GCA_016212295.1 Nitrospinota bacterium | reverse complement strand
TCCTCTCGGAAGACGAGTTTCTGGAGTTGAACAAATGGACCATTGACGTCCTGATAGAGAAGATGCAGGAGTACAAGGCCAAGTCCAAGGACGGCCCTATACAAACCAGCCTTCACTCCTACAGGATTTTGCTTGGCGGGATAGAGAACGTCAGCAGGATGCTGGGCAGAAAACTCGATGAATCCATTTCCTTCCTGAAACGGGAGGAGGAGAGCATGAAAGGTTCGTAAAGACGCGTTGAACATCGAGCGCCAACATAGAAGAAGTAAAGTGGAAACAAAATTCCAAATGACAAACAACAAATTGCAAATAAATCACAAATTACAATTGTTGAATGTCCAAAACAATTCCTTTTCCTTGTTTGTTCTTTGTAGTGCAGAATCTGTGGTTTAAAAAGTTTTGGTTGCTGCGAAGCCGCGCCATCGTTTAAAAAGGTCAGCCGGAAGCGATAAGTTCACGCCTCATGGTCCTCGTATAGCCCGGCTATTTCCTCCTTATACCTCTCCATGATCCTGCTTCGGCGAAGTTTCAGGGTAGGGGTCAGCAATTCATTCTCCACTGACCAGCGCTCCTTCAGCAGGGCCACGCGCCTCACCTTGGCGTATCCGGGAAAGGCGTGCATTTGCCTGGAGATTTCGCCCAGGACATGTTTCTTAATCCGCAGACCGGAATAAAAACCTTCAGAAGCCGGGTCCATTCCCCATTTTTTCGCGAGCGGGACCAGTTGGGTTTCATTAAGTAACACCAAGGCGGCCAGATAAGGTCTTCCCTCCCCAATGATCATGACCTGGTCTATCAGCGGATGCATGGCAATGGCCATTTCAATGTCCGCTGGAGGGACCTTTTCGCCATTGAGCATCACGATTATTTCCTTGATGCGGCCTGTTATGTAGATATGTCCCTGCTCAATCCGGACGATGTCCCCGGTGTGAAGCCAGCCTTCAGCGTCTATAATGGCCGCAGTGGCCTCCGGATTGTTCCAGTATCCCTGCATTACGCCTGGACCCTTCACGAGAAGCTCTCCGTCCTTTCCCATCCGGACCTCTATGTCTTTTATGGGAAGCCCCACGCCAAGGGGATCATTATTCTCCTTGACGTTCACGCTCACGAAGGGGCTGGTTTCCGTGAGCCCGTATCCCTGCAGCAAGGTAATTCCCATTCCTATAAAGACCCTGGCCAGTTCCGGCGGAAGGGCCGCCCCGCCGCTTATGGCCAGACGCAACCGTCCGCCAAAGCCGTTTCTTACTTTACGCGCTACCAGCGCATCCAGCAAGGGCCAGAGCAAAAAAGCTGGAGACCATCCTCTTCTCTTTTGCCGGCATTCGAACCGGCCCCATCCCAGCCGGGCCGTCCATTCAAAGAGCCGCCTTTCCAATGGCCCCTTCTTTTCCAATTGGTGTTTAATCCTGGAATATATCCTCTCGAAAACACGGGGGACCGAGATCAACACTGTCGGGCGAACGACTTCCATGTCGTCCGCCAATTGATGAATGGAGCGGGCGTAAGCCACGGTCGCCCCGGCCATCATAGGGATGTAGTGACCGGTGGTCCGTTCAAAGGCATGGGACAGGGGAAGAAACGAGAGGAAGGTATCTTTACTGTGGACAGGGACGCTTTGCGTTCCGCTATAAGCGTTCCAGAGGATATTATGGTGGCTGAGTTTCACGCCCTTGGGGTGGCCCATTGTGCCGGACGTATAAATGATCGTGGCGAGGTCCCCTGGAGCGCAGCGGTTCTCCGCCAATTCTCCCCCTTCATCCGGAAGCCATTGGTCCGCCCAGCGAAGAAGGGGACCTGCTTCTACGTCTCCCGGATGATTCAGGCACACCACCCGTTCCAGTGACCCAATGGGCTGTCCGCTGGCGGCCAAGAGTCTCCAGTTTTCCTCCTTTTCAACGAGGAGGAATTTGACGCCTGAGTCATGGAGGATATAGGCCACGTTTTCCGGGCGGTCGTTGCAGTACAGTGGGACCACCACCAATCCTAATCCCAGCGCGGCTTGCTCCATTATGGCCCATTCAGGGCAGTTGCGGAGCCATATAGCCGCGCGGTCCCCAGGCCTTAAGGATTCCTTTTCCAGGGCCGCCTGCCATCGTGCCGTTTGAAAGGCGGCTTCCCCCCAGTCCATCTCCTTCCATGTCCCAAAGGCTTTATCGAAATGCCTGTATGCGACGGCGTTGGGGGTTCTGCGGACCCGTTCCCGGAAAAGTCCGTCCAGGGTCTTAGCTGTTTCGATAGGAATCAGGTCCAGGGTCGGCATATCTGCTTACCAATGCTTTACGTTTTTTGGCAAAATTTTATGAAACTCCAAATCTCAATTGTCAAATAACAAATAAATCCCGATAACCAGAATTACAAATGACAAACAAGGAAGCGTAATCGTTTTGGACATTCAGTAATTGTAATTTATTTGTAATTTGCTATCTGTCATTTGAGATTTTGTTTTCCCTTTGGTTGCGGCCATGCCGCGCTATGTTATAATTTGAACCAGAAAATATTCATGACTGGAGAGAAAAATGAGAACACAAAACATCGTATGCCCTGCCTGCGGGGAACAGATCGAATGGGACGCGGACGCCAGAAAGGTGGTCAGCCACGGTAAAAAGCAAAAGAGCATCGACCTCACGGACGCGGTGAAATCGCTGAAGGCCCAGGAGGCCGGGCGATTGGAGATGTTTCAGAGAGCCAAGGAGGAAGAAAGAACCAAATCGGAAAGGCTCGACAAGCTGTTCTCCAAGGAGGAAAAACGCGTCCGGGAAGAGAAGGACTTCGGCAAATATATAAGAGACGTTGATCTCGACTGATTACATCAATATCTCTATCTTGGCTTCCTTGCCCAGTTGCTCCAGGTATGCGTCCACCGCCTTCTCGCCGTTTTGCCGCTTCATGAAACTTATGATCTTGGCCTTGACGTCATCAAAGGCCATCGGCCCGCCTTCCTTGATTTCAAACGTCTTGATGATGTGGTAGCCGTATTGGGTCTCCACTATATCGCTGATTTCGCCGGCCTTCAGCGCAAAGGCGGCCTTTTCAAATTCCGGGACCATTTGGCCCTTGGAGAAGTATCCGAGATCGCCCCCTTGCCCGGCGCTCCCGTCTTCGGAATGTTTTTTAGCCAATTCCGCGAAGTCTTTCCCGGCCTTTGCCTCCTTGAGAATTCCTTCCATTGCTTTCCGCGTCTCGTCGTTTTTTGCCTTGGCGCTTTCTCCCTGAACGGTTTTCTTCAGGATATGGCTTGCCTTGACCATTTGAGGGGCGATGAATTTTTCCTTGTTCTTCGTGAAATAGTCGTTCGCTTCCTCCACGGTCGGTTCCGGCTGCTTTGATAATGCCTCCTGGGTGATGGTCTTTTGAACGATCAATTCCTCTGACAGGTCCTTCTTCAACTCCTCAATGGTCATATTCCTTTCAGTGAGGATTTTCTCAAGCACCCCTGGACCGTAGTGTGACTTTAGTTTTTCCACCTGCGCGTCAACTTCCTCCGGTTTGGCGGTTATTCCAAGGGCCTTCCCCTTTTGGGAAATAAGCTCGGTGTTGATGTTTTGCGTAACCATGTTCCTTGCGATTTCATTGTATTCAGCGCCTTCCAGGGCCTTTCCCTGCTGTCCGGCGCGGGCCTCCATGGCCTCAATGGAGGCCTTTATGTTTTTTCCTTTTATTTCCACTCCGTTGACCCTGGCCACCACTTCAGGAATGGCGGTTCTTTCCTGCTGCTTGCCGCCTTCCAGAGCTGTCTTTAGTTCCTCGCCTTGTTTTTGGGTAGCCTCAGCGGTTGGCTTGGGCGCCTCCGCAACTGGTTTGGGAGCGGCCGCTTTTTCCTGCGAGGAAACGCTCTTTTCCCCTGAACAGGCGAAAAAGGAAAAAATTCCCAAGGTAATGACTGCCCATTTCTGCATGGATTTGGTCTTATTCACAAATGTTCTCCTTTTATTAGTTTTTTTGTAGTAGTTCACCTGGATTGTAATAAAAAACCGTGGGAAGGCTCTTTCGTTATTTTTACATCCCCCTTATCAAAGGGGGACTGAGGGGGATGTATAGCTACCTCTACAATTGAGCTTGGCGTAGTTTTTCATGACGCCACGTGCACTATTACACATTTTTCAAGGCAATTATGCCGTTTGAACAACTATAGCAAAGATTTTATGGCAAAACAAATTTTTCCTTTTTCTCATGTTTATTTAAAAAATTTAGTGGAAAGGGTATTATTAATTCATGCGGAATTTATCAATAGTTTTGGATATCCTGGTTGTCTATCTGGCCGCCATAGTGAGCGTCCTTGTCTTCAAAAGACTCAGGCAGACAAGCTTGGCGGGCTTTCTGGTGGCAGGCGCCATCATCGGACCCTACGCCTTGAATCTCGTGTCCAGCATCCAGCAGGTGGAATTTCTGGCGGAAATCGGGGTCATTTTCTTTCTGTTTCTTGTGGGCCTGGAATTTCCGATGGAGAGGCTGGCTGAGGCGAGGAAAGCGGTTTTCGGCGCGGGCGCCTTGCAGGTGGCCGCTACCTCTCTTGTGTTTCATCTCCTTTTTCTGAAAATGGGTTTCTCCCCTCCACAGGCCCTTTTGGCCGGAATGGTCCTGGCCCTCTCCAGCACGGCCATAGTCCTAAAGATGCTGGCGGAAAAATCGGAACTGGACTCCATGTACGGCAGGACCTCTCTGTATATACTCATCTTCCAGGACCTGATGATCGTGCCAATCATGATCCTGGTCCCCATTCTGGCGGGAAGCGAAAATGAATCCACCTCCATCCTTTTTTTGAAGGCCATAGGAAAGGCCGGATTGGTGATCGCCACCATACTCCTGCTTGCCCGTTATTTTCTGAAACCGTTGATGGGATACATAGCGAGGCAAAGGAACCCTGAGCTTTTCCTTATCTCAGTGCTGTGCATCTGCATCGGAACCGCGCTTCTTACGTATCAGGCCGGATTTTCCCTCATCCTCGGCGCCTTTACCGCCGGGCTGATACTGTCAGAGACGAAATTCAAGCATCAGATCACGGCGGACCTCCTCCCGTTCCGTGACAGCCTCCTCCCGCTTTTTTTTATATCAGTGGGGATGCTGGTGGATGTCTCTTACCTATTTTCAAATATGGGAAAGGTCCTGTCCCTGTTCCTTCTTATCGTTTTGGTGAAGGCCGCGCTGGCCCAGATAGTCCTTATGGCCTTGCGGTATCCCTTCCGCCAGACCATCATGATAAGTCTGGCCCTGGCCCAGGCCGGGGAATTCGCCTTTATCCTCCTGATGGAGGGAAAGGGACACGGACTAATTGACGAGGGCCAGTACCAGACCCTTCTATCGGCCATCGTGTTGTCCATGCTCGCCGCCCCTTTTCTCATGGACAAGGCCGCCTCCATTGCCTTTTATCTCTCCTCCACCCGGCTCCTTGGCGGGATCGCTTCCGCCTTGCCGGTCCTGGACGCGATTGAGAAAGGGGAGGACCTCAAGGACCACGTGGTGGTGTGCGGATTCGGAGTGGCCGGGAAAAATATTGCCAGGTCCCTCAAGACCCTTGATATACCTTACGTGGTGCTGGATATGAACTGGTCTAATGTGGAAAAAGGGATGAAGGCCGGGGAAAGGATAGTATTCGGAGACGCCGGGAGAAGGGAGATACTGGAGGCAGTCGGCATAAAAAGGGCCAGGGCCATTGTCCTCTCCATCAATGAGTACGAATCCGTGGGCAGGATAGCGCAACTGGCAAGGAGCATGAACCCCGGTCTCTTCATCCTTGTGCGGACGCGATACGTCCAGAACCTTGAGGCCATGAAGAAGGCCGGGGCGGACCTGGTGGTCCCGGAGGAGTTCGAGGCGTCCTTGAAGATCGTGTCCGAACTGCTGCACGCCTTCGGCTTCGGCGTTGGAGAAATAGACATGTTGATCAAGGACATCCGTATCGACCACTACGCCATTTTCGGCAAGGGGAACGGTTGATTATATTATTACGCTCGGAAACTTGAGTTCCATGATAGAGTTTTTTAACCGCTTCTTGGAGCGCGCATGGCCGAAACCAAAAAACAATAAATAACCACAAAGGGCACAAAAAATTCACAAAGGACGCGGAGAAAAAACTTTATGGCCTTTGCGCCTGCTTAAAAAATTTTCCTCCTTGGAGGGGTGGCGCGGAGCGCCGGGGTGGGTTATATTAATATTACTTTGAAACTGTTAATAACCAAAATTACAAGGAATAGACGCGGTTGAAAAACTTGCGCCTGTCTGCCACAGGCAGGCGGGAAACGCAAATTTCTAAACTTATAATACAATGATTAAGAAGGTCCCGGTAAAAAAGCTCAGGATTGGAGTCTATGTGGAAAAAATTGAGCAAAGCTGGCTCATGACCCCCTTTTTCTTCAACAAGTTCAAAATCGCTTCCGAAAAAGAGATTAAAAAAATGGAAGAATACGGGATAGAGGAGGTATACATCAATACTGAAAAGGGGCTGGACGCCATGGAAGCGGATGGGACACAGGAAAAACCAAAAATCCAGGAGAAAAAACCCACGGAATTTTTCGGGGCGCCGCCGGGCAAACTCATGGTGGATTCGGTTCTGCCCTTTGACCTGTATATAAAAAAAGATGGAGAACACTTCCTATACTTGCGCAAGAACCTCCCCTTCCATTTCGAGGTCAACCACTACCTCGAATCCAACCGCGTCAAGACGATATACATACCTTGCTCTCAACGGGACCTTTTCAACTCTTACGAAAAAGGGATGGAAAGGGAATGGGAGTTGTCCCATAAAGGGCTTTCCAAGGGATTTGAGTCGGAGGAGAAAATCGAACGTTATATCGACTATCTTGATAATTATATTCCGGTGGACCGTGAAGTCTTTGTTCATGGGACCAGGACGCCTGTCAATCTATATCTGGAAAACCACACAGACGTAAGTTTAATTCTCAAGGCCGAAAGGATGGTCCCGGATGATGATGTTTTCGGAAAAGAGGAGGAAGGGAAAAAGCGGAAAAATCTCCTGATCCATATCAACGACAATGAAAAATACAGAAATTTCATAAGGGAGTTGGCCGCGAAAAAATCCTCCGGGGATTCAGAGGCAGTCGTAAAGATGCGCGCTGCCGTGGTCAAGGAAAACTCCAAAATGGTCACAAAGGACCTGCTGGAAAATCCGCGCAGCGGGGAGGCGGTGAAGGAGGCGAAAAAAACGGTCGCGGAAATGATTGACGCCATACTGAATCTTCCGTCCTCCTTTTACGGTCTGATGAAGATCAACACCTACGACTATTACACCTACGTCCATTCCATAAATGTCTGCACCCTCTCCATAGGACTGGCCATGTCCCTGGGCATGAGGGAAAAGGACCTTTTCAATCTGGCCCTTGGGTCCATTATGCACGACGTGGGGAAGAGCCGGGTGCCGAGCCACCTCATTAACAAGCCTGGGAAGCTGACGTACCAGGAATTCGATCTGGTGAAAAAACACGTTGAATGGGGGGCGGAGCTTATGAGGGAACACCAGGACCTTTCCCCAAGCATATTCATTCCCATGTTGCAACACCACGAAAAATTGAACGGGAGGGGCTATCCCCGCAACCTGGAGCAGGAGCAGATACACGTCTATGGAAGGATTTCATGCATTGTGGATATTTACGACGCATTGACAACTGAGCGCTCCTACAAAAAGGCTTTCAGGCCGTTCGAGGCGGCAAGCCTGCTTTCAAAACAGCCGGAGGAGTTTGACCAGGTTATATTTAAACACTTTGTCACCATGCTGGGAAAACAAACCCTGGATAATAAGAATTAAAGGCATTCAAAACCACGGGTTACAAGGAATTGTTTTGGACATTCGGTAATTGTAATTTGTAATTTGTAATTTAATAGTATAGGAATTTCCATTTTTTTCGTTTATAAATCAAACAGTTGCATATTAGCGACATCAGGTGATAGTCATTGGTCAATAGTCATTTGTCATTGATGAACAGAAAGACACCTTAATGACCAGTGACCAATGACTCTTTAAAGTCCGCCCGAAGGGCGTTAAGTTCTTTGGGATTTGTTGTTTGCCATTTGGGATTTTGGTTATTCGGATTTGTTTCGTATTTCGATATCCGGTATTCTGATTTTGGTCGCGGCCCAGCCGCGCCTTGTTCAATTATCCCTTATAGGGAATTTCAGGAGAAAAGGTATGAGAAAAATCATGATAGTGCATGAGTTTCGAGGACTGCGAAACCTTCTAAAGGGATACATTTCCACCGAGGTCCCGGATGTTCTTACAATGGACGTCTCTTCCACTCAAGAGGCCCTTCAGAGATTAAAGGAGGAAAAATTCGATTTGGCCATCTGCGGAAACAAAATGCAGGGAATGGATGGCCCGGCCCTTTACCAGAAAATCCGGGAATTTCCACTGAACACGGACACCCCTTTCCTCGTCTTGACGTCATCCCTGTCGGAGGAGGTCTTGCACGAGTTCGCGGCGCATGGGATCCAGCATTACATGATTACCCCCTTTACCGCAAAGGAACTTGCGGCAAGGATCAACGCCCTGTCCAATCCCGTGAAAAAGCGGGTACATGACCGTATCAGCATACCGGACACAAAGGCGTTTATTTCCATTGACGGGCGCAGGGTGGAGGCCAAGGTGGTGAACATCAGCGCGGGCGGCGTGCTTTGTGACATGGAGTTTTCGGAGGAGTATATAGTAAGGCTCATGAAGACCCCTAATATTTCGATTGAGCTCCCGGCTGAATACGCCAATATAGAAATAGGAAATATTCCGTGCAAATTCCTGAGGCTGAATGTATTGACCAGCACCGGCGGCAATCTGCCTGAGCAAATCCGCATAGGCTGGCAGTTCATGGAAATGCCGGATAACAAAAAGAAAATATTTGAAGGGATTTTTGAAAAGGCCAGGGCCGATATTGACAGGCTTAAGGATGGAGGAGCGGCGGCAGACTCATTGGAGTGAAACTTCAAATTTCAATTGCCAAATAACAAATAAATCTCAATAACCAAAACTAATAGCAAACAAGGAAATGGAATAATATCATCGAACGTTTGAATACATAGAAATTTATTTTGGTTGCGGCCATTCAGTGTCTCAGCGGCCAATTTTAAGAGCGTACTTTTAAAAACCTAAGCGTCTGTTTCAAATCCGGCAGGGCTGTAGTGGCCCCTCTTTTGGTGGTGGAGATGGCCGCGACCGCTGAACCGAAGCGGACTATCTCCCTCATCTCCTCCAGGGAAATCTCCCCCATTTCTTTATAAGCGGCCAGCCTGCTCAAAATCCCCCCGATATAAGCGTCTCCCGCGCCCGTGCTGTCAACGGTTTTAACCGGAAAGGCACCGGCCCTTTGCAAGGTCCCCTTGAAGTAAAAGGTTGATCCCTTTTCGCCCTCGGTTATTAAAATCAACTCCGCGCCCTTCCGGGCCAGTTTCGCGCAGGCCATTTCCGGATCAGCGCCGCCGAACAGAAACCGGAATTCCTCCTCCCCAAGTTTCAGTATTCTGGCATAAGGAACGGCCTTGGTTATCAGGTCCCTTGCGCTCTTGTCCGATTTAAAAAGGTGCAAGCGTATATTGGGATCAAAGCTCACCCACACGCCCGCCTTTCGCGCCGCCTCCAGGGCCTTCATGGCCTCCTTCCTGTATGGCGCCTGGATGAGCGATACGGAAGAGAAGTGCAGTATCCTGGCTCCGGAGATGAGGCCAAGGGCCTTCCTGCCGGCGCGGAAATAATTATACGCGACCCCCTCTCCAAAGGAGTGGAAGTGAGGGACCTTTCGCGAGTCAAGGGAGACAAAGACCACGGCCGTGGGCCTGTTTTTCAGGAACTGGACGTACCGCGTGTCCACTCCATTATGGTCCAATTCATTTTTAAGGAACTCCCCGAAGTAATCCGCGCCCACGGAACCTAGCATCGCTACTTCCGCCCCCAATCTACCCAGGGCAGAGGCTGTATTGGCCGGCGCGCCGCCTGGATACTTCTCGAAGATAGAGGCGTCACCCGGAGAGGCCGGCGTCCCCCTTGCCGTGAAGTCCACTAAAATTTCACCAAAACAAACTATTCTAAGCATAAATGCCTTATTTTATGCTTAACGAAAGAAAGTATTTTTTCGCTTTTTTCAATGGCGTCGCTTACATCTTTTTTATCCGGCTCTAAAATAAGGTCCGGATATCTAAACGCGGCATCGTAGGGATTCAGCTCTTCCGCATCTTCCAGCAGCGCTATAAAATCCTTATCGCAGCCAGAGCAGAGATCAATCAATGCCCCAAGGTTATGAATTTTTTGGATGGGTTTTTGCTGGAAGGAAAGGTAGGCTTTTAAGGCCTTTTCAGCGCACTGTTGGGTATGGTAGATGGCTGTATCTAAAATGGGGTCATCGCCATCTAATAATTTTTTAGCCGATTTTAAATCATTTCCGGCTTTAATTAGCCATACCTCATGCTGCTTCATAAAGCTTTATGCCTTCATTTTTGATCTTAAAACACAGTGTGGATATATCACCAGAAAGAGCCTTGAACTCATCCTTGGTATAAACCAGAATGTCTTCGGCAATACCTAGGCCCCTTAAAGCCTTTGTGCCCTTAATGGACCGCTTATATGGTTTTTCCTCGGACTTTTCAACCACAATAAGCAAATCCAAATCGCTCTCATCACCAGGAGTTCCCCAAGCCGAGGAACCAAAGAGGTAAATTTCGTTAGGATGATAGGCGTTTACTAATTTGTCCTTAACTGTTTCGATCAATTTGGAATTAATCCGTTGCATGTCATGCCCGCCCTTGCGCTGAAATTTTGTTTATAAACCGCGAAAATATATTATGGATAAATGAGGCCGGTATTGCAATTAGTCCCTTGCGCCGAAATTTTCCATGCGGACGCAGTGGTATTCATCCAGGTCCTTGCCGGTTGAGCTTAAGAAGACGTTTTTTACGCTGGTTTTCACGGCTGGTATAGCGTATCATTGAAGCCGCGATTTGGCAATGGAGGAGGGGCGGCGTGCTATGAAACTCCAAATTACAATTGTCAAATAACAAATAAATCTCAATAACCAAAATTACAAAAAATAAACAAGGAAATGAAATTGCGTTGGACATTCAGTAATTGTAATTTGTTGAAAAATTATAAAATTTATTTTCTCCCGGTATTATGCCTGTTTTTAATGGGGTGCCAATCGGTCCGGTATTACGGGCAGGCCATTCGCGGCCAGGCGGACATTCTCCGGAAAAGAACGTCCATTGAA
Organism: Nitrospinota bacterium; assembly: GCA_016212295.1. Classification (GTDB taxonomy): domain Bacteria; phylum Nitrospinota; class Nitrospinia; order JACRGO01; family JACRGO01; genus JACRGO01. Next base: position 25,975 of record JACRGO010000192.1, on the reverse strand, counting down.
AAACTCATAGCGGACCAGGGCGTCCCGGAAAAACTCAAGGCGCGGTTGAGGCTGGTATTGGAAATACGCCGGTTCGCGGAAAAGGAGCTTCAATTGCCGGCAGGGGGACATTACCTAACTTACGTGGGAATAGACAGGCCCTATGTGGCCTGGAACGTGTTCGCGGCCCCGGAATTTTCCCTGGAGCCCAGGACGTGGCGCTATCCTTTCGTTGGTTGCGCCGCATACCGGGGCTATTTTGCGGAAAAGGACGCCTTGGAGTACGCGGAAGAATTAAAGGGGGAGGGGCTTGACGTCCATGTGGGTGGAGTGGAGGCATATTCCACCCTTGGCTGGTTCGATGATCCGGTGTTCAGCTCCTTTATCATGCGCTCCGAGGCGTCGCTGGCAGGGCTGGTCTTTCACGAACTCGCCCATCAAGCGGCCTTTGCCCCGGGCGACACCACCTTCAACGAAAGTTTTGCCGTCGCGGTGGAACAGGAAGGGGTCCGCAGGTGGTTTGAGTCAGCAGGAAAAAAGGACGCGTACGCGGCTTATTTGAAAAGGCGTGATTGCTCGGACCGGTTCACGCAACTGGTCGAGAAGTACAGGGTCCAGTTGGAAACCCTGTACGGCAAGGACATCGGGGACGCGGAAAAAAGGGAGGAAAAGGCTCGGACCTTCGCCGCGTTGAAAGAGGAGTATGGGACCTGGAAGCGGGAGGGCAAGGGCTGCGCCGGTTATGACTCCTGGTTCGAGCAGCCGGCCAATAACGCCTTGATTATTTCGGTTTCGGTTTATAACGATCTGGTCCCGGCCTTTGAGAGGCTGCTCCTGAAAAACGGCGGTGACTTGAGGAAGTTTTACGGGGAGTGCAAGGCCCTGGCCGGAAAGCCGGAGGAGGAAAGACAGGAACGCCTGCGAAAGCTGCTTACCCCGTAAAAAGCGTATATGGAATGGCAACGATCTTTTCATCCAGGCGGCGGATTTCATCTCCATTATAAACCAGAACGCCAAGAACGGTTTCTGGATACTCTTCAAGAAAAACCCTTAAACCCCAGGCGTCCGCATACCCAACTGAACTGGAGATTTTTGAGTGACCGAAGGGAGCGAAGAATCCCGTATTTTGAATGCCAAAGATTGGGATTCTTCGTCGCGGAGTTCATGCTGAGTGAAGCGAATGTACTCCTCGGAATGACAAATTGTCGTAGTAATATTAAGAAATTTTGAAAAAAGCCCACACGATTGAGCGCAAATTTTCACAGCGCTTTGACCGGAGTATTCAAAAAATTATTGACAACGGATTATTTTTAGTTTATTGTAGTGCGGTCATTTAATTTTAAAAAAAATCCATTATGAATTCCTTAAGAGTTAATCCCCCCCCCCTCCGCATTTCTACCCTTGCCATTTACCCGCTAACCTCTCCACTGCGCCTATACCCTGTACGTTACCCTTATCGTTTTTCTTCCGCGAAACATCTCTTCCTGACTCTTTCTTTTGTTTTAAGTTCAGAAGCCCGTTTGAAAAGCCTGTATAAGGCGTCAAACGGGCTTTTTTATTTTTTGGCTTTCAGCCGCGAGGAGCGCGAAGAAAAAAAACAGTTCCAACAGTTCCAGCGGTTTAAACGGTTGGAACGGTTGAAACGAATTTTAAACCCGAAACCCGAAGTAAGGGCGAATCATTATTCGCCCCTACCCAAAACAACCAAAGGAGGCCCCACCATGTCCAGGCAAAAACCAGCCATCACCGCCATTCAACAAGAAACAAGCGGACGTTTCAATGTTCTTGATCGCAAGGCCGTTTACCTTGCCCTTGCCTTGTTTGCCAATGGTTTTGCCGCGGACATGGCTGCCGCTGAAGGCAAGAAATCAGAATCAACAACAGCGGAAGTTTTTAAGGTTAGTCCTACCCAAGGAAAGGAAGGGAGCAGCGCAAAAATTTATTTGCGAAAGTTGGCAAAAAAAGTTGCCAGAAGACAGGTAACGGTAGAATTCTGGGATACTAAAGGCACAATCAAGGAAGTGTCAATGATAGGCTCAAAAAGAGCGGTTGTGACCGTGGAAATACCGGAGTTGGGTTTGTTTGACGGAGAAACCCGGATAGTGGAATTGATAGTGTCGCTAGATGGTAATCCACTGAAAGTTGTCGGAACAAACTGGAAATTTACAGTGCAGGGAGTGGGATCGGTTTGTCCCGAAGAGATGGTATTTGTCCCTGCTGGCGATTTTTTGATGGGTGGAGAAGAGGCGGATAATCCTTTACATACGGCGGCTACCGGGGCTTATTGTATGGATAAATATGAAATGACGAATGGCAAGTTCAGCGCTATTGCCCAGTCTGACGCATTTATAAGCGCTGGTGGTATGCCTCTAGATGTTCTTATCTCCCAGGTTGGAGCGAATGGAGGAAAAAATGGAGAAAAAGTTGGTCGTTATCTTGATCCCGATTATGCCGAGCATCCGGTGGTTAATGTAAGTTATGAGTGGCAAGCTGTTCCAGCTTGCCAAGCGCAAGGGAAAAGATTGCCGACGGAGACAGAATGGGAAAAAGCCGCTCGGGGTACCGATGGTCGCGCTTATCCTTGGGGAAACGAAGCGCCTGACGCCAGTAAGGCGAACTATGGAATGCAGGTCGGTGATACGGTTCCCGTGGGCAGTTATCCCGCTGGGGTTTCGCCTTATGGGGCGCATGATCTGGCCGGGAATGTTCTTGAATTGACTTCTGATAAAAAAAATGATGCGATGATCGAAAAAGGAGGTGATTGGTGGAATGGTTCTTATGATTATTATTCTGAGGTTACCGGTTATCAAGGAAGTAAAGATGATTATTTTAGTTACCTCTTGAAATCAGGTGCGCGGGTTTTTGAGCTTCCTCCTAGGGGTTACAACGATGTTACAGGTTTTCGTTGTGTGAAAGATGTGCAGGGTAGCAGTGCCCAAAACATTAAGAGGGTATTAAAAAATAGAATAGGCGAGTTTAAAATTACGAAATCCGGGCAAAAGCTTTTGAAATTTAACGGCGCTTATTTTTCGCATTTTTAAAATTATCTTCATAGCGCGGCATTTCCTCACGATTGGTTTTTAATAACTCCGCCATTCATGGCGGAGAAACGGAAACAACCACCCGGCTTCAGCCATGATTTTTTTGCCAGGCAAAGATCTATTCAGGCAGCAATTCCCGGTGAAAATTGCAGGAGATTCTTCAGTCGCTTCGCTTCTTCAGAATGACATTACGAAAGTTTGTGGCTGTCATTCTGAGCAAAGCGAAGAATCTCAAGCCTTTCGTGTTTCACCGAGAATTGCTGCTATTCAGGGCTTATTCGCAGACTCCAGCCTGAAGGCTGGAGTTAATAACCGCCGCGATGCAGCGTCCCTCACGATGCATCGTGCCCATGCTGTTCTAATCCATGTTTTATATCGGTACGGAGATGAGGAGGCAAAAGGATGAAAAAGCGGGTATTCTTTATCTTGGCCGCGTTTCTGGCAATGGCCGACGCCTTTGCCGGAAACTTCCTGGACTATGGAAACTACACGGTAACGGACACTTACACCGGGCTTACATGGCAGAAGACCGAAGGGGGCGCAATGGCCTGGAAGTCCGCCATATCCTATTGCGAGGGCCTCGGACTTGCCGGAAAGTTCGACTGGCGGCTGCCGGACAAAAAGGAACTCGTGTCCATTGTGAATTATGACAAAAACAACCCCGCCATTGACACTGTTTATTTCCCCAATGTGAATTCGTCCAACTATTGGTCAAGCACCACCTACGCGTCCAGCACGTCCCTCGCGTGGCACGTCTATTTCCGCAATGGCAACACCTACTACAACGATAAGTCACTCTACTTCCATGTCCGGTGCGTTCGCGGCGGACAGTGATTGGATTGCGGATTTGGGAATGCGGAATGCGGATGCTTCGACTGTTGCTACTAAAAAGTCATGCATGCTTTTTTTTGGATGGGGTAAGAGATTTCTTATGGTCCTGGTAATAAACATAGCCGCCAAAGATAATGAGCAGCACAATGAAAATAGAAAAAAATATTACAAGATCCATGTTATTCTCCTTTATCCAAGTATATTGCAATAGTGAAACAAAGCAAGACAAATAAAGCGCCTGATATTATAATCAATAGATTTAATGGTTTTTCTGAAATAAATCGTCCCAGGACTACGGTAACAAAGGTTAATTTACCTATATCAAAAAGGGCTTTTGAAAGATTTTCTTTCTGTCTTTTCGTTAATCCCACGACTATAGTATATTAATCAATAAAAATTTTGTCAATCGAACGCCAGGGGTCACACCTTGAGAGGCTGTCAGGCTATCTTCATTTAACAACACCCGGAAAATTTCTTATTAAATCAATATATTTCCTCCGCGCCACAGCGTCCCGGCGGTTCATCTTATCATGGATTCATAAAAGCCCTCAGGCGTCCGGTATCCCATAAGATTCAAGGCAGTAGCGGCAATGTTGCCGAGGCCGAATTTTGCGTCCTTAATCAACTCATATCCTCCGGCCCCGCGCGGATCATGTATGATGAAGGGAACGGGATTAAGCGTGTGGGAAGTCTTGGCCTGCGGCTTGCCGTCCTTGTCCCTCTCCACGACCCCGTTTTTCAGCATGAACATCTCATCGGAATTTCCGTGGTCCGCGGTTATGATGGCGATGCCATTCATCCTCCGGATCGTTTCCAAAAGCCTTCCCACGCACAGGTCAACGGCCTCAACGCCCAGGATGGCCGGATAGAGCTTGCCGGTGTGGCCCACCATGTCACCGTTGGCCAGGTTGATCCTGGCCTGCCGGTACTTGCCGGTTTCCAATTCCCTGATCGTGGCGTCGGTGATCTCAGCGGCCTTCATCCAGGGCCTTTGCTCGAAAGGGACGAGGTCGGATGGAATTTCTATGTAGGTCTCGGCCTTGTCGTCGAATTTGCCGCTGCGGTTTCCGTTCCAGAAATAGGTGACGTGGCCGTACTTTTGGGTCTCGCTGATGGCCAATTGGGCCAAGCCGCTCCTGGCCAGATATTCCCCCATGGTGTTAGCTATGGCCGGAGGCTCCACAAGGTACTTCCTGGGCAGCTTCAGGTCGCCGTCATATTGCATCATCCCCGCGTAACGGACCGTTGGATAACTCTCCCTGGGCATTCCCCAGAACTCTTTTTCCTCAAAGGCGCGGGTGATCTCAATGGCGCGGTCCCCCCGGAAATTAGCGAAGACCACGCTGTCGCCGTCGCGGATGGCGCCTATGGGGCCGTCTTCGTCAACGATGACGAATTCAGGCAGAAACTGGTCCGTGGCCTCGGGTTTTTCGGCCCGGTACGTCTCTATCGCCTCCCTGGCGGATTTAAACCGTCTCCCCTTTCCCTCAACGTGGCATTCCCACCCACGCCTCACCATCTGGAGGTCCGCCTCATAGCGGTCCATTGTGATGAACATCCTGCCGCCTCCGCTGGCTATGCGGTAGTCCCGGTCCGGCCGGGAGGAGATGGCCTTTAACTTTTCCTCCATAGGGTCCACATATAACAAGGCTGAGGTCTCCCCGACGTCCCTTCCGTCCAATAGGGAGTGGAACCTGAGCCGTTTCACGCCGTCGCGGTCAGCCCCGTCGATGATGCCTGTGATCTGGTCTATGTGGGAGTGGACGTTTCCGTCCGAGAGGAGTCCGATGATATGGAGGGTCCTTTGGTCCGCCGTTGCGCCGGGGCCTTCGCCCGCCACACCCCTTACGAGCCATTTCCATGTCTCTCCCTGGAAGAGCTCGCCGGACTCAAGGGACCTGTTCACAAGCATGGCCCCCTGGTCGCAGACCTTCCCTGAGCCGATGGCGTTGTGCCCCACCTCGGAGTTTCCCATGTCCGCGTCCGATGGCAGCCCGACAGCGGTCCCGTGGGCCATGATGGAGGTCCAGGGACACTCGGCCATGAGGCGGCCCAGGTTCGGGGTGTGGGCCAGACGCACGGCGTTTCCCTCGTTTTCCGGTCCAAGGCCCACGCCGTCCATTATGACAATGAGGAGGGGGCCTTCAGGGGCCTTGAATTTTTCGTGTTTTTTCAGTTCCAGTTTCATGGGTTTTGGCTGTTGGTATTTGGTAAAATAGTAAAAAAGGGGCAGTTGTCAGGGGACAAGGTGCGGAATAATACATGAAAACCAAGAAGCCCGCTAACACACCCCGGCCTTCGGCCACCCCTCTCAAGAGGGGAATTAACAGGTTTTGACGCCCTTTCAATAGGGGTTTAAGGAATAAGGCGTCGCGGCAAACCGCGGGAAATCATACCGTCGGCGATTTAAAATTTTTTCCTCTGAAAAATTCCCCTCTTGAGAGGGGTGGCCGAAGGCCGGGGTGTGTTAAAGATTTTCGTGGCTGTTTGCAAAGTGAACTATTACCTAAAAATAATAAATCGCGTTCAGGGCGATTGTGCCCTGCGAGTCATCCGGGGCGCCATGATCGTTGAAGAATTTAGCGTTGGAATCGTCATGCCTGTACTCTGGCCGCAGGATAAGGCGTTCGCTTACAGTGATTTCCGGCGTCAGGGTAATTTCCCATAGTTTCTGGCCCATGCCTGTCCTGGCGCCGTCAGTGTCGTCAAAGTATTCACCCCTCAGATTCAAGGCGAAAAAATCCGTTAAGGCATAGCGGACAACGCCCGCTAAACCCCACCACTCCACATTGTTCCTTGATGCCATCTCCTCGATCCCGTAATCGCCGTTGAATTGAAGCTCCCAACGGTCGGCGGGTTTAATGATCAGGACCGCGTTAACTCCATGTCTCCAGTCCTGGTCATTGTTTGCCTGTTCCGGCCCTCCAATGTAATTCAGCGAAAGCGAGACGTCCTCCCAGGGATTGATTCCAAGGTGAAGACAAAGGGTTTTGGCGTCGTTGTTGTCTTTTACATTGTCCCATCCGTTCACCACCATCGCCATCGCGGAAAAAACCTCATTAAACTCATAAGAGGCCCGCAGTCCGGTATGGGTGAAAGGAATGGCCCAGCCGAAGAGCATTGAGCGGGAGTAGTTATAGTTCCAGCCGTCATATCCCTCAATCACTTCCAGCCCCATGTGGGTGATGAATTTCCCGAAATCGATCTTGAGCCCGTTGCCCAGCGGCGCGTTATAGGAAACATAAACCTGCTGAAGGTCAAAGTCATCGGATTGCGCTGCGCCGGCGGCATGCTCCACGGCCGGCAGCGAAAACCCATAGTTGAGGTCAACCCTGAACCCCACGTTGCCGGGGTCCGCCGCCTCTTTCTGGAAAACCAATTCCGCGACGTCCGGCTTAAGGCTGTTGTCGTCCCTGTCAAAAACGCGGATGCCGTTGATGGAATCCGAAGGCCGGTTAAAATTATAGGTGTAGCCGGAAGACACGAAGCCGTTTACCTGGACTGCCTTGAACCACTCAAGGGCGTTTTCTCCAAAGGCAGGCTGTGTTTTCGGAAAAAAATGCGCCAGAAAAAATAAAAAAATGAAGATATAGAGCCGTTTCATGATTTTTTCCTTGATGAATTGTTTAAAATTTAAAAATTCCCCTGAGCGCAATGGGGAAAAAATAATAGCATGGCGCGGCCTTTGGCTGCAAGCAAAAAGATTATTAGCCGCGAAGATCGCGAAATAAACGCGAATAATTCGTGAAAGACTTTACCTTCCTTATCTTCGCGCCCTTAGCGGCTAAAAAAATCCTTTATTTTAAATGGAGACCTTTTCCAGCCACGCATCCACGCGCGACCTCAAAAACTCTTCTTCTTTCCTGGAAATCCCCACCGGATCGAACCTGCTCCGGTAATGAAGGGAGAGGATAGGCCCAAGGGAAGAACGGGATATTTCCTGTATGTGCGACGCCTCAAGCCTCTTGATCCAGTTGTAAGGAGTCTCCCAGGGCATACGGCCCATGCCGGTTTCCATCAGGCGTTTTTCTATCCTGTGGAACCCGGATTCATCTTCCGGGGAAGGCAGGCCGGTTTCCTTTTCCACCTCGGGACGCTTCGGGGCCGCTGATTTTGTGCGCGAGTAAATTCTCCACACCAGGACCAGGATAAGCGGAACCAACAAGTAAAGCAGATATTTTTTAACACTGCTCTCTTCCTCGCCCCAACGCCACCGGGAAAATAAAAAATAAATGTATGACGCAAAATCGGAGATGGGCTTCATGAAGGACCCCTTGGACCGGTCGCTTTGGACCCATACAGCAGGGGTGGAGTCCACCTCCAGCCATTGGCCGTTTACATAAGCCAGGGCCCAGGCATGGGCGTCCGTGCCACGCACTATGAGCTTTTTTTCTAGGCCGCTGTATTCGCTGGCCATGTAACCAACCGCATAGCGCGCCGGGATCCCCGCCTTCCGCAGCAAAAGGACCGTGGCCGTGGCGAAGTATTCGCAATGGCCAGAGCGGACGCGGAGGAGAAAGTCATCGAGCGGGGTTGACCAGGCATTTTTCCGTTTTAAATCCAGGGAGTATTTGAAATTTTTTTGGAAGTAAGACTTGATCGTGTTCAGCGCCTCAGCAGGCGGCATGGAGCCAAGCCCTAGTTCCCCGGCTATGGCGGAGACGGCTGAGGCATCATCGGGCGGCGCCTCAAGGTCCGTTTCGTCAGGCGCGCCTTGCAGCGAGGAGTTAGCGGCGGTCGATACGCGGTAGGTCACAAGGTCCGGGCCTTTCTCCACCTTCACCGCTCCCATGCGATTTTTGCACAACCTCCCTACGGGCAGTCCTTCCAGCAGCATGGTTCCTTTTGGCAGTGAGAGTATCCCTTGGCCCCTCCTGAGCCAAGCGGATATGGAAAGGGTAGCGGTTGATAGGGAGATTTCTTGCAGAGACCATGTGGCGCCATCAGGTCCGGTGGACTCTGAGGCAAAGGGGGACCGGATGGCGAACCATGACGCCCTGAGGTAAACATTATAAGCTGATTCCATTAGCAGGAGCGGGCCGCCTGATCCTGACAAATCTTCCACGCGGAAAAGGATGGAGTTGGAGAGTTTAAGAGCCCCCACTTCCCCTATGGCGGTCCTGGTCTTGAAGGGGTCCATTCTTCCCATCAGATATTGAGCGTACATGTCAACGAATTTTTGCTCCAGGGTCCGTTGCAGCATCGGAAGGCCGGTCCCTCCGCCGTAACCGGACGCCATCGCTATAATCAGCAGGGCAAGCCATGTCCAGGCGGAGTATCTTCCCGGCCTTGCGGACCACAAGGCCCAGGCGGCAAGGCAGCATAATCCAATGAAGAACCAGGGGGTGCGATATTCGGTGACGCTTGCTGAAACCACGCACACGGCGAAAAAACACCAGGATATATTAAGCGTCTTTTCCTGAGGCATTTTCCTCCGGCCTTTCATTCTCCGGAGCAGAAGAAAGAACACGCTATACTCCATCTTGTCCTTTTCGCCGTAAGCCTGGGCCGCCATGATCGGAAGAAATACCGGCGGAAGCCATTGCACTGTCCCCATCAACACTCCGATGGGCGTCTCGGCCGCATAATGAAAAATGAAAGCGGCCAGAAACAAGACCGCGCAGAGGTCCCACACCCGGCACAGGACTGAAGTGGAAAACTCCCACCGCCGGTGGACAAGGCGCGACGCCTCAAGAAGAATGGCGCAGACCGAGGCCAGGAAAAGGAGGCCGGCGTGCCATCCCCAGAAAAGCAAGGCCGCGCTGATTAGAAAAGGTGGTGTGTTCATTAAGTCAGGGGTTAGGTTTCAGGTTTCAGGGATCAGGTTTCAGTTATCGGTTGACAGTTGACGGTTAACGGTTAAAAGCAAAAATCCTTGTCCCTTGCCCCTCGTTACTCGTCACTTGTCACTGTCAACTATCTTATGCTAAGTCGCGCTAATCCTTCTTTAACCTTGCCGACTTCCAGCGCGTGAAAATTCCCTGACGCGCTTCCCCTTTGGCCTTGGCCTGCTTGCGGATCAAGGGGAGCGTCCGAAAGGACCAGGACCGTCGGGGACACGCCATACGCCTCGAGCCTCTGCACGAGGTCCTTTCTCTCATCGTCCCAAGCAAGCAATATGCATATACAGCCGCTCAGCAAGGGGGCTCGATTCAATACGGCGTCGCGCAAGGAAGAGAAGGGCCGGTCATGGCAAATCTTCACAGAGGCCAGGATTTCCAGCATTCCATCCGGAGAGGCCAGACTCCTGCCTGCCGTGAAACAATGCGCCTCGTCTCCAATGAACATGAGGTCGAGCAAGGCGTCACGCGTCTCCAGTCCATTGGCAAAGGAGGCAGCCACCGCTACTGCCTCCTCAAAGAGTTCCACGTTGCCAGGGCTGGTGAAGGTATCCAGTATCAAAGCGTGGCGCGCGAAGTACTCCTGCTGAAATTCCTTTACCACCGGATTTCCGGTCCTGGCCCAGCTTTTCCAGTGGATGTGGCGCAAGGGGTCTCCTGGCCGGTAGTCCCGCAGTCCGATGAATTCCTCGGAGTCGCCCACCTCTGATGCCAGGGCAACGCCGCCTTGATGATATTTTCTTGCGCCGGGAAGCTGGAGGCGGGGTATTGCGTAGCGCTTAGGGAGGACGAGCAGCGATTGCTCATCCGGGATGGAGATGAAGGAACTGAATAGGCCCAGGGGGTCGGTCTTCCCGATCGATATCCTTGAAAACCGCACGACGCCCCTTCTCCCGGGAGTGAATTCCATCCGGACCTCGCCTGCGCCGTTTGGAAGCAGGCTTGGCAGGGATTGGTCCTTGAGGTCCGCAAGCTGTTTTTGAGATATCAGCCAACTCCACCGGTAAGCGCCCAGGGTACGGTCAACCCAGTTCCGCTTCTCCTCGCCAGGCTCCCTGGCATTGAAAAACTCATCGAAGGAGGGACGCGGATCAGCGGGTTCCTCCCTCAGGAAAAGTCCCTTTTGAAATTTACTTGTCTGGTTATGGACGGTTATTTTGTACGATACCTTTTCCCCCACGGTCCCGTATCGAGGCAGTTCGCGGCGTACGAAAAAACGTCCACGGAAGCGTCGTACGGCCACAACCGAAATTGCCATGAGGGAAAACAGGAGAGTAAAGATTTGGTGGGCCAGATTGCGGTTGGTGTCCAGGCCAATCAAGACCGAGGCGGACATGGCCGACATTGCCAGCAGTCCGCCTGGAGTGAATCTTCTTAGCAGCCGGTACTGGAGTGAACTGGAAGACCGGTAGAAGCGATACGCGAATCGCTTTAAGGGAATAAGCATTTTCCATCGCCTATGAACCAAAGAGTTTTATATTATTGTCAGTGGTCACTTGTCATTAGTCATTAGTCAGTTAGGCATCTTTCTGCTTACCAATGACCACTGACTAATGACCAATGACTGCATAAGTTCCCCTTTCCTCTGCTCTCTTTAAATAGTAATATAGACGCTTTGGACTAGCAAACGGAATTAGTAATCTCGTTCACGGGGTTGCCATGAAAAATTGGGGGGAGCCTCATTTGTTAATTTTTTACATCCCCCTTGGTCCCCCTTTGATAAGGGAGAATCCGGTAGCGCCACTAAAAGGGCTCTGGTTTAATTCCCCCTTAACAAGGGGGATTAAGGGGGATGTCGCTCCATCTGCAATTGAGCCTGGCGTCGTTTTCCATGACGCCTTGAGAACGGTTACCACAATTAAAACCCCATGACCTTCCTGATACTTTCCTCCATACCTATTCAATCCGGGACCGGCATCCGTATTTCCAATATAGCACGCTCGCTTGCGGAAAAAGGCCATGCGGTGGCCATGACAGGCATTGGGCCGAGGCCCGATGGACTCGAAAAAGTCCGGTACATCAAAATTCCTGATATAGGGAACAGGGCGCTGGCGCTTTTGCTCTCATTGGCGGTTAATAGCGTGGTTTGCCTGAGGGAAAGGCCGGATGTGCTTTTCGCGTCCAAGACCCTCCCTAACTCAGCGCTTCCGGTTCTCCTTTGTCCAGGCAAGGGGAGAATCAAGGCGCTGGACCTGGATGATCTTGAGTACGGGTATTGGGCCGGAACATGGCTGGAGCCTGTATTGAAATTCACGGATCGGCTTTTCGTGAGGTTTTTCGACAAGGTCGCCGTCCACACCGGGGAACTGCGGCAATACGCCCTGAAAAGCTTGGGAGCGCCGGAAAATAAATTGGTCTTCCTGAGGCAAGGGGTCAGGACTTCCCTTTTCCAGGGGAGTTCCAGGGACGCCGCAAAAAGACCCGGCCTGGAAGAAAAGAAAATAATTTTATATACTGCCCACTTAGGCATAGCCGCCAAGGGGGGCCTGGAGTTTCTTTTCCGCGGCTGCCGTGAGGTATTTAAGGAAAGAGAGGACGTGGTCCTGCTGGTCGTGGGCGCCGGGGACTTGGCCGGCCAGTACAAGCTCATGGCGTCGCGAATGGGGCTGGAGGGGAGGGTGGTATTCGCCGGAGGGGCGCGCCATGGGGAAATGCCAGGCTACTTTGCCTCCGCTGATGTATCGGTTAATTACCTGGAAGACACGGAGGCTAACCGTTGCAGATCTTCCATAAAGGTGAGGGAGTCGCTGGCCGCCGGGGTCCCGGTGGTGTGTAATGAGGCAGGCTCGGACCTGCTCCAGTTCCGGGATTACATTTACGCTTATCCGACCGGGTCCGTTGCGGGTTTTGCGGGAAAACTGAAGGAGGCCCTCTTCCGGCCAGATAGAAAAAGGATAGAGGATGGAAGAGAGTTCGTAAGGAAATTCTGGGACTGGGATTTCATTATCAGCGGTTTTGTTGAGGATTTGAAGCAGGGCAAGCTGAAAAAGCTCATATAAAAAAATTGTATCTATTAACCACAAAGGCACTAAGAGCGTGGCGTTGTTTTGCCGCAACCAAAAGGAAAGCAAAATCCCAAATTACAAATTACAAATCCCAAATTACAAATAGCAAATTACAAATAAATTACAAATTACAATTACCGAATGTCCAAAACAATTTCATTTCCTTGTTTTTCATATGTAATTTTGGTTATTGAAATTTATTTGTTATTTGACAATTGTGATTTGGATTTTCATAAAACTTTGTGATCTTTGTGCCTGTTTTGTGCGTTTTGTGGTAAAAAAACTATAAAATTTTTTTCCTGCATTCCTTATAAAAAAAATGACGCGAAAACGATTTTTCTTTATCCTGGCCTTTTTGGCGCTAACCGCATTCCTTAAACCGCGCCCCCTTTTCGCGGAATCCATATCCGATTCCGCCATTCCATTCAAGACCATTGATTATTTTTTCAATGAAAAGGCCGATTACGATATCAGTTTTCTCTGGTTCGACAAGGCGGCTGAGGGGTCCTTCCAGTTCATGCGCGAGGACGACGGATTCAAGGCGGTCCTGCAGGCGGAGACCAAGGGCTTCATCGGCTTTTTGACCTCCTACCGCAAGCACGTCTATATTTCCCATCTTGTTTACGTGCCTGAAAAGGGAAAGCTGCGCGCCAGGGTCTTTGAGCGAAACGTGGTTATCGGCGATAAAACGGAGAGAACAATCACCTACCTGGATTACGGCAGGCGCTTGATGGAGTGGGAAGACTACAAAGGCGGCAAGTTAAAGGAAAAAAAATCCCAGGAGATCCCGGCAGGGATGGAATATGAGGACATCCTTTCGGCCTTTTTGAATTTCAGGCTTGGGGTGTACGGCCCCATTGAAAGGGAGCGGAAGTTTTCCATCAACACCATCCCTGAAAAGGGACAGGCTATAATCGACGTCAATATTCTCTCACGCGAGGCCGCCCTTAAGCTCAAGTCCATGTTCGGCAAGGATTACCGTGAAGACCTGATGCCCATAAAAGTGAAGGTGCCGAAGGAGATTTTTAAATCGAAGACCGGAGAGGTAGCCATTCTCATGGATGACAGAATCTTGCCCATTATAGGGGTGGTTGAGAACTATATCGGTTTCGGAGACATACGCGCCGTCTTGAGGACGGGAAAAATTGTCCCTGCCGCAGGCAGCAAGGAGTCAGTTGATTGAGGTTTATGGCAGCAAGTCCTGGGAGCGCGGGCGTCCCGCCCGATGTCTTATCCCGCACCCTGACAACTGTACCCTGTATTATTACGTTCAGAAATTTGCGTTGTCCGCAACCAAAATAAATTTCTATTTAAGCATTCAACGCAGGTTTTATTTCAAGCGGAAAAGGCAAATTTCTGAACGTAATAATATCATCAAACGTCTTGATGCGCGGAAAATTTATTTTGGTTGCGGCCATGTCACGCTATGTAGTCATTCTTATATTCCACATAATTATTGACGGAGCGGTGAATCCAGGCAATCTCGTCCTTGCTTAGCCTTCGCTTTGGTTTGGCGGGGACGCCTAAAGCCAGCCAACCGGATTCAATAACCGTGTTTTCAGCAACCACCGATCCCGCGGCAACGATCACTTCGCTGCTGATAACAGAGTTGTCCATGACAATGGCCCCCATGCCTATCAGGCTATGGGACTTGACCGTGCACCCGTGGAGGATGACCCCATGGCCCACTGTCACTTCGTCCTCAACCACGGACGGGTATTTGGCGTTTGTGACATGGATAACGGACCCGTCCTGGATATTCACGCGCTTCCCGATGCGGATGTAGTGGACGTCTCCTCGAACGACGGTATTGAACCATATGCTGGAGTCTTCGCCAATTTCCACGTCGCCGATGATTTGGGCGGAATCCTCGATAAAGGCCGTGTGGTGGATCTTCGGCAAAATGCCCTTATAAGGTTTAATCAAGCCCCATCTCCTCAATGATCTTGTCCATGATGCGTTCCGCGGCTTGCCGTTTGCTCATCAGGGGAAGTTTGTCCACAGTGTCTTTTTTTTTGCTTATGACCATCACCTCGTTTTCGTCGCTTTCAAAACCGCTCCGTGAGGAATTCACCAGGTTTCCAACCATCATGTCGCAATTTTTCCTGAGCATCTTTTCCCGCGCATTTTCCAGCAGGCCTTCGGTCTCCGCCGCGAAGCCAACCAGCAAAAACCCGTTTTTTCTCTTCCCGGCGTTTTCCAGAATATCCGGGGTCCTTTCCAAATCATTGGAAATTTTTTCTTCCCCCTTTTTCAATTTTTCAGGATAACGCCCCACCGGCCTGTAATCTGAAACAGCGGCTGCCATGATGGCTGCGTCCACGTCCTTCAAATTACTCATCACCGCTTCATTCATTTCCTCGGCTGTGACAACGTTGACCAGCCGGACTCCAGCGGGTTTGGGCAGAAGGGACGGGCCGGAAACCAATACCACATCCGCGCCTCTCCTGGCCGCGGCTTCCGCTATGGCGTATCCCATTTTGCCTGAGGAGGGATTGGATATGAACCTCACCGCGTCGAAAAATTCCCTTGTCGGCCCGGCGGTTATCAAAATCTTTTTCCCTGACAATTTCGCCCTTTTCATTAGAAGGGTTTCCACTTCCATAACAATGGCCTCGGGCGCGGGCATTCTGCCGACCCCTTCCACGCCGCAGGCAAGTTCCCCCACAGCAGGCGCTATAATGTGGACGCCTCTTTGACGCAATATTTCAAGATTGGCCTGAACCGCCGGGTGGAGGTACATATTGGAATTCATGGACGGGCAGACAACAACAGGTCCTTTGAACGTAAGGAAAAGGTTGGTCAGCAGATTGTCCGCCAGTCCATGCGCTATTTTACCCAATGTATTGGCGGTGGCGGGCGCGATTAGGAATAAATCCGATCCAGAGGAAATGGAGACATGGTCTATCCTCTCCTGGTCCCCCTCCCACAGGCCGGTATTGACTTGGTTTTTGGAAAGGACCGCCAGGGTTAGAGGGGTAATGAACCGCATGGCGCTTTCAGTCATAACCACTCTGACGCCGGCCCCTTTTTTCACGAGTCCACGGACTATTTCCGCGGATTTATACGCGGCTATGCCGCCTGTTACGCCCAACAGAATGTTTTTGTTTGATAGAGACAAGGTTTTAAATCCTACATGGAAGAGCTGTTATCAAATTTAAACGAAATCCCAAATGACAAATAGCAAATTACAAATAAATCTCAATAACCAAAATCACAAATAACAAGCAAGGAAATGCAATTTGTAATTTATTTGTAATTTGCTGTTAGTCCCCCTTAGTGCTTCTTTTCCTCATGTTTCGTCCCTTCATCCTTCCTCTCTTCATGCTTCTCCTCCTCGCCATGTTTCGCGGCAGCTTCTTTTTTCTTATCGGCCTCTTCCTTCTTCTTGATATCAATGACAAAGTTCTTCACAAAAACGTTTTTTACCCAGTCCCCCTTCATCCTTTCGTTGAAGTTTTCCATCAGCCTGTCCTTGAGCTTCTCCTTTGCGTAATGAATTTCATTATAAAAATCCTGGCTTAAAAATTCATTTGTGATTTTTTCCATCAGGTCCTGGAAGATGGGCAAATAAAATTTCAACTGCTCGTACGCCTTGTGGTCCCTCATCTCGAACACGAAGTCCGCTTGCAGGACCTTTGTCTCCATGGGGCTGAATTGTATGGGAAGGATAAGCCCGACCTCCAGGGTATTTTTTTCTCCGATGGGCGCCTGGGGAGTTGTCTGCTCCGGCTGAGGAGTTGAAGGGGCTTGCGGCGACACTGGCGTTGCCGGGGTTTCCTTTGCGTGTTCCTCTGGTTGTGAGGGAGTTTCAGCCGGTATTTCCTTTGCCGCCCTCTCCGCGCGGCGTTCTTCCTTCTTCGCCCTTGCCTCCATGTCCGGCTTGTCCGCTTCTTTTATGGCGGTTTTTAGACCCGTGAAATGGTTATAGGCAAAATATCCACCGCCTCCCAGTACTCCGACTAAAGAGAGCAGCATGGCTCCAAGGACCGCGTAGCGTTTTTTCCCTTCAGCAGGCAGGAATTTGAAGGCAAGGAGCCCGGCCAGCTTTTCCTTAAAGGATTTTTTCCCGGCAAGAAGTTCATCGTCAATTTCAAACTCACCATGCTCGCCATGCGCGGCCTCTTCCTTTTCTTGGACCGCTCCATCGGCAATCAATTCGGTTTTTTCTTCACCTGCCGCGAAAACCTCGGTTTGAGAGGTCAAGTCCTCGGCTGGCTCCTCTTTTTCCGGCTCGGCGGCTCCCCCTTCCGTCGCCTTGGCGAAAAGTCCGTCCAACTCCTCCTGGGAAATTACGCCGCCCCCGGAAGGCTTCCTGGCTTCCTCTTGCTGCCCGCCGCCAGCCTGCTCCTGTAGAGCGGCGTTCCATAAATCCTCCACCTCTCCAGTGGGTCCCGCGCCTTCCTTTACTTCTCCTGGGCCGCTCTGCTCTGTTACCGCGGCTCCCCAAAGCTTGTCCAACTCGTCCTGGCTGATAATCTCGGTCTGGCCTTGAGGCTTCGTTGGTTGTGTTCCGGTGTCCTGGACGCCGCTATCTTCGCCCGCGGCCTGGGAAAATAATTGGTCTAAATCCGACTGGCTGATGCCCCCCACAGCCGTTGTTTCATCCTCATGCGTGGATGAAATAGCGGAAACGGCCGCCTTTGTTTTTTCATCCTCGCCAGGCTGCGCGGCCGCGGCTTTTTGTTCATTCAAGGCGGCCGCCCAGAGGTCCTCCTCGGATTCCCCCTGCCCGGCTTGAGGCTTCTCGGTGGAAGCTTGTTCTTCCAATGCCTCGGACCAAAGGTCTTCCTCGCTCTGATACTTGGGCTCCGCATCAGGCGCGGTGGTGCCGGGAGGCGGAGGGGTTTGCAGCATTTTCGTGTCCGCGTCTTCGTCAGCGGTCCCCGTCCCGGATTCTTCCATTAATTGGTCTATCAGGTCTCCTCCCTGGCCTGATTCCCGGGCAGGCGCCGGTTCCTCAAATAAGTCATCAAGAGAGCTGAAGTCCCCCTCCGCCGGCTCCGCCGTGGATAAGTCCTGAACCAAATCAGAGAGACCCTCCAAACCATCCATGCCTCCCGGCGCCGGCTCCAATTGCTGAGATGGTTTGGAAACAACCGCGCCAACATCTTCACCGAACATCTCGTCGAACGCCGAATCCAGGTCCTTCAACGCGGAAGATTCCATAATAAAAGGGGCTTCCCCTGTATCGCCTGCCGCGCCTTCTGCCTTCTCGCCTGATAACACGCCTTTCCCCTCGGCGGCAACGGGTTCTATAACATTTTCAGCAGTGGGAATGTCGTCAAATAAATCCTCAAGACCTGAGGCCATATCCTCTATCGCTGCCGCGGCCATTGATTTCTTGGGGGGCGCTTCACCGCTTTCTTCCATCAGGACATCGAACAGATTATCGAGATCTTCCTCCGGCGGTTCCTGGATTCCTGACACTCCTGAACCAGGTTCTTCCTCAAGGCCGGATTTTTCATCAAGAATTCCGTCCGGGCCTTGCTCAATAAGGTCGCGGGATTCCACCTCCTCGAACAGGTCATCGAACATCGCATCGGAAACCTCAGGGAATTTTTCCGTCCGTTGGCTGCTGAGTTCATCCGCCAGATTCTTTAACGTCCCGTTTTCGGTTCCAGGCATCGATAAACCCGTTCCCAGTGCCTCCGGGAACTTTTCGGCCATGTCCGCTTCTTCCAGAAAGCGGTTTAGGTCTTCGCTACTAGTTTCCGTGAAGCCGTGGCCCGCTTCGCCATTGAGGAGGTCTTTTGTGAACTGGTCCTCTTCCACTGAGGCCATTTTGGAGTCCCAGGAACTAAACTGGTCCTTCAAGGCGGCCAGTGTCCTGTCTATGCTCCCCTGCTTTTTGCGGACGAGAAATACATGGTTGCAGGTCGCGCATTCCAGTTTTTGGCCTTTCTCCGGAATGGAGTCCAGCTTGGCTGAATATTTAGATTTACATTTTGGGCATTGAATCTTCATATTGGAAACCTGCCGGAACTTTACCTGGCAAAAGGATTTTTTTTAATATCTGACTATTATTATACGGGAATTCTTTGTATTTATTAAGTTCGGCGCATTTTTAGCGTCGGGGCATTGACAGGTTTTCATGTAAAGTCCTTCTTTTCATGCTATGCAAAATCCATTCCTTATTTATCAACCTAATTGATTATGCGGATTTTTTTTATAAAATTCGCCAAAAAGGCAAAGGAAATTTTGGGCTTGTGATTACGGATTCTTGATTCAGGATAGGGCCGCCCTCCGTGTCCGTTTTTTGTTTTTTCTCCCGGGCACGTCTCACGATTTTTGCGCATTTGCGGGAATTTTCAGTTTTTCCCCTTGCAAAATTTCTTGTTTGGATTATATTTATAGTCGAGCGTTTCCTTACGTAAATAGTGGAAATCCGAAATTGCCGGGGATTACTCCCTAAAACGCATAGGGCTGTGTAAGCCCAGAAGTGTGGTAAGGAAACGCTCACTTTTTGTTTTTGGACTTATTATTATATTACGTTTTTAGCATGCCTTTTTTTACCACAAAGCGCACAAAGCAGGCGCAAAGATCACAAAGTTTTTTTTAAAGTATTCAAAACCACAGATTTCACCGAGTACACAGATTTTTTAAAAAATAATTTAATCTATGCGATCCGCGTAATCTGTGGTTTAAAAGTTTTGGTTCCGGCTTGTCCGGATTATGGTCCTCTTTTGCAGCCCATGGAGGAAGGGATAAAAAGCCAGTGGGGCCGGGATTTGACATGTCCGGGAACAACGATTAATATTTATCAACTCCCCCAACTTGCTTAGGGCATCCAAGGTTGCAAAGAATAATCAGTTCAGTTATCGGAATTCCGCTTTTAATCCTTGTCATATATTTTGGAGGAAGGCCCGCCTTTTTTTTCCTGGCGGCGGTTTCCGCCGGTATATGTTCCATTGAGTTGAAGGGCATGTTTGAACATGCAGGCAAACCCTTTACTCCCTTGCTGCCCCTGGCCTTCATTTTGTTTCTCCTTGCGTCCTTTTACCTGGGGCGATACGATCTGCTGGCATTCATCCTCTTTGCCCTTTTTCCGGTCCTCTTTTTTTCCGCTTTTCCGCGAAACTTTTCCCTTGCCTATGCAGTGGAGGCCGCCGCCAATACCCTGTTCTGCATCCTATACCTGTCCCTTTGCATGGGATACCTGGTCCTCATCCGGGCGCTGGACGATCACGGCTTCTTCGTTTTTTTCGTCCTGGCTGTGACATGGAGCGGAGACACCTTCGCCTTTTATATAGGCAAGTCCTTTGGAAAACATTTACTTGCGCCCGGGATCAGCCCCAAGAAAACCATAGAAGGGGCAATCGGCGGCCTGGCCGGAAGTCTGATTGCCGGGCTTTTAATGCGCCTATTTTTTATTCCGGCCCTCCCGCTCATCCACTGCCTTGCGGTCTCCCTCCTTTGCGGGGCATTCGGGCAACTGGGTGATCTGGTGGAATCAATTATCAAGAGGGGCCTAGGAGTGAAGGACTCTGGAAGCAGCATCCCAGGACACGGTGGTTTCCTGGACAGGATAGACGGGGTCCTTTTCAGCGGTCCCGTTTTTTATTTTTACTATAAAATAGCCCTCTCATGAAAAACATAGCGATTTTAGGGTCATCAGGCTCCATAGGACGCAGCACCTTGGATATCGTACGCGCCCACCCGGATAAATTCCGCGTTATCGGGCTTGCTGTCCAGAAGAACGTGAAACTCCTAGAGGAACAGATTGAGGAGTTCCGGCCCGAAATAGTGGCGGTGCATGACGTCCAGGCGGCGAAGGCCCTGAAACAAAAAATCGGCAGGGGCAAGGTGAAGGTCTTGTCAGGCGTTGAAGGGACCACTGAAGTGGCCACCCACGCCAAGGTGGACATGGTGGTGGCGGCCATTGTGGGCGCCGCCGGGATGCTCCCTACCCTGAGGGCCATCCAGTCCAGGAAAAAGATAGCCCTGGCCAACAAGGAAACCCTGGTCATGGCCGGGGAGATAATGATGGCCGAGGCGGAGAAGAATAAGGTTAAGCTACTCCCGGTGGACAGCGAGCACAGCGCCATCTTCCAGTCCCTGGAAGGGAATAAAAAGGCGCATCATATCAAAAAGCTGATTCTCACCGCGTCAGGAGGTCCCTTTAGGGAAAAGACCATGAAGGAACTAGGGAAGGTAACTCTAAAGGAAGCTCTCCACCATCCCAATTGGGACATGGGACCGAAAATAACCATAGATTCTTCCACCCTCATGAACAAGGGGCTTGAAGTGATCGAGGCCCGGTGGCTCTTTGACGTGCCCCCGGAGCAGATAGAGGTGGTGGTCCATCCACAGAGCATCATACATTCCATGGTTGAGTTCATCGACACCTCGGTCATCGCCCAGATCGGGGTCCCGGACATGCGCGTCCCCATTTCCTACGCCCTGCATTATCCCCACCGCCTGAAAAATGATTTTCCGTCCCTTGATTTTTTTGAAAAGAGCACATGGACCTTTCATAAACCGGATATTGAAAGATTCCCCTGCCTGCGCTTGGCTTTCGAGGCGTTGAAGACCGGAGGGACCATGACCGCCGCGCTCAATTCCGCAAATGAGGTGGCGGTCCAGGCATTCCTTGATGGACGCATCCGCTATCTCCAGATACCGCGGATCATAGAAGAGGTCCTTGGGCGGCACGTTCCACGGCATGGCTGCGGAATAGATGAGATACTAAAGGTGGACGAGGAGACGCGGAGGAAGACCGAGGAGATTATTTAAATTCTGATTTTTTTATTAACCAAGCCGCGCCATACTAAAGCAACGCTAATATTTTCGGCTAACTGCCCACTGATCCCTGCCCCATGTTTACGCAAGCGCCGTGATCTTCTCTCCATTCATGGTTTAAAATCCACCACATAAGTTTATGGAAATTCCTATATTATAATAGTACAATATTTTTATTTTACTGGAGAGATTTAACCATGTCGACAAAAGCGGAAGATTTTAAAAAAATAATCAAGGACCATGCCGAAACCATAAAAAACATCATCCTGTTTCAAGGCATACCTGTCAATGAGTTGGGCAAATTCATAATCCATTGTGACTATAAGGAACTCAAAAAAGACGAGGCGCTCTTCAATGAAGGGGACCACAGCTTTTTCATGGCTATTCTGTTGTCCGGAGGAGTGGATATTTTCAAGGCTGACAAGAAGATTTTCTCACTCCCGTCACCTGCGTTGATCGGAGAAATCGGACTTTTTACAGGCATGCCAAGAAATGCCACGGTAAGGGCCTCCGATAACAATACGATCATCCTCACCATAGTCCAGTCGAAATTCGATTCCATGTTCGTGACCGATCCAAAACTGAGCCACAAAATCCACCGGAATATAATTCTGTGCCTGGGAAATAAAATCAATGAGGACAATCAAAAAATTATTACCTTGATAGACAACTTGCGGCAAAAGGAATTGGAAATTAACAGGACAAGGAAGTCCCTTGAAGAAAAAAGTGAAGCGGAAATAGTTCCAAATAAACTGCTTGAGGACATGGCCCTCCAGGACAAGACACGGGACCTTCACCCGAAAAGAAAACATCTACGCGTATCAGTTACTGATCCCAGCCTTTGCTTTACCAAAATAGATGGAAAAACCGTGAACGTTAAAGACATTTCCCAAGGAGGAGTAAGGCTGAATGTATATAATCTCCCGGAAAAAATAAAGGAGAATTTGCATGAGGGCAACGCAATTTCCGGCGAACTCTGTCTGAAAGGCGGGAAGGTTTTTCCCTTCACCGGCACGGTAAAGATTATTTTTCCAAGCTCGTTTGGAGTGGAATTCAAGCAATTCACGGTGGACCAGGAAAACACGATAGAAGAAACCATCGAAACCCTCAGAAAGCTCACCCAGATCGTATGAGTCTTTTTGTTTCCCCTCCCGGGACTAGCCGTGACCCAAAAGATTTTCACCACGAAATTCACGAAGGACGCGAAGAGAGAATGTAGTTTCGCGAATTGATTAATGAAAAGCTGGAGCCACAGATTTCACCGATTGCGCAGATTTTATAAAAAATAATTTAATCTGTGCCATCTGCGTAATCCGTGGTTAATAAAGTTTTGGTTTCTGCGAAGCCTAGCCATGTCATCAGTGAAATCCGTGGTTACTAAGTTTTTGTTTTTTAAAGTAAAATTTTGAAATCCAATAGAGCAAAATGCTGATTGCCGAAGGTTGGGAAGACTATGAATTGATCGATACCGGCGACGGTGAAAAGCTGGAAAGGTGGAAGGACTTCATTCTGCGCAGGCCGGACCCGCAGATCATCTGGCCCAGGACTCTGCCGGAAAAAACATGGCTTGGAGCGGACGCAGCCTATCTGCGAAGCTCCGAGGGAGGAGGGCATTGGGAGTATAAAAGGTCCCTGCCGCCACGCTGGACCATCGGATACCAATCCCTTTCCTTTTACGTGAAGACCATGACCTTCAAGCATACAGGGATTTTCCCGGAGCAGGCGGTGAACTGGTTATGGATGCGGGAACAAATCGAGAGGGCCAAGCGGCCAGCCAGCGTCTTGAATCTGTTCGCCTACACAGGGGCCGCGACCGTTGTGTGCGCCAAGGCCGGGGCCTCTGTCTGCCATGTGGATTCCGCCAAGGGCATGGTGACAATGGCCAGGGAAAACCTTGAGCTGTCAGGCCTGGGGAGTTGTCCGGTCCGGTGGATAGTGGACGACGTGTTCAAATTCCTGCAAAGGGAAATACGCAGGGAAAAGACCTATGACGCCATCATAATGGACCCGCCCTCCTTTGGACGCGGCGCCAAGGGAGAGGTATGGACCATTGAGAAAAGCCTCTTCGACCTCTTGGCTCTCTGTGCGCGGCTCCTGCGGGAAAATCCGCTTTTCGTCCTGGTCAATTCCTATACAACCGGATTTTCGCCAACTGTCCTGCAAAATATGCTCAGCCTGACAATCGGGGCCAGGCATGACGGCGACTTCAGTTGCGGAGAACTCGGCCTGCGGTCCAGGTCCTCCGGACTCATTCTGCCTCAAGGTGTGTTCGCGCGTTATTCGGGAAAGCAATCATGCCAGCCATAAAAGCGTTTAATAAGGCGCTTTCCAAAAAGGAACGCTCCATAATGGATAAGCTTAGAAGTCCGGCCGCTATCCAGTCTTTCCTGGACCAAATAAAATACAGCGCTGAGGAAATTTACCGCTCTCCATTGCGCGTCCTGCGGGACGGCACAGGCCATTGTTTTGACGGCGCCTTGTTCGCGGCGGCCGCTCTGCGTCTCGCCGGCCGTCCTCCCCTGGTCCTTGAAATGCTTTCGAACGGAAGGGACGACAGCCATTTGCTTGCCTTGTATAAGACAGGCGGACATTGGGGCGCGGTGGCGAAATCCAATTGCGTGGGGTTGAGGTTCAGGGAGCCTGTCTACAGGACCTTGCGCGAGTTGGTCCTGTCCTACTTCGAGCAGTATTTTAATATCTACGGGGAGAAAACCTTGCGCGGCTATACAATGCCGCTAGATTTAAAGTCCTTTGACAAGCTAAATTGGATGACGGAGGATGGGACGGTGGACCTTATATCGGACAGGCTGGACGAGTTGCGAAGGTTCGAGATCATTACAAAAGGGATGTGCTCCCGCCTTTCGCCTGTGGACCCTCGCTCCTTCAAGGCCGGGCTTTTGGGGTCAAGAAAGGCTGGACTGTTCAAGCCGCCGAAATAGGTATGGTTCACGGAGCGGCATGGCCGCAACCAAATTTAAAGCGCCTGAAGTGAGCTAAAGTGACTAAAGTTAAAAACAAAAATTGCTTTTCTACCACAACTTTAGCTCACTTGAAACTTTAGTCACTTTAAACTCGAACTGGAAAAAACTTTGCTAAAAAAACAAAGTTTTAGTATAGGGGGGCAGGATAAGGCAGGAAAATTAGAAGGTTTTGAAATAACTTCTCAAAAAGTTGAGGTGGTTTTTCAAACGCTTCTTGGAGCGAATTGCAAATCCGCGGCGACGGGTGACTACAAAACCCCTCTTGGGGAAAGGAGTTTTTCAATGAGGGATTGGAATTTTTCGATGAGGGATTTAAGGAATGAGATTTCCTCTTTTTGCGCTTCAAGGGTGGCTTCGATTTGCGTCAGTTTCTTCTGCTGGTTCCAGAGTATCCTGCCCATGATCCCAAAGATGGAAAGGGCAACAGTAATGAAAAGGCCGAGCATCCACTGGAGGATATCGAACCGTCCGTTGATATCATCGAATCGTTTATTGGTTGACTCCTGAAGATCATCAAACCGTTTGTTGACATCGTCAAACCGTCCGTTGACGGAATTATTCATGTCGTCTAACCGCTGCTCAAGGGCCTTCTGCCCGGCCTTTAATTCCGCAAGGCTTTCTATTATCTCCCTGTCGGATATCCGGGGAGCGGTTTCCACGGCAAAGACAGGGGCATGGCAGAGGGCAACTAAAAGAAGGAATAAAAGGGCAAGCGTCTTTACCATGTATTAAATTTAGCCGTAATAGCGGGGGGTGTCAATTAACAATTGTTAATTCCCAAATCCGCGTTCCTTTTTCTCCAGCCAATTCACAATTCAAGGCTCGGCCCTATTCATCATTCCACAATTCCCAAGCCGTCCGCTATTCACTACTACACAGGCGATCCACTTCACATTTAATCCCATTCACATTCACTTGACTGTTTACGGGTTTTGCTATACGATTTTAGCATACTTGGTCAAGGAGGGCGGAATATGCCGGCAACGATACCTGTGGATGTATACGAGGAATTTGAAAAGGGGCTTGGCAATGAAAGCGCAAGAAAGGTTGTTAAGGGGCTTGAGGCCGTAATTTCCGATTTTACGGAATATAAGTGGAAGGTTACAAAGGATGAGCTGCTAGGCGCGATAAGAAAGGAATTTGTAACGAGGGAGTTATTTGAGGAGAGAATGAACACCCTCAAGGTTGAGCTGGAAGGGAAGATCGAGCAGAGCAGGACAGAACTGGAAGGGAAAATTGATAAACTGAATCAGAAGTTCAACTTTATGATTATCCTGATGATCATAGCCCTTACCCTGATGAACCCCGTAATGGCCGAGGTGATAAAGGGGTTTTTGAAGTAGAATACCCCAAGGTTACAGAATTTCTTCATGGCTAAAGTTTAGCCGTAATATGGGAGGGATGTCAATGGACAAATCACGGTAAATTTGTTCTACCATATCTCACACGCCATTAAGGGTGCAGGAGTTTTTTGTCATGCGCAGGTAATCGAAGACCAACCTGGCGCTACGGTGTAGTTGCCTCATCTTTTGCGCGACATTGGAGACACCTTTGGA
>JACRGO010000191.1 GCA_016212295.1 Nitrospinota bacterium | reverse complement strand
CGCGTCGCGCCACTCATGGACATTATCCATTTTCCCCTCTTTTTCCCTGAAGAGAAAGATATAGGCGCGGTTGACGGGAATAGCCGCCGCAAGAAATTGCAACACAAGATGAAAATCCGGGTGAGGGTTGGAGACAAAGATCTTGGATATGCCTGACAAGGATTTTTCTATACCGAGGCTGTGTTTGATTTTTTCCTCGGCCTTCCCGTGCTCCAGGATTTCAAGGGAAAGCTCCTTATTGGCTTCGGTGAGGTCAGCGGTCCTCTTTTCCACCATCTCCTCAAGGCGCTTTCGGTGTTTTTCCAATTCCATTTCCGTCCGCTTCCGGGCCAGGACCTCCACAAAAGCGGAGGATAGGGCCTCCACCGCTTGCCGGTCGGCCATAAGGTAATCGGTTTCTTTGTTCGCCAAGCCAATGAGCCCCGCAACCTTTCCCCCTTTTTTCAGGGGAACTCCGAGGAAACGGGTTATGGGGGGATGGCCTTCCGGGGTACCAACCCTGTCGGGATGGGAGTCAGGATGGTTAACCATGGATGGGCTTTCGCTCTTGATAACAGTTCCCCATAAACCCCGTATTTCCATGTTCCTTATCATTCGGATAGCGTCCGACTTGGGTATCTTGCATGCCTCCCAGCCGAGGTCGCTCTGGGCTATGGTGTCGAACCTGCCGTCCTTGTTTATTTCTCCGATGAAACCAAACCGGCTGCCGGCCAGCTTCGCGGCCACGTCCAGGCAGGCGCGAGCCACGTCCTCATCGGTCTCGCAGGTCAACGCCCTATGAAAGACGGAGTTAATGGCCTCCATGATATTGCTTTGTCTTAGTGTATTTTCCCTCTCGGACTTAAACTCATCGAATAGTTTTTTGTTGGCCAGCAGATTGCTGACCCTTGCCAGAAGCTCGTCCTCGTCAAAGGGCTTCATCAGAAAATCGCTTGCCCCGTGGGCCAACCCTTTCAAGACATCCCCCTTTTCCCTGGACCCGGTCATGAGGACGCATGGAATGTCCCTGGTTTCCGGTGATTTCTTTATTTGCAGCAAAAGCTCGAATCCATCCATAACAGGCATATAGATATCGGCCAGGATGATATCCGGCTGGAACCGGCGGATTTTTTCCAGTCCCTCCAGGCCGTTTTCCGCGGTAACGGCCTCTATCCCCTGCTTTTCCAGGATGTGCTTGACGATATGGAGGGTGGTTTTATTGTCTTCAATGACCACGGCCTTTTCCTTGCGTCGGGTCTTCTTGGTTTCAAAAAGCAGGTTAATGAAATCGGCCAGTTGGTTCGGGGCGAAGGGCTTGATGAAATACTCAACGGCCCCCGCTTCAAATCCCTTTTCCCTTTCCTCCAGGCTGTTGCAGGTGGTTACGATGACTACCGGGATTTCCCTGGTCACAGGATCACTTTTCAGCCTGCGGCAAGTTTCATATCCGTCGATTCCGGGCATCAGGATATCCATGGTGATGAGGTCGGGCCTTTCCTCCTTCGCTGTCCGCAGCGCATCCTCTCCGCTCCCGGCTTGAAATACCGTGTAACCGTGCTGCTTGAGTTCCCGGACCATGATCTGCCGCACCATATCGCTGTCTTCCACCACGAGAATTTTTTCTTCCCGTTTCTTCCTCGTCTCCTGTTCGATGGAATAGATCACGTTCAATAATTCATATTCCATGACCGGCTTTTTGAGAAAATGGTGTATCCCCACTTCAAAGGCTCTTTCAATGAGATTTTCATCAATATCCTGGGCCATGTAGATGATCTTGGTTTCAGAGAATTTCGGGAGGGAAAAATTTCGGGTCCAGGCGACCAATTCGGAGATGCCGCTGAAAATCTCGCCCGCGATGATCAGATTGGGCGTTTCCCTGTTCGCGGCCTCAAGGGCTTTGGAAGGGCTTTCAGTGGAAAATACACGATATCCATACCTTTCCAGTCTTTTCTTCAGGAGGGAGTTGACTATTTCCGAGGAATCGCAGACGAGGATCTTCTCCAGGCGATGGCGCTTCTTTTCAAAACTCATCAACTCGTCGTAAAGCTTCTCTTTTTCAATGAAGCCCTCCTGGACGAGGATATCCCCGATCCTGATTTTTTTACGGAGGCGGACATCGAGCAGGAACTTCAACTGGCTGGCGGTGATGAACCCGAGGGATATGGCGGCTTCTCCGAAGGGGTTATTATGAAGTTCCTGGTATTCCTGGACCTTCAGCACATCCTCCTGGGCAAGCAAGCCGAATTCAACGGCGATGGAGCCCAGCAAGCGGCCCTTGTTCTGAATGGCCAGGGCTTTATCCAGTTGTTCCCTGGAGATCAGCCCTTTTTTCAAGAGGCTCTCGCTGAAGGAAATATTTTTATCCGCCATGAGGTTGGCTCCGTATTGACTTAGTGAGGATTGCGAATATCCCATTCTACACGGTTTGGGGATATTTTAGAATAGTTTTTTTATCATTTGACTCATGAAAGCAATGTTATTATAGTTATAAATGAAGGCCACAATATTTTGGCAAACTTAAAAAAAATTAATAAAACACGGATAGATGAAACTCCAAACAAAACTCACTGCTTCCGTAGGTCTGATAGTATTCATATCCATCAGCGCTATTTTCGCGGGCGTTGCCCAACGCACCGAGGAGCAGATCTTTCACGAACTCAAGAATTCAGCGTTAATTCTGTTCCAGCAGTTGGTGATAACCAGGAAATGGATAGCGGACCATGGAGGAATTTACATGGAGAAAAGAGAGGGGGTGGAATCCAACCCCTTTCTTATCCACCCGGATGTTGAAACAAAGGATGGGAGGACCTTCACCTTGCGCAACCCCGCCATAGCGGTAAGGGAGCTCTCCGAATACGCCAACAAACTGGGCCTGTTCCGCTTCCACATGACCAGCCTCAATCTCTTGAACCCTTTTAATAAGCCCGACGACTTTGAAAAAAAGGCATTGAAGGAATTCGAGGAAAAAGGCACAAAGGAGGCATTCAGGATGGAGCGGGTCAAGGACAGGGAATACTTCCGCTTCATGGGGGCCCTTTACACGACCGAGGAATGCCTTCCCTGCCACGCCGTTCAGGGATACAAGGTGGGCGACGTCCGGGGCGGGCTGAGCGTTTTCATTCCCATGGACAAGGCGACCTCGGAGATCAGGAAAAGCCGGTGGATACTGTTCATCTCCGGGGTCCTCGTCATAGTGTTCGTGGAATTCATACTGTATGTTTTAATCAGCCGGATAGTTCTGGAACCCATCTCCAGGCTGGGCAAGGCCACCAGAATGATGGAGGATGAAAATTACGATATAAGCCTGGAAAGTTCGTCCGATGACGAAATAGGCCAGCTCACGAAAAGCTTCAATAAGATGAAAAACACCATTGTTTCGAGGACCAGCAAGCAGAGGGAGTCCGAGGAAAAATACCGCACCCTGTCCGAGACGGCCATGGACGCCATAGTCACCGCCAATGCGGAGGGCAGGATCACCCTGTTCAATAAGGCGGCGGAGAATATGTTTCAATACGCCCGCGAAGAGGTCGCCGGACGGAATATCACCATCCTTATGCCCGAACATCTCGTGGAGCAGCATCAAAGCAGCTTTAATAATTACCTTGAAACCAGGAAGGCAAGGATCGTCGGGAAACCCGTTGAATTTTTAGGCAAGAGAAAAAACGGGGAGGAGTTTCCCCTGGAAATTTCCATTTCAGCCTTTGAAGCCGGGGGGGAACTTTACTTCTCGGCCATTATCCGCGACCTTACGGAAAAGAAGAGAATGGAAGCAAATTTCCTGCAAGCGGAAAAATTGAGCAGCATCGGCGGGCTTGTGGCGGGCGTGGCCCACGAACTTAACAATCCTTTGACCGGGATTATCGGCTATTCGGAACTGATCCTTGAAAACGAAGATTTAAACCCGCAGGTGAAAAAAGATATTGAAAAGATACGCAAGGAAGCGGAACGCTCGGCCAAGATCGTGAAAAACCTGCTCACCTTCTCCAGGGAACACAGGCACGAGAAAAGGACAATGAATATCAATGACACCATTGAGGAGACGCTCAATCTGGTGAAACACCAGTTTGATCTGAAGGGAATCGAAATCAAGACCGACCTGGCCCGGGATTTAAAAACAATTTATGGCGATCCGCACCAACTGCAACAGGCGTTCGTCAACATCCTGAACAACGCGTCACACGCCATCGAGGAAAAAAATACGCAAGGCGGCCTCTTGAAAATGGAAACCAGACAGAAAGAAGGCTCGGTGGAGATTATTTTTTCCAATAACGGACCGAGGATAGAAGAGGGGAAGTTGAAGAGTATCTTTGACCCCTTTTTCACCACCAAGGATGTTGGAAAGGGGACGGGCCTGGGGCTGTCCATAGTCTTCGGCACGGTCCAGGACCACCAGGGGACAATAGAGGTTAAAAACCTCGACCCGGAAGGAGTGTCCTTTATCATCAGATTGCCGTCAACAACGGAAATAAAGGATGAGATGGAGGGGTGATTATTTAACCTTCCAGCCCGGCCCGACTTCGCCGCCGTTGAAACCGGCAAGGATGATCCTGTCTCCGGCCGAGGCGGCAAGGACCATGCCCTGAGACTCGATCCCCATCAACTTGGCGGGCTGGAGATTGGCGACCAGGATGATCTTCTTGCCCAAGAGGTCCTCCGGCGCATAGCTCTCTGCTATGCCGGCGCAGACCTGCCGGGTCTCACTCCCTATATCCACTTTCAGCTTCAGGAGTTTTTTGGACTTCTCGATCCTTTCCGCTTCCCTTATCACTCCTGCGCGCAAGTCCACCTTCATGAAGTCCTCAATGGTTATCCGGTCTTTCTCTTCAGTTGCCTGGTCCGGCAGCGCGGCTGGCTCCGCCCCGGCCAGGATTTTTTTCGCCCTTTTCTCGTCTATCCTGGGGAACAGCGCGTCTCCAAGGTTGACCTTCAGCCCGCTTGGGAGTCCTCCCCATTCCTTCAATGATCCCGGATCGACCCCTGACGCATCTGTTTTGAGGCCAAGCTGGTCCAGCATCCTTCCAGCGGTTTGGGGCATGAAGGGATAGATCAAGACCGCCGTGATCCGCAGGGATTCCGCCACATTGTAAAGGACCGTGTTAAGCCTGGCCCGTTTTTCATCCGATTTAGCAAGACTCCACGGCTCGTTCACCACGATGTACTTATTGGAAAAATCCACGAGATGCCAGATGGAGGCAAGTATCTTGCTGAAGGCCAGGACCTGGTATTGGGCGTTAAGTCCCTCCACGATTCCGCCGGCTATGGACTTGAGTTCGGCGTCCCCTTCGCCGGCCGCGCCCGGCGCCGGGACCTCGCCTCCGCTGAACTTCATTATCATCTGGAGGGCGCGGCTGAAAAGGTTCCCAAGATTATTGGCCAGGTCGCTGTTGATCCTGCCTATAAGGGCATGGCGGGAAAAATCCCCGTCCAACCCGAATGGGACCTCGCGAAGCAGGAAGTACCGTATCGGCTCGGCGCCGAATTCGTCCACGAGTTGATTAGGCTCCACGACGTTCTGGAGCGACTTTGACATCTTCCGGCCGTTGATGGTCCACCACCCGTGCGCGAAAATGGATTCAGGCAAGGGAAGGCCGAGCGCCTCCAGCATGGTGGACCAGTAGACCGAGTGGGTGGTCAATATGTCCTTGCCGACCAAATGAAAAGAGGCCGGCCATCGGGTCCTGAACTGTTTTTCATCCGAGGGATATCCAACGCCTGAGGCGTAGTTCAGCAGGGCGTCGAACCAGACATAAGTGACATACCCCTCGTCAAAGGGAAGGGGAATGCCCCAGGCGAGCCTTTCCTTGGGCCTGGAAATGCACAGGTCTCCCAAGTCCTTGCTGAGGAGAAAGCCCAGGACCTCATTCCGCCTGCTTTCCGGCTGTATGAAATCCGGGTGGGAGCGGATATGTTCCACGAGCCAATCCTTGCGGGAGCCCATCTTGAAAAAATAATTATACTCCTTGATATGCTCCACTTTTCTTCCGCATTCCGGGCAATTGCCGTCCACGAGGTCCTTCTCCATCCAAAACCGCTCATCCGGGAGACAATACCAGCCCTCGTAGCTGCCCTTGTAGATTTCGCCCTTGTCGTGGAGTTTTTGCAAGGCCGACCTGACCGCGTCCTTGTGCGCCTCATCCGTGGTGCGGATAAAATAATCATTGGAAATGTGGAGGGCCCGCCAAAGGTCCTTGAAGCGGACGCAAAGCTCGTCGCAATGCTGCTTCGGGGGGACATTCCTTTTTTTCGCGGCTTCCTGCACCTTCTGGCCGTGCTCATCCACGCCGGTCAGAAAAAACACATCGTGGCCGCGCTGTCTCTTGTATCGCGCCACTACGTCAGCCGCTATGGTGGTGTAGGCGTGCCCGATATGAGGCTGGTCGTTTACGTAATAGATGGGCGTGGTGATATAAAATTTTTTTCCTGGCACTACGGTCTTCTCCTGCCATGATGTCTTGCTTGGCCTTCTTTTCTTCCGGACCCCTTTTCCGGCGCTTTTTCAGATGTTTTTTCCTGCGTTTTTTCCTGCGCCGGCGGCGGCACATTCTTCACGACAGTGACCTCCGAAAAAAGCATGGTCTCTTTTTTTTCTGTATCCGGGTAGGCCACTAAAATTTTCTCTTGCAGCAGGTCCACCTTTTCCACCGTGCCCTGGCCGTTGGGCGTCATTACGCACACGCCGCACACCGGCATTTTTTTCCTGGCTTCCCTGTACATTTCATGCTCGTAGACCAGGCAGCACATGAGCCTCCCGCATACGCCGGATATCTTCACGGGGTTAAGGGGAAGATTCTGGTCCTTGGCCATTTTAATGGATACCGGCTCAAAATCCTTCAGGAATGACGCGCAGCACAGCTTGACCCCGCAAGGCCCGCAGCCGCCGATGATCCTGGCCTCGTCCCGCACGCCGATTTGTTTCATTTCAATCTTTGTCTTGAAGTGATGGGCCAGGTCCCTCACCAAATCCCGGAAATCCACCCGGCCTTCCGCGGTAAAATAAAACGTTGCCCTTTGGCTGTCAAAACTGAACTCCACCCTGCTGAGTTTCATGGGAAGTCCCCTTTCCTCGATCTTTTCCTGGCAGATCTGGTATCCTTCCCTTTCCAATTCCGTGTTCCTCTGGACCCGTTCCATGTCATCGGGAGAAGCCTTTCTCAATATCCGCTTGAAGGAACCGGCCTCGGCCTTTTTGTCGGCAAGGGGATGTTTCGCGAAGGCGATCATCCCGAAATTCTCGCCGTTTTCTATTTCCACGACCACCCATTCCCCCACCTTCAGGCTTCCTTCCCCTGACAGGTAAGGGTATACCTTGCCGCTGCCGAGGAATTTTATGCCAACTATAAAAATAACCGGCGAGGGCTCGACGACGGCGTCTTTCCCCGCTTCCGCTTGGTTTTCATTATTCATAATAGGAATTTCCATTTTAAAATAGAACGCTGATGCCATGGCGCGGCTAGCCGCAACCCAAAGGAAAACAAAATCACAAATATCAAATTACAAATAAATCACAAATTACAATTACCGAATGTCCAAAATAATTCCTTTTCCTTGTTTGTAATTTTGGTTATTGTTATTTATTTGTTATTTGACAATTGTGATTTGTATTGTCATCATCAAACGTTAATTCGTAACCTTTAAAATCGAAGTGTGTTAAATCCTTTCCTCCTTTTTCAACGTTCGATGTTGGGGCACGATGCATCGTGCCCTTACTGTTCGATGTTAATTCTTTAAAGTCCGCCCGCGGGCCGTTAAGCTTATCAACAGGTGGTCCATGGTCAATTGAGGATTGGCATGCCTTTGAATGGAGGCAAGCGCGCCGTTAATGCTCTCGAACATCCCCTGAAGGGCCTCGTGGCTGAATTTTTTCGCCAATGCCTCTATTTTTGGGAGGAGGTCCTTGTTTTTAACCAAGCCCCTTTCCCCCGTGATTTTCGTAACCGCCAAGTCCCTGGCCAGGGTCAACATCCAGCAAAGCAGCCCCTTCAGCTCTTCCTTCATGCCCGAAATTTTCTTGCCAAGGGCAAAAAGGTCCACCACGTCCCGCCCCCCGCTTTCCAAAATCAGGTCAAACGCCTCGTTCCTTAACTTTATAGCCTCCTGGAGGTCTATCGAAAAGGCGCGTCCAAGGCTTCCATCGGCAAGGGAGGCCATGGCGCAAGCAGCTTCCAGCGGCGCGCCCTTTACTTTTATAAGGATATCCTGAATCCGGCCGCCATGCAACGGATTAAACCTGATCCTCTGGCATCTTGAAAAAATGGTGGGGAGGAGGGAATTATAGTTGGAGCAGATTAAAATGATCGTGGTGCGGTCCGGGGGTTCTTCCAGGGTCTTGAGAAAGGAATTGGCCGCGCCGATGGACATTTCATCGCAGCCTTCCATGATCGCGATCTTCCATCCGCCTTCAAAGGCGCGATATCCCAGCATTTTCTGGACGGCCCTGATCTCCTCGATCCGTATATAGCCTTCCTCCGGCTGAACGAAGAGGACGTCCGGATGGGTCCCTTTAAGGATGTTCCGGCAGGAACGGCATTGTCCGCAGGAGTCGCCGTCTCTCCGCTCGCAATTCAACGCCTGCGCGAGGGTGCAGGCCGCCAATTTTTTCCCCACGCCTTCAGGTCCATGAAAAAGATAGGCATGGGAGACGTTACCGGAAATAATGGCCCTCTGAAGAAGTTCCGTTTGGCGTTCATGCCCGAATATGTTCTTAAAGGACATCAGTGTAATGGTTCCAGGGGTCAGGATTCAGAGAAACCAAACTATATCGATACCCGCCGATATTGCTGAAGGGCATGCGAATCTCATTTGCAGCGGCCATGCCGCGCCATTATGAAGAAGCCGCGGCTTTTTCCGGCGCCCCAGCAACGGCTTCTTGCCTGGTTTTTTGGATCTGCTGCCTGCTCTTTTCCTTTGTCTTGGACGCCTTGCCCTTGAGGTCCCTGAGATAATAGAGCTTCGCCCTTCTTACCCTTCCGTGCCGCGCCACTTCGATTTTTCCGACCTTGGGGGAATGGATAGGGAAAACCCTCTCAACCCCGACGCCGAAGGATATTTTCCTCACGGTGAAGGTCTCCCTTACGCCGCCGTGTTTCCGGGCGATGACGACCCCCTCGAATACCTGGACCCTTTCCTTGTCCCCTTCCTTGATGGTCATGTGGACCTTCACCGTGTCGCCGACACAGAAGGACGGGACCTTTTTCTTCATCTGAGTTCTTTCAATTTCGTCTACTGCGTTCATGCGCATTCTCCTTGATTAAAATTTTTATTATAGTAATTCGTATTTTAAACTTAGCGGCCCTTTGTGTCTTCGCGCCTTTGTGGCCATATTGTTTTTGCCACAAAGACACTAAGACACAAAGGAACACAAAGAATTATGAGTTATCAGCAGCGCTTTCTTTTACAATCTCAAATCCGAAATCTCAAATCTCAAATCCGAAATCTCAAATTTGAAATTATAAATTTAATCCCTGTCTCCAAGTATCCGGTCAATTGCAATAGCCGCCGCCGCCCTTACCGGGAGATGGTTGTAATCAGTGTTTCCCTGGATCGGGGCCAGGACAAAGTCGGCCTTCTCCACCAGGCTTTTTTCCAGTCCCCAGCCGGTGCCGAACAGGATCAGAACCGGGCCTTCCTTTCGCGTCATTTCCCTGGCCTCTTCATAGCTTATGCATTTCTTATAAGCCTTCGCGCCGGTGATGATTACCTTTGGCCCCTTGCCGTGCAGGGACTCTATTTCCCGGATAACCTCCTCCACGCTGTCATTCACGCCGATCCTTGAAATAGCTTCCTTACGGGTCGGGTTGTATCCAGCCCCGTACCCGGACATCCAATGGCTGAACATCTTGCGGGCAAGTTCCTGCTGCGCCTTAAGCGGCGTCACCACGTAAACCTTGTCAACCCCGTACGTCCTGGCTATTCTGGAAAAATCGTGGATATCGATGGTGGTTATGGACGCCACCACCACCTCCTTATGCTTATTGTACACGGGGTAGTGGACCAGTCCAACATATATCCCTTTTTTTTCAGACAATTCGTTCAATGGTTTCAAGCATTTTAATGTCCTCTTCGCCAAGCTGGACTTTTGCCAGGAGTTCAGGACGTTTTGCCAAGGTCCGGCTCAAGGACTCCCGCCTCCTCCACTTCCGTATCTCCTCATGGTTCCCGGAAAGCAATACCGGCGGGACCGCGTGGCCTCTGAAGTTTTCCGGCCTGGTGTATTGAGGATATTCCAGCATCGGCTCCGAAAAAGTCTCCTCCTTGAGCGACCCCTCGCACCCGAGGACCCCTGGAACAAGCCTGGAAACCGCGTCAACCACCACCATGGCCGCGAGTTCGCCTCCGGTCAGGACATAATCGCCGATGCTAAGCTCCTCGTCCACGAAAAATTGTCTTATGCGCTCATCCACCCCCTCGTAACGCCCGCAAACGAGAATCACCTTCTCCCACGCGGAGATTTCGAGGGCCTTTGCCTGGGTGAAAGGAACGCCCTGCGGGGTCATCATGACCACCCTTGCGCCCGGGGCCTTTTCCTTCACCGCCTCTATGGCAGCGGCCAAGGGAGCGGGTTTCATGACCATTCCGGATCCCCCGCCGTATGGATAATCGTCCGTGGTGCGATGCCGGTCCCCGGCGTAATCCCTAAGGTCGTGTAGAAAAATTTTCAAACATCCTTTTTCCCTGGCCCGCTTGAGAACGCTCTCGTTCAGCACGGGCTCAAACATGCCCGGAAAAATGGAAATTATATGGAATTCAATCGCCATCCAGCATGCCTTCCATCACCCGGATGATGATTTTTTTTTCCTCTAAACTCACCTTGCGAACCACGTCCTTGATTGCCGGCAAAAGAAAGGAAGCTCCCTTCCCGTCCGCCACTTCATAAACATCATTGCTTCCGGTTTCAATAATATCGCGCACCGTCCCCAGCCGCTCCCCGGACTCTGTGACGACCTCCAACCCGATAAGTTGAAACTGGTAATACTCGCCTTCCGGAAGCTTCGGGAATTGCTCCTCCGGGACCTCAAGCGCCATTCCCGACAAGCGCTCAGCCGCCTCTATGGAATCGACGCCCTCGAAATGGAGAATCGCGAATTTCCCGCAAGGCTTTACCTTGGTGATAACAAGCCGCTTCCTTTCTCCTCCAACCGGCGGGAGATACACGAAGGGGAATTCCTCAAACAGGGAAAGATCGGGAGAAGAAGGATAAAACTTTACATCTCCCTTGAGCCCATGAGGCTTAAAAATCTTCCCAATTTCAATGAATTTAATCGGCATTATGGATAACGATGACAGGCCGGGTTACTCCAATATCTCGAGCATCGCCCGCTTGCCTTGTTTCATGGCGGTCGCGCTTAAAATACTCCTCATGGCCCGGGCCGTCTTCCCCTGGCGTCCGATGACCTTGCCTATATCGTCCTTGGCCACCTTCAGCTCCACGACAGTGGTCTTCTCGCCTTCAATCTCGCGGACTTCCACCTGTTCGGGAAAATCGACCAGTTCCCTGGCCATATAAGCAACTAGCTCTTTCATCGTTATTCTCCATCAAATAAAAACAAAATCGCCCTATTGAACTTATAGCCCTTCGGGCGGGCCTTAAAGAATTGACATCCCCCTAGCCCCCTTTTTTAAGGGGGAATATCTCAAAAATTCCCCCCTGGCAAGGGGGGATCAAGGGGGGTGTGCCTCATATATCTATTTGATTTTAAAAATTTAAAAGGGAAATTCCTATACTATCAAGTTATTACTTCTGCGCCGCTTTCTCCATCACGCCTGATTTAGTCATCAGGCTTTTTACCCTTTCAGAGGGCAGAGCGCCTTTCTTCAACCAATCAACCGCCTTGTCCGCGTCCAAGGTGAAGCCCGCGCTTGTGTCGTTCAAAGGATCATAGGTCCCGATCTGCTCGATACAACGTCCGTTCCTCGGGCTTCGGGAATCCGTGACCACCACATGGTAAAACGGCTTCTTTTTCCTTCCTCCTCGTCTTAATCTGATTACAGTCGCCATATTGCTATTCACCTCCTCTATAGTTTTAATTGTGTCATGCGTCATGTGTTGTGTGTCATAGGCGCATGGCGCACCGCGCATGACGCTCATACTATTCATTCGACGTTCAATGTTGGACGTTCGATGTTCGATGTTCGGTTTTTTATTTTTTGCTTTTCGTTTTCTATCGATGTTCAATTTTTTTCTCCGCGTCTTTTGCGTCTCCGCGGTGAAATTCCTTTTCCTTTCCTTTCAAAAAGGAAACCCGCCCTTCCCCTGCGTCAACCTTCGCGCGAAGCCGGGGTCTGAAAACTGTTTCATCATCTTTTTCGTTTGCTCAAACTGTCTGAGGAGCCGGTTGACGTCCGCCACGTGTGTGCCGCTCCCCTTTGCTATGCGTTTTCTGCGGCTGCTGTCAATGATGGTGTGCTTGCGCCGCTCTTTTTGGGTCATTGAGCAAATAATGGCCTCGGTTTTTCCCAACTCCTTTTCATCCACCTTGACGTCCTTCAGCTTCGAGCCTATCCCCGGGATCATCTTTAATATGCTTTGCATCGACCCCATTTTTTTCATTTGCCGGAATTGGGCCAGGAAATCCTCCAGGTCAAAGCTGTTTTTGTGTATTTTGTCCGCAAGGTTCCTGGCGTCTTCCTGGGAGATGGTTTCCTGGGCCTTTTCAATCAGGGACATGACGTCCCCTTTATTCAGAATACGGCCCGCCATGCGGTCCGGGTGGAAGGGCTCAAGCTTATCGAGCTTCTCTCCGGTCCCGATGAGCTTGATTGGTTTGCCGGTTATGTGCCGTATGGAAAGGGCCGCGCCTCCCCTTGCGTCGCCGTCCATCTTGGTCAAAATGACCCCGCTTATATCCAGGGCGTCATTGAATCCCTTGCCCACGTTCACCGCTTCCTGGCCTATCATTGCGTCCGCCACGAAGAGGATTTCATGCGGCCTTGCGGCCCCTTTTATTTTCTTCAATTCCTCCATCAAGGAGTCATCTATGTGGAGCCTGCCGGCCGTGTCCAGAATGACCCGGTTATACCCTGAGTTCCTCGCGGTTTCCACCGCCGAGCGGCAGATTTCCACAGGGTCCATGCTGCCGGTCTCGAAGCAATCGATCCCAAGCTCCTTGCCCAGGGTTTTTAACTGGTGGATGGCGGCTGGACGCTGCACGTCCGCCGGGACCAGCAGGGGCAGCGTCCCTTCCTTCTTGAATTGCCTGGCCAGTTTACCGGCAGTGGTGGTCTTTCCAGACCCCTGTAACCCCACCAGCATGATGATAGTGGGCGGCGATGAAGCCACCGTTAACTTGCTCTGAGCGCCTCCCAGCAATTCGACCAGTTCGTCGTGGACGATCTTTATTACCTGGTGGCCCGGGGTCAGGCTGTTCAGGACCGACTCCCCGACCGCCTTTTCCTGGATGTTTCCGATGAAAGCCTTCACTGCCCCGTAGCTGACGTCTGCCTCCAAAAGGGCGATGCGGACCTCCCGCAATGCCTCTTTCACGTCGGACTCGGACAACTTTCCCCTTGCCCTTAGCTTCTTGAATCCGGCTTCCAGTTTTTCCGACAGACTTTCAAACAAAATTTATTTCCTATAAATGGCAAAATCACCTAAACCAAAACCTTGCCAATGCAATGTCTCTGATTTAGAACATAGCTTCGCAAATCGATTAATGAAAACCTGGAACCACGAATTAACACTAGTCAACACGAATATTTCATAAAAACACTCTTTTTGACCTTTAGGAGCAATTAGTGTAAATTCGTGTCCATTAGTGGTTCATAGGCCTTTGCTTTAATTTTTAAGGAAGGGAAAAAACTTTCTGATCCGGGAGGATTGCTTCTAAAAGGCCGCCTGATCCCTAAAACCCCTAAAAAACGCCGATTCCCATTAAAGGGAAACTGTATTTTATATCAGTTTCAACTGAAAAAGTCAATGAAACCACCTGTTTCAGGGGGCAGGACCCCCGGTTTCCAACTAGCGCCTGAACGCAAATCCTGTTTTCGGTTTTCCTGGTTCATAGTCCCGCCTTCAGGCGGCTCCTTTTTCTTTTAAAAAATTGGAAGCCAAATTTTAGAGCGGACAAACGCCAAATTGTTTTTTGTCCCGCAACCCGTTATCATATACTAAACACGCCGAGTATCTCCCCCTCCAGAAAAACGCCAAGTCCTGGAATTTTGGAAAAAGGCGCATGTTCCCTGGGTTCCTTTTATTTTATTAACAATTATAATTTCTTTTAATCCCTGTAAAATCTCATGCCCAAGAGAACCGACATCAAGAAAATACTGCTCGTGGGGTCAGGCCCCATAGTCATAGGCCAGGCGGCGGAGTTCGATTACTCCGGAACCCAGGCATGCAAGGCCCTCAAGGAGGAAGGCTTCGAGGTGGTGCTCATAAACAGCAATCCGGCCTCTGTCATGACCGACCCTGACCTTGCCGACAGGACCTATATCGAACCGATCAACCCCCAGGTCGTGGAAATGATCATTGAACGGGAGAGGCCGGACGCCCTCCTCCCCACCCTTGGGGGACAGACCGGACTGAACATAGGGATCGCCCTGGCCAAAAACGGGGTCCTGGAAAAATACAAGGTGGAGATGATAGGGGCCAAGCTGGAGGCCATCCTGAAGTCAGAGGACAGGAACCTGTTCAAGCAGGCCATGGAAAGGATAGGACTGCGGGTCCCGAACAGCGGTTACGCGCGCTCCAAGGCCGAGGGCCTTGAGATAATAAAAAACATCCCTTATCCGCTGATCATCCGTCCTTCCTTTACGCTCGGAGGGACAGGCGGAAGCGTGGCGCGCAATCTTAAGGAGTTCGAGGAGTGCATCGACTGGGCCATCCAGCAAAGCCCGGAAGGGACCGCCCTCATCGAGGAGTCAGTCATCGGCTGGAAGGAATACGAGCTTGAGGTCATGCGGGACACAAAGGACAACGTTGTTATCATCTGCTCCATAGAAAACTTTGACCCGATGGGGGTGCACACCGGAGACAGCATCACAGTGGCGCCGGCCCAGACCTTGACCGACAAGGAATACCAGATCATGAGGAACGCCGCCATCGATATCATCCGCGAAATAGGCGTGGAGACCGGGGGCTCGAACATCCAGTTTGGAGTTGATCCCAAGAACGGCGAACTCGTGGTCATAGAAATGAATCCCAGGGTCTCCAGAAGCTCGGCCCTGGCCTCCAAGGCCACGGGATTTCCCATAGCCAAGATCGCGGCAAAGCTAGCGGTCGGCTACACCCTTGACGAAATCCCCAACGACATCACAAGGGAGACCCCTGCCTCCTTCGAGCCAACCATAGATTACTGCGTGGTGAAATTTCCCCGCTTTGCCTTTGAGAAATTCCAGGGCGCCGACCAGACCCTGACCACCCAAATGAAATCAGTGGGCGAGGTGATGTCAATCGGCAGGACCTTCAAGGAGTCCATGCAAAAGGCCCTGCGGTCCCTGGAGATCAGCAGTTACGGGCTGGAGCCCAGGGTCTCTGAAACCGAAGGCCTTTCCCTGGAGGAAAAAAAGGAGGCTGTCCTTAAAAAACTGGAGGTCCCGAACTGGGAACGGCTCTGGTATGTGGCTGACGCCTTCCGCCTTGGTATGAACGCGGAGGAGGTCCATTCCTCCACCAGGATAGACCCCTGGTTCCTGGACAATATATTGGAAATAGTCGAGGCGGAGAGCGGGCTCAGGGAACAACTTGCCCCGTTGCATGAGAGATACAGCCCTGCTGAAGTCCCGAATATTTTAAACGCCGGACTTTTGAGGAGACTGAAGAGGCTCGGATTTTCAGACAGACGCATCGCCAAACTCGTGGAAAGCAAGGAAGACGAGGTGCGCCGCTTGAGAAAGCGCCACGGCGTCCTGCCTGTATTCAAAAGGGTTGACACCTGCGGCGCTGAATTCGAGGCCCACACCCCTTACCTCTATTCCACTTATGAAGAGGAATGCGAGGCCGGTCCAACTGACAGAAAAAAGGTGATGATCCTCGGAGGCGGACCCATCCGCATAGGCCAGGGCATTGAATTCGACTACTGCTGCGTCCACGGCTCCTTTGCCCTGAGGGAAATGGGCATAGAGTCGGTCATGGTCAACTGCAATCCCGAAACCGTGAGCACGGATTACGATACCTCGGACAGGCTGTATTTCGAGCCCCTGACCTTCGAGGACGTCATGAACATCGTTGAGTTGGAGAAGCCTTATGGCGTCATCGTCCAATTCGGGGGCCAGACCCCGCTCAAGCTCACAGTTCCGCTGCAAAAGGCCGGGGTGCGGATCCTCGGCACCTCGCCGGAGAGCATCGACCGGGCCGAAGACAGAGAGAAATTCAAGGAAATGCTTCACTTCCTGAATCTTAAACAGCCTGACAACGGGACCGCCACGTCGTACAAGGAGGCGCGAAGGATAGCGGAACGGATCGGATATCCCGTGGTGGTCAGGCCCTCCTATGTGCTTGGCGGCCGCGCCATGGAGATAGTGTACGACCATGAGAGACTGGAGCGTTATATGGTCCATGCCATGGAGGCGTCACCCGACCATCCCATCCTCATAGACAAGTTTCTTCAGGACGCCATTGAAATAGATGTTGACGCCATCTCGGACGGCGAAACAGTCGTAATAGGCGCAATCATGGAGCATATAGAGGAGGCCGGTGTCCATTCAGGCGACAGCGCCTGCTCCCTCCCTCCCTATTCCATCTCTCCAATGATAGCGGACGAAATCAGGAGCCAGACCATAGCCATGGCCAGGGAGTTGAAGGTCATTGGACTGATCAACATCCAATTCGCGATCCACAAGGGGGAGATTTACGTCCTGGAAGTAAATCCCAGGGCGTCACGGACCATTCCCTTTGTGAGCAAGGCCATAGGCGCGCCGCTTGCCAAGCTGGCGGCCAAGGTCATGGCGGGCATGAAGCTTTCCGGACTCGGTTTCACCAAGGAGATAGTCCCTCCAATGTTCGCTGTCAAAGAGTCGGTCTTCCCCTTCATCAAATTCCCGGGGATAGACACGGTCCTGGGGCCTGAGATGAAGTCAACCGGCGAGGTCATGGGGATTGATTCCTCGTTTGGCCGCGCCTTCGGAAAATCGCAATTCGCCGCCGGCTACAAAATCCCTTCCAAGGGGCGGGTCTTTATCAGCGTGAGGGACGAGGACAAGCACGGGGCGGTGAACGTGGCGCGGAGGCTTTCGGCCCTGGGGTTTGAGATCGTGGCCACCAAGGGCACGCACGCGGCCTTATCAGCGGCGAATATTTCAAGTCTCCTGGTTAATAAGGTAAAGGAAGGCTCCCCTCACGTGGTGGACATGATCCATGAGGGTAAGATCGACCTCATTATAAACACCACCTTGGGAAAACAGGCGCTGCTGGATTCTTTCGCCATCCGCAGAAACGCCTTGCACAGGAACATCCCCTGCTGCACCACCATACAAGGCGGCATAGCCACAGCGGGAGCCATCGAGGCCATGCGCGAAAAGGAGGCAGGCGTTAAAAGCCTTCAGGAGTACCATGGGAAGGGCTAAGGCCCGCCGCTGAGCCTGCCGAAGGGTCTTTGCGTTCTTGACTAGCTTTGCATGAAGCAAAATAGATAGAAAACTCTCCACCAGCAAGAATTTAACCGATAAGCTGTTACTAAATTGGTACGGTCTCTAA
This sequence comes from Nitrospinota bacterium, assembly GCA_016212295.1. Lineage (GTDB taxonomy): Bacteria > Nitrospinota > Nitrospinia > JACRGO01 > JACRGO01 > JACRGO01. The sequence continues at coordinate 1,594 of JACRGO010000191.1, read as the reverse complement.
TATTTAATGGGCGCGAAAAAATAACTTTACAATTATTGCGTTTAGATTTAGTATAGGATTTCGCGATTGTGGATCGGCCAAAGATGGGCTGAAGATGAATGCAAAAATGTGAAGTTATTTTTTCGCGCCCATTAAGCAAAACATTGCCATGAACCCAATGCCTTCTCATATCGTTGAAAACACCTGGAAAGAAGTCGGCGGCATGGCGCCGTGGCAGGTTCCTGAATTGGTGGACAATATGGGCAAGCAGCAGCCGGCCATTATCGCCTATATCCTGGCCGTTGACCAAGATATTTTCAATCAGGCGGAGCGCGGGAATTGCTTCTCTATAAATTTGTTGCAGGCGGTTTTACAGCAGGTCATCGAGCGGACTCTTGACCCCATAGCCACCTTGGGCCAGGACATGGGTATAAATCATGGTCGTAGTTACGTCCTTGTGCCCTAGCAATGCCTGAATGGTGCGGATATCCGTGCCGCGTTGCAGCAGATGGGTGGCAAAGCTGTGCCGGAAAGTATGGGCGCTTACTTTCTTGCTGATTCCTCTTTGCCTGGCGGCGGCCTTGATGGCCTTGTTGATGACGCTCGGATCGACATGATGGCGGCGCACTTTGCCGTCGGCCCTGGGGTCGGCTGACAGATCACGGGAGGGAAAGACATACTGCCAGATCCATTCACGCTGAGCGCCGGGATACTTCTTCGCCAGGGCATGGGGCATATAGACTTCGCCAAAACCGGCCTGAAGGTCTTTCTCGTTGAGCAGGCGAACCCGCTCAAGGTGATTTTCGAGCAGGGGAACAAGGGCAGCAGGCAAAGGAGTCACCCGGTCCTTGGCGCCCTTGCCGGAATGGACCGTGATCTGCTTGTAACCGTAATCAATATCCTTGACACGAAGCCGGACCGCTTCCATGATCCTGAGGCCGCTGCCATACAGCAGCTTGGTGACGAGTTGCGGTGTTCCGTGCATGAGGGAGAGTATGCCACTCACTTCCTCACGGGTGAGTACTTCGGGGACATTGGTTTTCTTTCGGGAACGGACGGCATCGATCTCCTTGTCCAGAGGCGTTTTGAGGAATCGTCTGTACAAAAAGATCAATGCATTCATGGCCTGATTCTGAGTGGCCGGGGCGACATTTTCTTCACTGGCGAGATGGGTAAGGAAGGATTCGATTTTCTTTTCTTCCTCGCCGTGGATGTCTTCTCGCTTCGTCATGTTGTGGAAGCGGATGAAGCGCCTGATCCAGTCACAATAGGCTCTTTCAGTGTGAATGGAGTAGTGGCGCAGCCGCATGAAGTCGCTGAGTTCATCGAGAATTTTACGTTTTTTCGAGTCTGCCATGTGCCCTCTCACTGGAGAAAGGAGGGTGACGAAAGAGGTGATTACAGGACAGCGCAATAATGCCATATTTATCGACAATTATCAATTTATCAAGTCAAATTGACCTAATAATCAATGGTTATCTGTTTAAGAAAGAATATAGGGAAGGGCCTAAATATGACTGATCATCCAAATACCCATCAGAACAACCACCAGCATGAACATGACAATGGACAGCTCACTCATGTCCATACACACGGTGCTGTCGACCCATCTCTT